>CAMATH010000051.1 GCA_945860955.1 Planctomicrobium piriforme
CTGGGAGGCGTTGCAGGCGGGGCGGGCGTACGTCGCGTTCGACTGGCTCGCCGACGCGACCGGCTTCGACTTCGCCGCCGTTTCGCCCGACGTTCGGCACGAGATGGGGAGTCAATTCCCGGTGCAACCGGCAATGCGACTGGTCGCCCGGTCGCCAATCGCGGTGGACTGGCGGTTGATCCGCGACGGCAAGCTGGTGGCGGAATCAACCGGCAGACAATTCGAGGCCCCACTCGTGGAACCCGGAATTTACCGGATCGAAGCGTGGCTGGAGGTCGCGAGTGAGAAGCAGATTTGGGTGCTGTCGAATCCGGTGTATGCGACCGGTCTGAGGAAGTAAACGACACTGCGTCCTCCCCAATTCGTGAATTCCTGGCCTCAACATCCGTGACCGGGGCGTCGCACCACAATTTCCACCGAGTCGTCAGATCGTTCTGACCAGTTCCTGAGCCGGAGTGACTGTTCAACGCAGTACAATGTGACCGGGCAGGTAACGGCGCGATCACCTGGACTTTTTTCGCTTCAGAGCACGTAATGCCAGCTCACCCGGAAATTGTGACTCCGAATTAATAAGAAACGGACACGCCGTTCTGGCCTTAAGCCTTGAAAACAGGCTTCAACCCGAGGAACGAGCATGTCCGATTGGATATCTTACCCAGTGGGGGGAAATCGCAGCTTCCGGCCGACGGGGAGTGAACATGTCACTAGGCCGAGTTTGTTGGTGACGATCGAAGCCACCACATTTGTCGTCAGTCGTCCAATCTGCGGTTGGAGCGATCCCGGTTCACGACAACGTAAACCCGGGCAGCTTGACGATTTCGCCACCCTTCAGAGCCGACTGATGGGCGCAGATGCCGACGCAGGTCCAGTTGGCTGACTGGACGGCGTTGGGCCAGGGGTCGCGGTCGTTGATGAGCGCGGTGACGAACTCGTTCACCAGGTGCGGGTGCGAGCCGCCGTGGCCGCCGCCTTGGATGAACGACAGGTGGTCGGCGTCTTGAATGCTCTTGGTGAACTTGCGGATTGGCTCGGGGAGCAGGTGCGCGTAGTCGGGGACTTCGATTTTTGAGGGAATCTCGTGCTCCGGCTTCTTCGCCGTGTGGAGGACGTGTGGTTCCCCCTCAACCAGCGTCCACTCAAAACTCTTCTTCGTGCCGTACACGTCGAAGCTCTCGCGGTACTGGCGGGCGACGTCGTACAAAAACCGCCAGATGTGCGCGGTGACGTCGGAATCCTTGATCTTGATGTGGCAGCTCTCGACGGCGAACTTGTTCCCCGACTTCTGGGCGATGTCGTCGCGAACGGTTCCCGAGCCGAAGCAGCTCACGTATTCCGCTTTGCCGTTGACCAGCCCCAGCACCGGGCTGACGACGTGGGTGGCGTAGTGCATGGGGATCATCCGTTCCCAGTAATCGGGCCAGCCATCCATATCCTGCGGGTGCGAGGCGGCGAGATGCTGGATCTTGCCGAGTTCGCCTTTAGTGTAGAGTTCCTTGAGGAACAGGAACTCCCGGCTGTAGACGACGGTCTCGGCCATCATATATTTCAGGCCGGTCTTTTTGACCGTTTCGACGATCTTTTCGCAGTCTTCCACGGTGGTCGCCATGGGGACGGTACACATGACGTGCTTGCCTGCATTGAGGGCGGCGAGCGACATCCAGGCGTGGTCGGGGATCGGCGAATTGATGTGGACGAAGTCGACCGACTTGTCGGCCAGAACGTCTTCGAATTGGGTGTACCGGTTGGCGATGCCCAGGGTGTCGCCGACCTTCTTCAGCTTCTCGGGATTCCGCTGGCAGATCGCGACGACGTTGGCTTGTGGGTGAGCCTGGTAAATCGGGATGAACTCGGCACCAAAGCCCAGTCCGACCATCGCGACGTTGACCTGACTTTTTCCCATGACAAATTCCTCCATGCCGAAGCGGCGAATTGATGCGAACGCGGGTTGTGAAGCAGAGACCGCAGAGACTATCGCGAGGGCGGGGGAAAATGCAATCGGGCGGGGGAGTTCAGGGATACTCGTTGTCGGGTTCGGCGACAGGTGGTGAAGAGGAACGGGCTGTCGGATATACCGAGTGCGGCACCAATTGGGATGTGCGAACGACCGACGGAAAGAATCTGACAGGATGAAGAGGATGAAAGGGATGAACAGGATGGAGTGGCTCGCCATTCCTGCTCTCTGGTGAAGTGGCTGAAATGGAAAAACTCCGAATCCACATGATCGACAGTCGCCGCAGCAATCCTGTCCATCCTCTTCATCCCTTTCATCCTGTCTACAATAATCGGGGTGGACAACAATAATCGGCTCGGTGAGTGTCGACGTGCGATGTGGATGTCGGTGGCAGGTCAAGATAGGTTTTCAAGGCATTGGCCATTCCTTGAAAACCTAGCTTCACCCGCCGCTGGCCCACTCTACGCGCTTCGGGACTCGCCGTGCCGACCGTCCGCGAAACAAGCAACAAAACCGGTTTTGATTTTTGACAGGTATTTAGGAGCAGGACGCCGGAATTCCGGCAGCCAACTCCAGCGTATTCAACCGCTCGGAAAGAGTTGCGTCGGACTGGCTCAGGGCTTGCAGGAGTCGCAGGAGGGTGAACAGCGCGTCACAACGGGGAGGCGAATGATCCGACCAGTGATAACCGATTGGGCCGTGCGTTGACGAAGATTGGGAATCGGCAATTCGCCGCCAGGTTTGCTGCAACGTCGCTGGTGGCGCCGGAGTCGAGGTTTCGACACAAAAATGCGGGATCGCACAGGGTTCATCGGGTTGGACGATGGCCGACAGGAAAGACTCCAACTGTTCCGGCGGAATGACGCGCCCCTGGTCATCGAGTGCCACGCATTGCTGGCCATCGTCGGAGACCAGGAACCCGAGATGGGTCTGATGTTCGAGAACGGCGCGGCGGAGTCGGGCGATGTCGCTGTCAGTTTCATCGAACGGATCCCGTTCCCGGCAGGGGATTTCTACGGGAATCAGACGGCAGGCGGTTTCGGCCAGCAGTGCCATCGCCGAAAGCGAAACCGGTCGCGGGGCACAGGCCCAGGCAATTCGCAGTGGACGCAACCCGTGGGCCAGCGGCCGGAATTGGGACTGGTACAGTGTCCCCAAGCGAAAGCTCCGCAAACCGCCCGGCCGGCGGGAAGGGCGGACGAAGCCAGCCATCCACGCCTCTGCGACCAGATCGAGGTCGCCTCCCCGCGACCACGGTTCGGCATCCCGACCAACAAAGTCGAGACCGGAGTATGCAGGGGACATTCCTGAGCCCGTGACGTGTGCCCCGCCCGCTGCCCGCAGATGCTGAACGGCGAACCAGAATTCCGGACGGACGGCAAAACCGAGGTCGACGACTTGGCAGCCCATTCGGCGGAGCGCCAATCCGACCCCCATCGCCAGGTCAGCGGCACAGGGCCGGTCGTCGTGGGCCAGCACGACCAGCGGACCGGGGGCACCGGCCTTTAAGACAGTCACCCCTTCGGCCAGGAATTCGTCCGACGGGAGTGCCAACGGACTGGGGGATCCCACCTCAGCGAGCGCCAGGACCGGTTCGCGTTTCCAAAGGACACTCGCGAAAGCGCCAGCGATTTCCCCCGCAAGCCGGCGATCGAATTCATTGAGGTAAACGCCGCGAATTCCATCGCGGCGAAACAGCCGGTCCACAGGCCCGGTGAACCCGTGCCGGCCAACAACTCCAGCGTCACGGGAGGGCGAGGCTCCTGCCGAGCCGCCGCTGCGTTCCCGCAAACCGAAAACCGTACTCTGGGCAGCTCTCGTCACACAATCCGAAATGTCCTCCGTTGAAACAGCAGGAATCCCGCCATCACGGACCGGCACCTGCAACGCGTCCGCTGGACTGGCACCGTGATCGACCGTCTCCCCGTCCGAATTCTCCGCCGAATCGGCGACTCCCTCCCGATGCGGACAAAACCGGCACTTGTCATACCCGGCGGCCAAGCGGGCCCGGTGAATCGCGGGGGAGATATCGTACCGCTCCCCCGGGCAGCGAAAACGAGCGACAGGAGCGCTTGCGAGGAACATGTCGCCATTCGACAATGGGGCCGCGGAGACGAAGGGGGCGAGTTGTACGGAATTTGAGTCGAACGGGTCAAGAACAGTCATGCACGCCACGGAATTCCTGCGATCCCCCGGCAGTCACCGGTTGGGGGCGGTCGTCGCGCTCGCGGGGACCGAGCGGTTTCTGAAACTGGAGGCGATGCGGGAAATTGCCAAACTGGTCGTTGGCGGCGACGAGGACGAACTTTCGGTCTCCCACTACGGCGGGGATGACCTGGAATGGAAGACGGTCGCCGACGCGCTGTTGACCTCGTCGATGTGGAGTCCCGCCCAGGTGGTCATTCTGGATTCGGCCGACGACTTTGTTTCCGAACGAAGGGCCAATCTCGAAAAGTATCTTGAGAAGCCGGCCAAGAAGTCGCTGCTGGTTTTGGACGTCAAGAGTTTTCCGTCGAACACAAAACTGGCGAAGCGGGTGGCCGAAATCGGGCTGACGCTGGAATGCGCGCAGTTGAAGCCGGCACAAATGAACGCCTGGGTGACCGAACGGGCGAAGACGGCGTATCAGAAGCAGCTCGCGTCCGGGGCGGCGTCCTTGCTGGTCGAACTGATTGGGTGTGAATTCGGGTTGTTGGATCAGGAGTTGGCAAAGCTGACCGCATTCGCCGGCACGGCACCGACGATCACGTCGGAATCGGTCGCGAAGCTGGTCGGCGGCTGGAAGACGGAGACGACCTGGAAAATGGTTGACGCCATTCGCGACGGAAACTTTGGCAAAGCGATGGAATTGCTGGACAATCTGCTGACTTCGGGGGAGAGTCCGCTCAAAATTCTGGGGGGGATCTCGTTCAGTTTCCGGCCGATTGTGCGGGCGATTGAGTACATGCGGCAAGGGCAGCCGATGGCCGAGGCGCTGGCCGCCAGTGGTGTGAAGTCGTTCGTCATTGGTGTCCAGAGCGCGTACATCAACCGGGTCAGCCGGCCGCGGTGCGAGCGGATCGCGGGCTGGCTGCTGGAGGCGGATACCGACGCCAAGGGATTCGGCACCAATCTGCCCGATCGAGTGGTTTTGGAGCGATTGGTGTATCGGCTCTGCGCGCCGCGCCCCGCTGCACGTCCGTCGTGATTGGTGCGCTTGCAGTTGCAGCGCGTGTGCGAGACGATGGTCAAAGCCACACATCTCCTCCCCCACACCGAGCGCCCATCCCACCGCCATGGAGAGTTTCCCTTCGTCGAACGTCCCCAACTCCGGAGTGCCATCGTCGTTTTCCGCCGACGAGTTGGCCGCGTTCGATCGACAGGGGTTTATCGTGGTTCCCGGATTGGCCGATGCGACGACGGTCGAGCGGATGATTCAGGTGACGCGGGCGGGATTGGACCGGGGGGATGGACCGATCGAGTTGGAGGCCGACCTGCGGTATCCAGGAGCGCCGCAATCGCGCGATCAGACAGGTGGCACCACCATTCGCCGGCTCAAGGAAGCTCAAGGGCGGGATCCGATTTTCACTCGCTGGATCACCGACGATCCCGTTCTCAATCGGCTGAAGCAATTGATCGGTCCGCGGGTGGTGATGCCACTCTCGCACCACAATTGCATCATGACCAAGCAGCCGCGATTCAGCAGTCAGACCGGCTGGCACCAGGATATACGCTATTGGTCATTCAGCCGGCCGGAACTTGTCAGTCTGTGGCTGGCACTGGGGGAGGAGACGCCCGACAACGGCTGTCTGTTTGTGATTCCGGGCACGCATCGGATGCGTTTTCAGCCGGAGCAGTTTGACGAGAAGCTGTTTTTGCGGACGGACCTGCCGGAGAATCAGCCGTTGATCGCCGGCAAGCAGCCTGTGAAGCTCGCGGCAGGGGACGTGCTTTTCTTCCACGCGCTGACCTTTCACGCGGCCGGCCGAAACACGACTCAGCAATCGAAATACTCGGCGGTCTTCACATTTCGCGCAGAAGACAATCCGCCGTTGGTGGGGACGCGGTCGGCGTCGATGCCAGAGTTGCTGTTAACGCCGGGGGGGAGTACATAAAATCCGCGCGGCCAATAACGCGACATTGAACCTGCGCCACATGGCGTCTGCAGCGAGTGGATGGTGTCTTGGGACGCGAATCGTCTGTATTGATGCCGTGCGGAGTATAATCTCGATTACATTCCCAAAACTCACCCAATCGTCGCGTGCAGAATCTTCAACTGAATGTTGATCTTCAGTCCATCGCACCGCTGGTGAATGATCTCGGGAAGGCTGTTGAACAGGAGCGATGAGTTCTCTTGCGTGTAATACCCCGCGATCATGCTGATCAATCCCAGCAGGTCGCTGCAGAGACTCAGATAGGCCAGATTGTTTTTGCGAATCGACGGGTCGGCAACCGCCAGCACATCTTTGGAACTCTGATGCACGCTGATCAGACTGATCAGCGAATTCAGTTCGTGGAATTGCCTGCGGTATGCCAGCATTTCCCAGCCCATCAGCGCGAGAAACGCCAGGCCGATGTTGATCAGAATCCCCAGGAACGCGTCGAGTCCCTGAAACAATTCGCTCGCCTGATTCAGCCCGGGTTCCATCCCGCTGGCGGACAGGGTCGGAGGCGAGTTATCGAGCAGCTTGCCTGCGGATGTCAGCATCGTCGCCGTCAGTCCGCGTCGGCCCACCAGGTAGGTCGCGACCGCATAAGTCGGCGTCGCTTCGGCTGGAATCGCGGGAGCCGTTCTGAAATAGCCGGGCGGAATCTCGATCGGCTTCAGGAACGGGTAGCGTTCCCCCCGCGCTCCAAGATTCACTTTTTGCATGCGAAAACCCGCGTCGGCCAATCGGGCCGTGCCGCGTAACGTCGCTTCGTCAGCCACATCCTTGACCACGAACACCGCGTCGACCTCCGCGGGAATTTCATAGTCTTTCACAGCCGACAACTGTCGCCACTCGTGCTGATATTCGATTTGCGAATCCAGATTCCAGCCACTGAAAACCAGTTTCGCGACCGAATGACTCCCCTCCCCCTTCGACGAAGTCAAAACCGTCCGGATCTCGCTGATTTCGCTGATTCGTTCCCGCACAAACCAGAGTGCCAGTTCCGGATTGGGTGTCTGCAACCGGGGGAGTTCCTCGGCGATCGGGATCCCCCCCTGGACAAACGCCAGATCGACCTCCCCCTTCGCCACCAATTGCGCCCCCTCATTTGAACCAGGCACGACAACCGTCTGGAATTTCAACCGCTGCTGATCATTTTGCACCCGATTTCGCAGTTGCTGGGCGTCGCGGTCCGGCAGTGCGATCTTTAAGGTCGTGTCTCGGATGAACTCTGAGTACAACCAGCTCAGTAACAAGACGAGCGCCGCCCCGAGAAATAAGACCGGCAGGCGATGCAGCCCGAACGGCCGCTGCAGTTTCCGCGAAACGCGTTCCGCCTCGCGTGCGACCCGCGCCGTCGCCTCGGCCAGGCTCGCCAGACCGGTATGCTGCGGCAATTCACGGACAATCCGCTCGCGTGCCGCCTCGGCCTGCTCAATGATCGGCCCAATCTTCAACCGCACCCGCCCCTTGTGCGGTAAGTCGGTTTTCGGTCGGTTCGCGGGGGGCTGTGGTGTGGTCACGGTGGCGTCGACTGGAATTTTCCGTGTCTTGGTGAAAAATGAAATCGGAGTGCGCGTCGCTGTGACAACGCCGCCCGATCATCGTAATCGAGCCGGCACTCGCCGTCGCGTCACAACCAGTGGCGTTTCAATAGCCACATCTTCACTCCCTGCGTGACAACCGTATACCCCAGCAAAGTCAGCATCAGCAGTGGCCAGTACAAACTCGGCAGCGGTTCAAAACCCAATTCCGGCCCCAGCGGGGAACTGGGCAGCCAGATCCCGATGGCCATCACGGCGACGGTTGTGCCGATGAGCGCCCAGCTCGCGTGGCTCTGCAAAAACGGAATCTTGTTGGTGCGGATGATGTGGATGATCAACGTCTGCGTTAACAACGACTCGACAAACCATCCGGTCTGAAACAGCGCCGCGCGGGCCGGATTCCAGCAATCAAACACGTACAACATGATGAAATAGGTCGTGTAGTCGAACAGCGAACTGCACGGGCCAATCAGCACGATGAACCGCACAATCTGTTCCATCGACCAGGGGCGCGGATGGGAAATCTGCTCGGGATCGACCCGGTCGGTCGGAATCGGGAGCTGCGACACGTCGTACAACAAATGGTTCATCAGAATGTTCACAAACACTTTCCGCCCTTCGATAACGGCGGTCGCCAGCACCATCAGACTCTCTTCCAGCAAAATCGCGTCGGCCGACTCCTTCGCGACACCCCCGCCAGAACCAAGAGCAGGATCACCAGCGGGTTGAGCATCGCTTTTGCGAACAGCTTCAGACGGCGGTATTGCTGTTCGGCGGCAACAGTGTTCGGGCCGAACTTGGCGCGACGCCGCTTGACCTCATCAGTTGTGAGGCCAGCGGCGGTCGTCTCAAGCTGTGCGAGGACGGCGTCCGGCTCGGCCGCCGCCGCCTCCAACAACCCGGGGGAGACATACCGCGCCGCCTGGGCGTGGTGCCTTCCGGCGGCGATGTGGGCATTCAACAGGGCATCGAGGGCTCTCAGCATCCCCTGATCCTATCCGATTCGACACCAATCTGGACTTCGTCCCCTGATTCGATTTGCGAGACCATTGGCAATCTCCTATGACCATGAGTCTCAAACCGGCGACTTCCTCGCCGTGAAACCGATCCCCCTTCCGATTTTCCCGCCGACGATCTCCATGCGCGATTCCACACCACTTGCCGACCGTACCGCGATTGTCACCGGAGGAGCAAGCGGCATCGGCCGGGCGACCGCGTTTCTGCTGGCCAGACAGGGAGCGCGCGTGTTCGCCGCCGACATTGATTTCGTCGCAGGGACCGAAGCCGACTTCGCCGCCGAGAACATCGCACAGATCGTGTGCGATGTGACAAACGAAACGGACGTCGCGGGACTGATGGAATGGGCCGAAACTCAAACCGGCCGCCTTGATATTGTGGTGAACAGTGCCGGCGTTGGGCTTGTAAAACAGATCACCGATGTGACCGTGGAGGAGTGGGACCGCTGTCTCGACACGAACGTCAAAGGAGCGTTCCTGACCGCCAAACACGCGATTCCCAAAATGCGTGCGATGGGCGGCGGGTCGATCATCAATATCGCCAGCAACGCGGGACTGCTCCCGCGAGCGCATGACCCGGTCTACTCCATCAGCAAGGGGGCGCTCATCGCCCTGACCAAAAGCCTGGCGCTCTGCCACGCCCCGGACCGCATTCGAATCAACGCGGTCTGCCCCGGTCCAGTGGGAGAGACCCGCATGATGGACGCCGGTCTCGCCGCGGCCCCCGACCGCGCGACGGCAGTGCGCGAACTTCTCGCCGCCAGTCCCTTCGCCAACGCCTGCGGGCGGATGATCACCCCCGAAGAAGTCGCGCAGGCGGTGTTGTACCTCGTCAGCGACGCGGCACTCTTCGTCACCGGAACCTCCATTGCGATCGACGGAGGGAAATCGCTGGGAGTTCCTCCGAAGATGGGATAGGCCTCAACCGGCGCAGGACGCCAGGTTGGTGTGCCTGCAGGGTGTCAATGTCGGATGAAGGAAAGACGGGGACAAGGCCCCGTTCTCCATGGAGTGCGGGATCTCGATCCCGCCTTTCGTTCTTCCTCCCTCCACCTCCCGTCCAGCAGAACCGACTCCCTTCCTCGTCGAATCCACCCCTGGCTTCCAACTGCACGTACCTGGTTGTGAGTCGACGCCGCCCCGTGATTGCCAATTCAGTGTTTTTCACAATTCCAATACAGCGTCGGGATACTCACCTTTTGACACGACGACAATCGCATCATCACTTGGCCTTCCTGTCAAATACTGATGGCAGGCCGTGTCTGAGTCCAATAGTCCTTGAATCATCTCTCCGAGGTATCGCCATTCCTCTGTTGATCGCCTCCATTCGAAAGTTGGGGGAGAATCAAATATTTTCCGCAGACCATGCCGCTCATTTTGCTGTTGGGATTCGCGCTCCGCATCGAACGAGACCAGTCGCACCGAGATGCCACATGCAGCGTAGATCCAAGGAAGGCGTACGAGATCAATGGATTCGCGGTCGCGACTCTTGGCAAGTTGCCGAAAGCACCGCTGAAGCGAATGAAATGTCGCTTCCTTTGGGCCAAAGAACACCAATCTTGCTCCGTCAGAACCTTCATAAAAGGCAATTCGAATCAGGGATGGATCGAGCATTTCACGGTACCTTGGCCTAACGGATCGCGACTTTCTTGGAGGAAGGCCCCAGTCGCATTGAAAGAATCCCACCCACGGCTACTCCTCCATTCAAGGCTTCGCGGTTCACTCCAACCGCACTGCGTGTACCGCATCACCGGACAACCTGGAAATTTGGCGAGTAGGACTGCGCCGCACGGGAGGGTAACGTGGATTGAATTCCACGCTACTCTCCCCGAATCGCACCTGCCGCACGACATCCGTAGGAGTCGGGTCGAATTGAGTGCATCCTGAAGGGCTCTGACCTACGTTCTCGAATACACCACCTGCGCATTGTCGTGCAGAATGCGCCGGGTCGCGTCCGCCCCGTGCTTTTGTGCAAACTCCAGAGCCAGTTTTTGGACCGTGGCGTACGATCCGAACCGCGCACTGACCGGCCAGTTGCTGCCGTAAACCAGACGTTTTTCACCAAACGTTTCCCACGCGACATCCAGGACCGGCTGGTAATAACCCAGCTCCGAGGGAGACTGGTCGTCCGGACGGGACGCACCTTCAACCAGGGCCGAGACTTTGCACCACACATTCGGTCCCGCCGCGGCCGCCGCCATCCCCTGTTGCCATTCCTTCGGAGGGGCCTTGCCATCGATCCGTACGTTGGCCAGATGATTCACCACGATCTTGAGCTTCTCAAGTTTCGTGGCGAGTCGGGCGATGTCGGGGAGCATGTCGGGTCCGCCGTTGATATCGAGCGTCAACCGCAGGCTGGCGAACCGACGCAGGTCGTCCAGAAACCGTTGGTCGGACAGTCGCTGTTTCAACAGGCCGTGGCCGATGCGGATTCCCCGGTACAGCGGGTTGGCAGCGAAACGGTCGAGGTTCTCCGCGAATTTCTCCGAACCCGGCTCCAGGTTTCCCACAACCCCGACAACGATCGATTCGCGTTTCGCCAAATCGAGTAACCACTGATTGTCTTCGAGCCACGAACTCGCCTCGACGACGACCGTGCCAACAACCCCCTCCGACTCGGTGAGTCGCCGATATTCCGCGGGAAGTACCGGTCGATACAGCAGTTTGTCGTCGCGTCCGGGCCACGGAACGCCTTCGGGACGTGTCGGGTCGTAAAAATGGGTGTGGGTGTCAATGACCTGAATCTTGGGCGCGGCCGGGTCGGCATTGCGTCGCAGTGCCGCGTCCGTATTTCGGGCGGGAATGATCCCCGCCGTCAAGATCGTACCGGCAAGAGCCGACTGGGCCAGAAACTCCCGACGCGTGTGTTGCGGTTGCGATTCCGACATGGCGAGAAATCCTTGGGCGGGGACGGAGGTCCGGAAATTCTAACCGATCGCATCGCCGTTTGCTGTTCGAATTGCCCCACTGGCTGTACAGTACGACACCGGAATTTGACTGTCCGAGCCTGACCATCCTCCGCTTGAATCCACCTCATGACCGCCCCCTTCAATCCCGCCATTCTCGACGAACTCGCCAAGTACGATACCCCCACGATCTGCAACGCCATCGAGTTGTTCGACGTTGTTCCGCGGACCGCCGGCTACATGAATGACTCGATTAAGGCGTGCTTTCCGCACCTGCCTCCCATGGTCGGCTTCGCGGTCACTTCGACCTTTCGCAGCATGTCCCCTCCCCGTAGCGGCGACGTCTATGCCAGCATGAGCCAGCAGGTCGAATCGTACGCGCAGCTCCCCGGGCCGGCGGTCATGGTGTACCAGGATCTGGATGTGCCGATCGTGTCGGCGACCTTTGGCGAAGTGATGTGTTCGGTGTACAAGGGGTTTGGTGCCCGGGGCATCATCACGTCGGGTGCGGGGCGCGATTTGGAACAGGTCGAAAAGATCAAGTTTCCCGCGTTCACCACCGGGACGATCTGCTCCCATGGGTATTGTCATACTCTGGCGGTCAACGTTCCGGTGACGGTCGGTGGTCTCGCGGTTTACCCGGGCGATCTGCTCCATGGCGATTTGAACGGCGTCACACGGATTCCGTTGGAAATCGCCTCGGAAGTGGCCCAGGTCTGCGAAGAACTGGCAGCCGCCGAGAAAATTGTGCTGGACTATGTTCGGGGAGCGATAATCACACCGGCTGGACTGGCGGAAGCGCGCAAAGCGTGCGGCGACATGATGAACGCGACCAGCCAGCGGGTCCGCAAAAAGAAGTGAACTGATGCTCCGCAGGAAGTCCCCTCCCCGGCATTTCGCGTGACCGTTATAATGAGCGGCGGGCGGAGTACGAACACGAGGTGAGGAGTTGTCGGAAGAAGCCAGGAAGGATCGGCTCGCGCCGGTCGTTGAAACGGTCGACGCTGTGCGCGAGGCGGTCATCGCCGCGAAGAGGCGGGGGTTGCGCGTCGGGTTCGTTCCCACAATGGGAGCGCTCCACGCGGGGCACCGCAGCTTGATCGAGGCGGCCAAGCGGGAGTGCGGGTTCGTGATCACCTCGATTTTTGTCAACCCGACGCAATTCGCGCCCCACGAAGATCTGGCGAAATACCCGCGACCACTGGATGCAGACCGAAGGCTCTGTGCGGCGGCGGGAGCCGACTTGGTGTTTCATCCGGGGGTGGAAACGATTTACCCCAGTGGGTTTTCGACGTTTGTCACCGTCGAGGGACTCTCGAATATTTTGGAAGGGAAGTTTCGCCCGACCCATTTTCGCGGGGTCACCACCGTCGTCTGCAAATTGTTTCAAATGGTGCCGGCCGACTTCGCGTTCTTCGGCCAAAAGGACTACCAGCAGCAGACGATCATCCGGAAAATGGTGGCGGAATTAAACATTCCGATTCGGACTCGCGTCTGTCCGACGGTCCGCGAACCGGATGGCTTGGCCCTTTCGAGCCGAAACGTCTATCTGAGTCACGATGAGCGTCGCTCGGCCCTTGCGCTGTCTCGCAGCCTGACTTTGGCGCATGAATACCTGGCGCAAGGGGGAAGCGATTTCGACCTGATCCGACAGCGGATGTGGGCGCTGCTTAAAGAAACGCCACTGGTCGAGCCGGATTACGCGACTCTCGTCGATCCGGATACGCTGGAAGACGTGAGTACTGCCGTACACACCGTCGTGGCGCTGGTCGCGGCACGTGTCGGGCAGACGCGTCTGATCGACAACGACGTGATTGATCTGCCAGGCTGATGGCTGACGTTCGGATAGTCCCCGGCGAAATGGAGCTTCGCGATGCGTTCGGTCCTGTTTGACATTCCCCTCCGGGGTTCGGTGGAATTGGGACCACTGGGATCAATTCCGATCTTCGGATTCGGACTGGTCCTGCTGGTCTGGTTGCTGCTGGGACTCGGGTGGGGCTGGATTCAATATCGCCGCAGCCAACGCGGCGAATTCGATTCGTCAACACTTGTTGTCTGGGTCATCATCGCCGGGGTGATTGTCTGGGCTCCGTCAAAAGAGAGCCTGCCGATTTACGGGTTTGGCACGATGTTGTTCCTGGCCTATGTGGCCGCGTCGTCGCTAGGGGCGTTGAGACTGAAACAACGGGGAATTCCCGGTGAATTCGCCTGGGACGCCGCGATCTGGATCTTCGTGACAGGCTTGATTGGCGGGCGGTTGTTCTACGTTGTCCAGTACCATAAGAAGATGTTCGCGAACGTGAATTCGCTGACGGAATTGTTCCTCAAAGTGATCAATTTGCCCGACGGTGGACTGGTTTTCTATGGCGGCGTGATGTTGGCCCCTTTGTTCTTCTGGCTGTTTTGCCGAAAGAAGGGACTCCGGGCATTGCCAATGGCCGACCTGTTGATCCCCCTGGTGTTTGTCGGAATGTTGTTCGGGCGCATCGGTTGTCTGATGCACGGTTGCTGTTACGGCGATTATTGTGAATTGCCCTGGGCGATCACGTTTCCTCCGGACAGCGCTCCCTACAGTGAGCAGGTGGTGCGAGGCTACCTGCCCGACGATCATTCGGCGCTGCGGAGCCTGCCCCTGCATCCCACCCAGATCTATGACGCAGTCAGCTCGCTGGCGATCGCCTGTGTCACGTGGGCGTTCCACGCGTATCGCAGGCGGGACGGCGAAGTGATCGCCATGGCGGCGATTTTGTACTCCATCAACCGGTTCACGATTGAGTTGCTCCGCTGGGATGAAACGGGAAAATTCGGAACGAGTTTCACCATTTCGCAGTGGGTCAGCTTTGGCCTACTGGCGGCGGGCGTTGGGTTTCTGGTGTTCCTGAAGTCGCAACCTGCACAACGGTTGCCGCTCGCCTGCGACGAACCGCACTCCATACGGCCGGCGGTTGCGTGAAGACTACAATGCGGCCCACGTTGTCTCTGCCGACTTCGCCCCACTGGAAGGCCCGACTGCCATGTCGCTTTTGACTCCCGAGGAACTTGCCCTAGAACTGACCACGCTTCCCGGTTGGGAAGTTCGCGATGGCTGGTTGCGCAAGACATACAACACCCCAGGCTGGTCGCACACGATGCTGCTGGCGAACACGATCGGGTATCTCGCGGAAGCCGCCTGGCATCACCCCGATTTGTCGTTGGGCTACGCGCAGGTCACCGTCAAGTTGCAGACGCATAAAGTCCGGGGGCTGACCGCGCTCGACACGACGCTCGCCAGGAAAATTGACGAAGTCGTTCTGTGGAAACCTGGCCCCGACTCGCCGCTGGAAGGTTTCCCGAAGAAGTGGGTGTCGGCATGAGTGGTGAAGCCGAGTCGATGCCCACGCGCCCCCGAATCGCCCTGACTCTGGGAGATGTCGCGGGGATCGGTCCCGAGGTGATCGCCCGCGCCTGGACCAGCGAACTATTGACCTGGTGCGACCCGGTGGTCGTCGGGCATCCGATTGTCCTGGCTCGGGCGGCGGCACTGGTCGACAAGAAACTGGCGGTCGAAGAGCTGGACAGCATCACCGAGGGCGAATCGGGAATCTGCCGGATGCCGTGCTGGAATCCCGCCGACAATGAGGCCGCGGAAGTTCCGGCTGGAAAGGACGATCCCCGGGCCGGGCGAGCCGCTTATGAATACCTGAAGGCGGCCTGCTGGGCCGCTCAAGCCGGGGCGATCGACGCGATCACGACGGCCCCGCTCAGCAAAGCGTCGTTGCACTTGGCGGGACTCCCGTATCCCGGGCATACCGAGATCCTCGCCGAGCTGTGTCAGGTCCGCGAGTTCGCGATGATGCTGTACCTGCCTCGGGGGGCGGATCCGGGACTGGGAGTGGCCCACGTGACGCTGCACACGTCGATTCGCAGTGTCCCCGATCTGTTATCGATTCAGGGAATCGCCGACACGATTGGGCTGGTGGGGAAGTTTCTCAAACGAATCCGCGTGACCGAGCCCCGTCTGGGGGTTTGCGCCCTGAATCCGCATGCGGGTGAGGGGGGACTGTTTGGCGACGAAGAGGCGAGACTGATCCGACCGGCCGTCGAGATTGGCATGAACCGGGGATGGAATGTCGTCGGCCCCTTGCCTGCGGACACGTTGTTGAAGCGGGCCTGGGAGGGGGAATTTGACGGCGTCGTGGCGATGTACCACGATCAGGGACACATCGCGCTCAAACTTGTCGGCTTCAATCGAGCCGTCAATGTCACGCTGGGCCTGCCGATCGTCCGAACCAGTCCCAGCCACGGGACCGCGTTCGACATCGCATGGCGCGGACTCGCCCGGGGTGACGGGATGCTGGAAGCAGTTCGCGTCGCGGCGTGGTTGACGCAAGGTGGTTGTGCAACGGTACCCGAGCCGCGCCCGTCAGGAAGCGATTAACGGCCACCGCTTCCTGACGAGCGCGGCGCTGCGGAAACACTTCGTTTTCGGCTCCGCACAGCATTGATTCCCAACGTTCCCCCGGCCCCCTCAATCAAAATTCATGGCCAACAAGACGATCTTCAAGCGGATCATCGACGGCGAAATTCCCGCCGACATTGTGTACCAGGACGAGTACTCGCTGGCGTTTCGCGACGTGCGACCTCAGGCCCCCGTGCATGTTCTGGTGATTCCGCGAAAGGAAATCCCGTCCCTCGCGCACGCGACCGATGACGATTCGGAACTGCTCGGCCGATTGCTCATCACGGTTCGCAAAGTCGCGAACCAGTTGGGACTCGATCCCACCGGCTATCGCGTGGTGATCAACTGCGGCCGGGACGGTGGCCAGACCGTCGACCACCTCCATCTCCACCTGCTCGCTGGTCGCGGACTCGACTGGCCGCCGGGGTGAACGCGGCAGCGAATCCGAGCCGCGCCCGTCAGGAAGCGGTATCGAACCCCCGCTGCCTGACGGGCGCGGCTCTGCGTCACCCCGCCGCTCACCGAATTCCGACAGTCGCACACATTCCACCAACCGCGGCTTCTTCCGCAAGCTGACGGACTTCGATGCCGGCGGCGATCAGTCGTCCGACATCGTCCGCCACGAGGTCATCATCGGGGCGAATGAGAATCGCGACAACCGCGTACCCACGTCGGCGGAGCGAACCGAGCGCGATCGCTGTCTCCGCGGAGGCTTCGGGCAATAACGCGACCACGGTCGCATCTCGCGGCAGCCGGCTGGAAGCTTCCAGAATCAGTTGGGCCGCCGTCAACCCGTCGGTCAGTTCCGCCCGAGCCAGCGCTTCAAGGATCCTCTGAAACTGTTCCGGCCCGCGCCGGGTTTCCACGATGACCGGACGCAACCGATCACTTGGGGTTTGCGTCGATGCCGTCTCACGCGCCAGATCCCGCGTGCGGAATTCCCGCCGACAGCCTTCCGTTCGAACCCGGTCGGCGGCGTCCCGTGCATTCGTCACCAGTCCAATCTGTTGCCCCATTTGGTAAACCGCGTTCGCCAGTGAGGCGGCGGCCGTGATCGCCAGCTCGGATCGGACCGGTTCAAACCGATCGGGATAGCCGGACCGGTGAAAGTCGAGCAGCAATGTCATCCCCGCGATGCACGACGGCTCGTACATTTTGCAGTGCAGTTTTCCGGTGCGGGCGGTCGCCCGCCAATGGACACGATTCAACGGATCGCCGTTCTGATACTCGCGGACGCCAGAAATGCGTGTAGGATCTTCGAACAACCGGTGTGTCAATCGCACCTCGCCAATCGGACGCCGCGAGGCGATGTCGTATCCTTCCAGCGGTATGACTTTGGGGTACACCAATACGAAGAGAGGCTCGGTGTCGACACGGAATCGCCGGTGGAGGCCGAACAGGTCACCGCTTTCAAGCAACAGCGGTCCGATCTGGTAGTAGCCGCGCATCAGAAACCGCACCTGATACAGCAGCGACTTCTGCTCCCCGGGCGGGATCTGCAGAATGGCGGTTCGCTTGCCGTCGACTTCGATGCGGGGCGGTCGCTGTTGCAGCGCGTCACGGGGAACGGAATCTTCGAGAATCAGCCATGCGACGCGAAACGTCCCGCGATTTTTCACATTGACGATCACCGCGACCTTGTCGCCGATCTCCGCCGACAGCCGGCTGCATTCGCGATTGGCCGACAGATTCTCAATCCACTCGCGGGCAAAGAATCGGCTGACCAGCATCACTCCCAGCAGCGCGTACATCGCGTAGACCAGCAGTCCCAACTGGAACACATAGCCAATGATCAGCAGGGCAATCGCACCGAGAACCCAGCGCATCAGGCACCACTTTTCGACAACGTGGGAACCGGCGTCTCGGTGAGGATTTCGGTCACGACGGCCGCGGGAGTCACTTTGCGCAGCCGACTTTCCGGACGGATAATGATGCGATGCGACAGGACGGCGGGTGCCATGCGTTTCACGTCGTCGGGGAGTACGAAATCGTTCCCCCGAATCGCCGCCACCGCCTGGGCGCACCGAAACAGCGCCATCGACGCCCGGGGACTCCCCCCCAGGGCGATGTCGTCGTGGTCACGGGTGTTGCGCACAATCGACACGATGTAGTCGCGGACCTTGGGGTCAACGTAGATATCGCGAATCGCCTGCTGACAGGCGATCACTTCGTCGGCCGTCACCACCGCGTCGAGCGTATCGATGGGATGTCCCTTGCGCAGCAGGTCGAGCATTTTGCCCTCTTCCTCGGCGGCAGGGTACCCGAGCGAGAGACGCACCATGAACCGGTCAAGCTGCGCCTCTGGGAGTGGAAACGTCCCCTCATGATCGACCGGATTCTGGGTCGCGATCACAAGAAACGGAGCGTCGAGCAGATAGGTCTGTCCATCGACGGTGACATGCCGCTCAGCCATCGCTTCGAGCAGCGCCGCCTGCGTGCGCGGTGTCGTGCGGTTGATTTCGTCGGCGAGGACAATTTGCGCGAAGATCGGCCCCGGTCGAAATTCAAACTCCGTCGACTTGGGATTGAAGATCGAGGCCCCGGTGATGTCGTTGGGGAGCAGGTCGGGAGTGCATTGCACGCGCTTGAACGAGCAGCCCACACTCGCCGCGAGCGCCCGGGCCAACATCGTCTTCGCGACCCCCGGCACATCTTCGAGCAGGATATGTCCCTCGCAGAAATAGGCCACCAATGCCAGGACGATTTCCTGCCGTTTGCCGATAATCACCTTTTCGATGTTGCCAATGATCTTTTTGGCGGTAGGAGTGACCTGCGACATTCCGGGGGGCTTTCGGGCGCGAACGCGATGAGATCGAAGTGGAGAGAACGAAGCATCTGCACGAACAGATGCAGTCAACGACGAGATTTGTCTGGAAGCGGTATCGTCGAGGGATCATACGGAGTCGGATATGTCTGCCGCCATGGAATTTGAAGCGGCTCTGGGTCCAGTGTCCAATGGCGTGTGTGGCGAGTGGGGTCTGGTTCGCGACATCTGTTCCGATCACTCCGCGTCAAGGTACAATGACATCCAGCACGTCCCCGAACCACACCTCGAATCGCTCCCTCTTCTTCGCCCCCCCCCTCCATGCCCCGCCCCCCCACTTCCACGCTCATCGGTCGCGCCCTGCGGCTCCAATGTCCACGGTGCGGTGAAGGCTCGATGTTTTCGGGGCTTTTCAAGACCCGCGAGCGGTGTCCGCACTGTCAACTGAAGTTCGAACGGGAGCCGGGGTATTTTCTCGGTTCCATCTACCTCAACTACGGACTCACCGCGTTCGTTTCGACGGCGGTCTGGGTGGTGCTACGATTCGGGTACGGATTTCCCGCGCGGAATGTGATGATCGGCCTGGTCGCGTTTTGCGTTCTCTTTCCATCGTTCTACTTTCGCTACGCCCGGGCGTTGTGGGTGGCACTCGACTTGCGGTTCGATGAGAGCCAGTTCGTCGACCTGCCCAAAACGCCCCCCAAGGATTCGCCATGAAAGACCACGAGATCGTCGACGTTTACACCGCCGCCAGCGTTGTCGAGGCGCATTTTCTCCGTGGAATTCTGGCCGACGAGGGGATTGAGGCGCATGTTGTCGGCGATTTCCTGGAGGGGTCGACGTTTCTGCTCCCCACGGTGACCCAACCCCACGTGTGGGTCCATACCAATGACGCCGAACGGTCACGAGAGATTCTGACCGCCTGGGAACGTTCGCGCGAAACCCGCTCGGAGAATGACCGGGCTCCCGCGACCTGGAAGTGCCCGACGTGTGGTTCGGAGGTGGATGCCGAGATGGATCTGTGCTGGCAATGCCAGACACCGCGCGTGGGATATTAAAGACCGTCCCGGATAAAATCTGTTTTGTGGCTGGGTTCCACTCCGTAGCGTGGATTTAAACCCTCGCGTGTTGAGTAGCGTCTCCAGGAAGATCAACGATTGACAGCTTGACCTCCACTGCGGCGCAGCCGCCGGTCGCATCCCGATAGGGATGCAATACAGTAGCCGGGGGTCGCAGCGCAGCGGAGACCCCCGGATAGCCGTGTTGAATGGAGTGCATCCCGGAGGGATGCCAGAATCGTGGTTGACGTGTGAGACTCTCGACTAGGTTTCAGCGTTTCGCAGTATACGAGAGAATCGCTCTCGTGCCTGTCTGGCAGTCGGAAATTGTGAATTGTGACCGAAATAGCAGAATACGTTTCTGGCATCCCTCCGGGATGCTGTCCCTGACACGCCGCTTCCCGGGGGTCTGCGCTGCGCTTCGACCCCCGGCTACTTTCTGGCATCCCATTCGGGATGCCGCGGCGGCTCCGCCGCGATAAACCCAACAAAACGACGGGGAGGGTAACGTGGATTTTAAGCCACGTTACCCTCCCCACAATCACTCCCGCCGCGCTTCCCTCAGATCAACCAGCCACTGAATCACCGCGAAGAACACCGGGGTCAGAAAGATCCCGAACAGGGTGACACCCAGCATTCCCGCGAAGACCGCCACCCCCAGCGTCCGCCGCATCTCGGCTCCCGCCCCCGAGCCAACGACCAATGGCACCACGCCGAGAATGAACGCCAGCGAGGTCATGATGATCGGCCTTAACCGCAGCCGGCATGCCTCAAGCGTCGCCTCGCGCCGACTGATTCCCAGCTCTCTCCGGGCGCGGGCGAACTCCACAATCAGAATCGCGTTCTTGCACGCGAGCCCCACCAGCACCACAAACCCAACCTGTGTGAAAATGTTGATATCCATGCCGGCGATCCGGATTCCGATGATCGAACAGAGTAAACACATCGGCACGACCAGAATCACCGCCAATGGCAGCGACCAGCTTTCATACTGAGCCGCCAAGACCAGAAAGACCAACAGCACCGCGAGAATGAACGCGTAGGTCGCGGTGTCCCCGGCGGCAAGCTGAAACAGCGCCAGCTCGGTCCACTCGGCTCGCATCGACTGCAGCAACTGGCCGTCCGAAACCTCCCCGAGCTTGGTGATCGCCTGCCCGGAACTCGTGCCCGGTGCCGCGTCGGCGTTGATGGCGGCGGCGGAGTAGAGGTTGTACCGCAGCAACATCACGGGACCACTCACCTCGGAAACCGAAAGGACCGAGCCGAGCGGGACCATTTCTCCTTCGCGGTTCCGCAGTTTCAACCGTTGAATGTCGGCGATCTGCATGCGGAACTTCGCGTCGGCCTGAACGTTCACTTGCCAGGTTCGTCCAAAGCGGTTGAAGTCGTTGATATACAGCGATCCAAAGCAAATCTGCAGGGTCGAGAAGACGTCACTCATCGAGACCCCCATCGTCTTGACGGCGGTGCGGTCGATCTCCAGCGACAACCAGGTGGTGTCCGCCCGGAAACTCGTGAACACGCCGTTGAGATCCGGCGTCTCGTTGCCATCCTGAACAATCGCCTGACTCACTTTTTGCAACGCCGCCAGTCCGAAGTTCCCCCGATCTTCCACAATCAGTTTGATTCCTCCCGCCGTCCCCAAACCATCAATGGGTGGTGCCCCCAACACGTTGACGACCGCGTTCGCCTGCTGCTCGCGGCACAATTCCCGCAACTCCCCGGCGATGACGTCGGCCGACCGTCCCGATGTCACTCGCTCGGCAAAATCGTCGAGCATCACGTAGAGCGTGCCAAAGTTGGAAGCGTTGGACGACAACAGGGCTGACGTTCCCGCGACCGCCAGAGTATGTTTCACCCCGCGAACGTCACCTGCCAAAGCCTCCAGTTCACGCATCACGCCGGCGGTCCGGTCGACCGCGGAGGAATCGGGAAGCCGCACATCGACGAGCAGGTACCCCTTGTCCTGCTGAGGAATGAACCCCGTCGGAGTCGAAACGAACAACTGATGCGTGTACGCGACCAGCCCGACGTAGACCAGCAGCACTAGAACGGCGACACGCAACAACCCACGCACAAGCAGTACATATCCTCCGGTCAACGCCTGGAATCCGCGGTTGAACATCGCGAACGACCACGACAGCAATCGGTCGCAGATCGAGCCGGCCAACCAACCGACAATCAACCCCACCGCGCCAACTCCCAGTTTGATCCACGGGAGCTGATGTGCCGGGAATTGAGCGAGTGCCGTCGGATTCACTTGAGTGATCACTTCGAGACCGAACCGCCACGCCAGAAATCCGGCGAGCAGTCCAAAGATCGGCCGGGGGAGAACGCCACCATGTCCCACTTCGCGTGGCTTGAGCAGGATGACCGCCAGCGCGGGACTGAGCGTTAGTGAATTGAACGCTGAGATCACAGTGGAAATCGCTATGGTCAGTGCGAACTGGCGAAAGAACTCACCGACGATGCCCGAGATGAACGCGCAGGGAACAAACACCGCCGACAGCACCAACCCGACCGCGACGACTGGGCCGGCGACTTCCGACATCGCCTGAACGGCAGCGGCCCGTGGGGCGAGTCCATCTTCAATATGTCGTTCGATCGCCTCGACCACGACAATCGCGTCGTCCACGACAATTCCAATCGCCAGCACCAGTCCGAACAGCGTCAGAGTATTCAGACTGAATCCGCAGGCGACCATGGCGGCGAAGGTTCCCACGATGGCGACGGGAACGGCGACCAGCGGAATGATCGCCGCCCGCCACCCTTGCAGAAACACCAGAACGACAATCGCCACCAGAATCACCGCGTCGCGGAGCGCGATGAAGACCTCGTCGACCGATTCCTGAATGAACGGCGTCGTGTCGTAAACAATGGCGTAATCGAGTCCCTCGGGAAACCGCGTCTTGAGTTCGTCCATGCGGGTTCGCACGTTGCGGGCCGTTTCGAGCGCGTTGGTTCCCGGCAACTGGTAAATCGACAGTGCCACCGTGGGTCGGCTGTCGAGTGTGCAGACCTGGTCGTACGCGAGCGCCCCGAGTTCAATCCGCGACACATCCCGCAGCCGAACCAGCCGGCCCTCGCGGTCGGATCGCAAAATCATGTCGCCAAACTGTTCCTGGTCGCTCAAGCGTCCCAAAGTGTTCATTGTGTACTGGAACACTTGGCCCGAATCGACGGGGGGTTGGCCGATCTGGCCGGCGGCGACTTGCGCGTTCTGTTGCTCCACCGCCAGCACGATATCGCTGGCGGTCAGGTGTCGTACCGCCATACGGTCGGGATCGAGCCAGACCCGCATGCTGTAATCCCGCTGCCCAAGAAACGAGATGTCCCCTACGCCGTGCAGTCGCGACAGCTCGTCCCGCAATTGAATCGTGGCGTAGTTGCTGAGGTAGAGATTGTCGCGGGAAGCGTCCGGAGAAAACAAATTGACGATCATCAAAACGTTGGGCGACTTCTTCTTCACTGTGACGCCGCGCCGACGAACCAGCTCTGGCAGAATCGGCTGTGCCAGCGCGACCCGGTTCTGCACCATCACTTGGGCGAGGTTGAGGTCCGTCCCCGGGCGAAACGTGACGGTCAAACGGTAGGTGCCGTCGTTGGTACACTGCGACGCCATGTAGACCATCGACTCGACGCCATTGACCTGCTGCTCAATGGGGGCGGCGACCGTGTCCGCGACGACCTGCGCGTTCGCGCCGGGATAGACCGCCGACACTTCCACCGTCGGCGGGGTGATGTCGGGGTACTGCGTCACCGGCAGCACGAACAGCCCGACCGTTCCCGCCAGCGTGATGACGATGGAGAGTACGGCGGCGAAGATCGGGCGATCGATGAAGAAGCGGAAAAACATGGGGAAGTTGCGAAGTGTCGTTGGGGAGAGAGTGACGTGTGATCTGGCCCGGTGGGGCGGGGACGATCACAGTCCTCGTGTCCCGTGCCTGCGGAATGGGGAATTCACTGGCTCGATTTCATTCCAGGGAGGACGTTGCCGGTAAAACCTGCCCGGGAATGTGTTCTCCGATCGAGGCGGTCGTGGATTCCAAGGGCTGCTCCACCCGGGTGATGCGAAGTGAATCGCCGGAACGAACGGGGCGGGGGCCTGTGACCATATCGGGCGCGCGTCGCAGGCGGTGCACCAGCGGTCGCCACAGGAATCCCAACCGCAGCGCGTCGAGAGCCTTCGCGCCGAAATCGCGAAGTCCCCGACGGCGAAAGAACCGCCATTCAGTCGCCTGGTCGATCACATAGAAAAAGACGGGCGTCAGAAAGACACCAAACAGGGTGACACCCAACATTCCGCTGAAGACGGCGGTCCCCAACGTGCGGCGCATCTCGGCTCCCGCCCCTCTTGCGATCACCAGTGGCAACACCCCCAGGATGAACGCGAACGAGGTCATCATGATCGGCCGCAACCGCAATTCGCAGGCATGGAGCGTCGCCGTTCTGCGGTCGGCGCCCGCGTCCCGCCTCATTTTTGCGAATTCCACAATCAGAATCGCGTTCTTGCACGCCAGCCCGATCAGCACTACAAAGCCAATCTGCGTGAAGATATTGACATCCATCGAGGCGTAATCCACCCCCAAAAGGGAACACAAGACGCACATCGGGACCACCAGGATCACCGCGAGCGGCAACGTCCAGCTTTCGTACAGAGCCGCCAGCACTAGAAACACGAATCCGACAGACAACCAGAACACCATCATCCCCGTGTTGCGGGAAATCCGCTCGAGATAGGTGATCTCGGTCCAGTCAGCCGCCATCGATTTCGGCAATTCGTCCGCCGCCAGTTTTTCCAGCATCGCGATCGCCTGACCCGTGCTGTATCCCGCCGTCACGTTTCCCTGAATCGCGGCCGCCGGGTACATGTTGTAGCGGGTCAACACCAGCGGACCGCTTTTCATCCGAAAATTCGCGACCGACCCCAGCGGCACCATGTCGCCGTGCGCGTTGCGGACCTTGAGTTTGTGCACGTCGTCGAGATCGTCGCGATAGACGCCGTCGGCCTGCACGATCACCTGCCACGTTCTGCCGAACCGATTGAAGTCATTGACATAGCGTGACCCCAGATACGCCTGCATCGTCGCGAAAACATCCCCCAGCGCGACACCATGCTTGAGACACTTCTCCCGGTCGACGTCGGCGTACATCTGCGGAGAATTCGCCTTGTAGACTGTGAACAAGCCGGTCACTTCGGGCTGCTGATTCCCCAGTTTGATCAGGGCGTCGGTTTGCTGCTGCAACTCGTCGAGCTGCATGTCGCCCCGCTGTTCGACCATGAGTTTGAATCCCCCCGCGCGCCCCAGTCCGGAAACCGCCGGGGGCGGAAAAATGTTGACGATCGCCTCGGGGATTTCGTCGGTGATCCGCTGACGGAGTTTTGTCATGATCACTTCCGCGGTCAGACCTTTCTCTGCCCGTTCCTGAAACCCCTTGAGAATGATGAACATCGAACCGAAGTTCGAACCGTAGGCGCTCAGCAGAAACGAATTCCCCGCGACGGAGTTCACGTTCTTCACGCCGTCGGTATTCATGACGATCTGTTCGATCTTCGCGACCGTGGCCCGAGTGCGCAGCGCCGCAGCCGAATCGGGCAACTGGACACTGGCGACAAGGTACCCCTTGTCCTGTGTCGGGATGAATCCGGTGGGAAGCCGCGAGTATTCCCAACTCGTTAGCCAGATCAGTCCAACATAGACCAGCAGAACCAGAACGGGAACCCGCAGCAGCTTACCGACGACCGCCGTGTAGGCTCGGGTCGACGCGAGAAAGGCTCGGTCGAACAACCAGAACAGCCAGCCCAACAGCAGATCGAGCAGCCAGGTCAGGGGATCGCGTTTCGCCGACTTCGGCCGTAACAACAAGGCGGCGAGCGCCGGACTTAAGGTCAGCGAGTTGATCGTCGAGATCACCGTGGAGACGGCGATCGTCAGGGCGAACTGCCGAAAGAACTGTCCCACGATCCCCGAAACGAACGCGCACGGAACAAACACCGCCGAGAGAACCAGCCCCACCGCGATCACCGGACCCGAGACCTCGTCCATCGCCTGAATGGCGGCGGCGCGCGGAGTCAGCCCCCGTTCGATGTGATGTTCCACCGCTTCGACCACCACGATCGCGTCATCGACCACAATGCCGATGGCCAGAACCAGTCCGAACAGGGTCAGGTTGTTGATGCTGAAACCCGCCAGAGACATCGCGGCGAATGTTCCCATGATCGCGACCGGTACCGCGACCAACGGAATGACCGCGGCCCGCCACCCCTTGAGAAACACCAGCACCACCAGCGCGACCAGAATGACCGCGTCGCGCAACGCATGAAACACCTCGGTGATGGACTCGCGAATGAACGGCGTGGTGTCGTAGCCGATCTCGTAGGCGATTCCCTCGGGGAAATCGACCGAGACCTCCTTCATTTTCCGCCGGATCATCTCGGCGGTTTCCAGCGCGTTGGCGCTCGGCAGTTGAAAAATCGCCAGCCCGACCGTTGGCTTTGCGTCGAAGCGGTTCGCGACATCCTGCGAGCGCGCGCCAAGTTCCACCCGGCCAATATCGCGGATCCGGACCTTCTGTCCCCGCGGACCGACCCGCACAATGATCTGTTCAAATTCCTCGGGTTCGATGAGCCGACCGCGCGTTGTCAGCGGGATCTGCACGAGATTCCCTTCGTCGGCCGGGGGCTGCCCCACCTGTCCCAGCGAAATCTGCATGTTCTGTTCGCGAATCGCCGCGACGACGTCGGTCACAGCCAACTTGCGAACCGCCAGTTTGTCCGGATCGACCCAGACCCGCATGCTGTAATCGCGCTGCCCGAAAACCAGCACCTCGGCAATCCCCGGCAATCGGGAGAGTTCGTCGCGAATCCGCAACAGGGCGTAGTTGCTGAGGTGCAACTGGTCGTAACGACCGTTGGGGGAATTGAGACTGACGGTCAGCAGAATGTCCGGGGACCGTTTTTTGGTTGTCACTCCGGTCTGGCGAACGACGTCTGGCAGTGAGGGCAGAGCGAGGCTGACACGGTTCTGGACGAGAACCTGGGCGACATTCAGATCGACCCCCGGCTTGAACGTGACCGTCAGGGTGTACGAGCCGTCGTTGGTGCTTTGGGAAGCCATGTACAACATGTCTTCGACGCCGGTCACCTGCTGTTCAATCGGAGCGGCGACCGTCTGGGCGACGACCTGGGCACTCGCTCCCGGGTAATTGCAATCGACCTGAATCGTCGGTGGAGCGACGGTTGGATACGGCGCGACCGGCAGCGTGAGCGACTCCATCCCCGCGGGGAGCGGAACCCCCAGCGCCAGCGCGATCACCCCCGCGAGCGGAACGACACCGGCGAGCGTGATGACGATCGACAGCACCGAGGCGAATACCGGGCGATCGATGAAGAAGCGGGAGAACACGGCGGGAGACTCGCGATGGCTACAGACAACTCGATGAATGCGGAACGAATCCCGTCACTCACCATCCTTCAGCAGCTTGGGATAAACCTCGTCTTTCGCGCGGACTCGCTGCAGGTTCGTGACGATGACGCGGTCCTCGGCGGTGAGCCCGCTGCTGATCACACGTTTCCCCTTCTCCCGCCAACCGACTTCGACGCGCCGGTACTCGACTTTGTTCTCGGCGTTCACCACGAAGACGTAGCGTTCCCCCTGATCGCTGGCGAGTGCCTCTTCAGGAATCAGCAGAACTTCACGTGGCTCACCGATCGGAACGCGTAACCGCACGAACAGACCGGGGGAGAGCATGCGATCGGGGTTGGAAATCTCGGCGCGTCCCAGCAGGGTTCCGGTCGTGGGATCGACTTCGTTATCAAGGAAGTTGAACCGCGCGGTGAGCGAGGCCCCGACCTTGTCGGCCAGCGTTACTTCGATGGGAATTTCGGTGTCGCGGGCGGAGGCGATTTTCCCGTCGCGAACCAGCCGCTGCAATCGGAGGACCGTCCGTTCGTCGACATCGAAGTACGCGTGGATCGGATCGAGTGAGACGACACGGGTCAGAGCGGTTTCGTCAGCCCGCACCAGGTTGCCAACGTCGACCAGGTGCCGACTGATTCGACCATTGATCCGGGAATGGATCTTGGTGTAACCGAGATTCAACTCGGCAAGATCCCGGCTCGCTTTGGCCGCCAGCACATTGGCCGACGCCTCGGCGAGGTCGAAGGCGACGGTGTCGTAGTCTTCCTGCGAGATCGACTTCATCATCAGGAAGCGTTTGGCACGCGCTTCTTGGCTGGCGAGCTTGTCTTTTTTGGACTGGAACTGCGCGACATTGGCCGACGCGCGGTCAAACTCGGCCTTGTAGGGGCGGTCGTCAATTTCGAAGAGGGGCTGCCCGACTTGGACGTCGTCACCATCTTTGAACAACACCTTTTCAAGATGGCCACTGACGCGGGCTTTGATTTCGATCGCTTCGGCGGCGACGAGCCGGCCGGCGAATTCTTCGTGTTCAACCAGCGACGCCAGCTCGGGCTGCCGGCAGTCAACGTCAACTGGCTTTTTGGCCTTGCTGGCGGCCGGGGCGGCGGCGGGTTGGCAACCGGCCAAAAGACCTCCGATCCCGACGCAGACGAGACAAGTCAGTGGGAATCGGAGGCGAGGGAGATTCCTCCGCGACTCGATCGATCCCCTGAGAGATCGGCGAT
Organism: Planctomicrobium piriforme; assembly: GCA_945860955.1. GTDB lineage: Bacteria > Planctomycetota > Planctomycetia > Planctomycetales > Planctomycetaceae > UBA10511. The sequence continues at coordinate 28,455 of CAMATH010000051.1, forward strand.
GCGCGGGAACCTGGGTTGACCCCGGAGGGAATGCGATCAGTGGAAGTTGTTTGTTCACAATCAGTTGCATGGGGTGACTGACTGGTCAGTCAGTTGACATCAGGATTTGAGTATAGATACGCTGGGGGAACGAACGCAACTCTCGATTTCTTCCGCGCGATCGACTCACCCACAGTCTCGAATGGCCAGTCCCGTTCCTCCCACCTTCGCCGCCGAATCGACACACCGCGCCCAGCGTCGGCAGGCGATTGTCGAAGCGGCGGCGCGGCTGTTCGCCACCGAGGGCTATAGCGGTTGCGAAATGGAACGGGTCGCCGCCGACCTGAAAATCGCCAAGGGAACGCTCTACCTTTACTTCGCCGGCAAGCAGGAATTGTTCTTCGCCTGTGTCGACTGGGGCATGCAGCAGATGCAGCACGCTCTGCGAATCGCCACCGAAAACTGCCCGGAACCTTTTCAACGCATCGCCCGCGCGATCCGCGCGTACCTGGCGTTTTTTGAAGAGCATCCGCAGTACGTCGAACTGCTGATTCAAGAACGTGCGATCTTCAAAGACCGAGTCCGTCCGACCTATTTCGCATCACGCGACGCCAATCGCGGTCCCTGGCGCGAGTTCTACCAGCAACTGGTGACGGCCGGCCATTTGCGCGACGACATCCCCGTGGAACGGATGCTCGACACTCTGGGCAACCTCGTCTACGGAACCATGTTCACCAACCACTTCGTTGGCCGCACGGTTTCACTCGATGAGCAGTTCAGCGGCATCATGGAAATTGTGTTTCGCGGCCTGTTCAGCGAAGACGAACGCAGGGGCAGGGAAGGGCAGTCGCTCGGTCTGGTGTCCGAGTCGCACCCACCTGTCTGAGAGGCGTGAGAATCTTCGAGTCGACGGAGCATTCGCCTTTTCTACGCTAAAAACCGTCGGTACTATTTAGCTCGGCGATCGGCTTCGTTGCGAAGCATGTCGCCAACCCATTGATCGTGGAGGATGTGACCGTGACCACTCCGAACAGCGCAGTTGGAGTCTACTATCCCGAATCGGATGGGCGACCCATGGCGGAAACGGATCTGCATCGGGACTGGATGTTCCGGATTATCGAACTGCTGCGGCAACGTTATCGAGGGAAGCAGGTCTACATTTCGGGAAATCTGTTCCTGTATTACCACGATGGAAATCCCCACCGCTGCGTTTCGCCCGATGCGATCGTGGTCAAGGGGATTGATCCCCGCTCCAGGCGGATCTACAAGGTCTGGGAGGAAGGAAAGGTTCCCGATGTTGTATTTGAAACCACTTCCGATAGCACGAAAAACAACGACAGCGAAACAAAGTTTCAGTTGTATGCTCAGCTCGGCATCCCCGAGTACTTCCTGTTCGACCCCACCAGCGACTACCTCGATCCGCCGCTACGTGGGTATCGGCTGTCGAAGGGGGGCTATCTGGAAATCCTCCCGGACGCCAACGGTCGACTCACTTGCGAACAACTCGACCTGTGGGTCGAACTGAACCCCGACAACGACTTGGTTTTTCGCGACCGCCCAACGGGAGCGGTACTTTTGACCAATGCGGAGGCTGCGTTCGAAACCGCAGTCCGGACGGCGGCTGAGCGAGACAATGTCGCCGCACAATTGGAAACAGCCGAAGTGCGACGCCTGACAGCGGAAGAACAGCACCTTTTCGCCGAGGACCGACGCCAGTTGGCGGAAGAGCGGTACGCGATCGCCGAAGAGCGACGCCAGCTTGCCGAAGAACGTATTCGACATCTCGAAGCCGAGATCGCGCGATTGCGCTCGAATCCCGCGGATTGAAGTCGCGAGACTGCGACACGCTACCGCCGCGCTCAATCCCCCAGGCAAACCCCTAGCGCGCGGGCGGTATCAACCAGTCCGCCTTTGGTCGGGACGGTTTTCAGGTGTTCGACCGCGTCCAGCAAGGTCACCGAACCGACGTGGGTTCCCAGAAACGCCACCATTCTGCCGAACTCGCCCCGCGCGACCAGTTCCACCGCCTCGGCACCGAAACTGGTACACAGGACGCGATCAAACGTCGTGGGACTCCCTCCGCGCTGCAAATGCCCGAGAACGCAGCACCGCGCCTCTTTGCCCGTCCGAATTTCGATCTCGTGCGTTACGAACGCGCCGACGCCACCGAGCCGCGTTTCCCCTTGCGACACTTCCGAGGAACTGGTCACAAACTCCCCCCCGGTCTGCCTGGCCCCTTCCGCCACCACCACAATCGTGAACCGTTTGCCCATTGCTTCACGGTCGGCGATCGCCTTCTCAATGCTCTCGAAGCAGAACGGGATTTCCGGGATCAAAATCACGTCGGCACCTCCCGCGACCCCGGCGTACATCGCGATCCAACCGGCGTAGCGCCCCATCACCTCCAAAACCATCACGCGGTTGTGGCTCTCTGCCGTGGTCTGCAATCGGTCGATTGCATCGGTCGCGCAGCAGACCGCGGATTCGAAGCCGAACGTGAAAATTGTTCCCGCCAGATCGTTATCAATGGTTTTCGGCACCCCGACGATCGGAATCCCGTATTCAAAAAGTTGCTGCGCGATACTCAGTGAACCATCGCCGCCAATCGAGACCAGCGCCGTCAGACCGAGTTTATCGAAGCCGGCTTTCGTATCCCCCAGCAGTTGGGATGGAAGCCGACGGCTGGTTCCATGCCCCACCTTGGCAGAGAACGCCCCCCGGTTCGCCGTTCCCAGAATCGTTCCACCACGGGCCAACAGCCCGTCGAGATCGCGGTATTCCAAAGGAAGGCACTGCTGCGGTTCGAGCAATCCCTGGTAGCCCCCCACAATGCCCAGCGACTCCCACCCCCGTCGCGATGCGGACTTGGCGACGGCGCGAATGACAGCGTTGAGGCCGGGGCAATCGCCGCCGCCGGTCACGATTCCGATGCGTTGGGACATGAGGGGAAGGATGAAGGAGGAATGCGGAAGGATGAAATTTGGCGCGGGAGGTTTTTCGCCGTAGGGAATCGGTCAACGCGCTATGAGAATTGGGGCCGTAATGGGACTTTCGCGACGATTGTGTTGGCGAAACCGGCAGATCCCCTGCCGGTGTGGGTGGCAGGGAATCCTGGTTGCAGTTCAGGCCGTGTATTGATGGCAGCCGATTAAGGAGCGGCAGTCACGCGAGACGTCATGCGATCGGGCCGGCTCCGCGGATTTCATCGGAGGCACCGGCGGAGTACTTGTCGAAGTTGGCGATGAAGAGACCAGCCAGCTTTCGTGCTGCCTGGTCGTATTCTTTGGGATCGCTCCAACTGTTCCGCGGCCACAGGACTTCCTGCGGCACGGCGGGGCATTCCGTGATCACGTCAAAGCCAAACACAGGGTCGCGTTGCCGTGTGGCGGTCGCCAGTTCACCCGAGTGAATCGCGTCCAGAATCGAACGCGTATGGCGCAATTTGAGCCGATGGCCCTCTCCGTAGGCACCCCCGGTCCATCCGGTGTTCACCAGCCAGACCCGCGCGTTGTGCTGCCGGATTCGATCCGCCAGCAGCTCGGCATACTTGCTGGGATGCCAGACCAGAAAGGGTCCGCCAAAACAGGGGGAGAATGTGGCCGACGGTTCTTTCACCCCTTCCTCGGTCCCCGCGACCTTCGCGGTGTAGCCACTGATAAAGTGGTACATCGCCTGGGCCGGCGTCAGAGAGGCGACAGGGGGCAGAATTCCAAACGCGTCGCACGTCAGGAACACGACGTCCGTCGGGTGCCCGGCGACACAAGGAACCCGGGCATTCGGGATCGACTCGATCGGATATGCCCCGCGGGTGTTTTCCGTAATGCTGGCATCCGTGAAGTCGACCCGGTGGTCTTCCTGCACCACGACGTTTTCCAGAATCGCGCCAAACCGCAACGCGCGGTAGATGTCGGGTTCGGATTCCGCCGTCAGATTGATCGCCTTCGCGTAACAACCCCCTTCGATGTTGAAGATGCCATCGTCGCTCCAGCAATGTTCGTCATCGCCGATGAGAAACCGCTTGGGGTCGGCGGACAACGTGGTCTTCCCGGTGCCCGACAGGCCGAACAGCAGCGAGGAATGCCCGGTTTCCCGCGAGCAGGTCGCCGCGCAGTGCATCGACAGCACACCTCCCTTGGGGCCGAGGTAGTTCATCACGGTGAACACCCCTTTCTTCATTTCCCCCGCGTATTCGGTTCCCAGGATCACCAGCTCGCCATCTTCGAACGACAGGTCGATGCTGGTCTTTGACCCCATGCCGGCGGTCAACTGGTTGGCGGGGAACGAGCCCGCGTTGTAGATGACAAAATCCGGCTTGCCGAACGTCGCGAGTTCCTCCCGCGTGGGGCGGATCAGCATCGTGTGCATGAACAGCGCGTGGTACGGCCGCGAGCAGATGACGCGCACTTTGATGCGGTACTTCGGATCCCAGCCGGCGAAACCGTCAAAACAGTACAGCCGCTCGCGCGTGTTGAGGTAATCGCGGGCCCGTTCCCGGTTGATGGCGAACGTGCGCGGTTCGAGGGGGATGTTGACGGTTCCCCACCAGACATCGTGTTCCGAACCGGGATGCTTGACCACCCGTTTGTCACGGGGCGAGCGGCCGGTTTTTGATCCCGAGTACGCCACCAGCGCCCCATTGTCCGCGATGACCGCGCGATTGTCGTAGCGAATCGCGTGTTCGTAGAGGGCGCTCGGGTGCAGGTTGCGATGGACCTCGGACACCGTCAGTTGGTAATCCTCGAGGTGAAATCCAGACGACATATCAGTGAGTCTCTCAGTCAGATGACGAATTTCGAGCGCTGCGCTCTTCGTTCCTCGCGAACCCGCCCGATCCATGCAAGGTTCACGCGAGTTTCAGCGAGAGAATCGCCTCACGCAGAATCGCGACGCTCCGATCCAAAGCGGTCGATTCCCCCACACTCAACGGCTGGGGAATCGACGCCAGGATTCCTTCCCGCCCCAGCAGTCGCGGAATGGAATACGTCACTCCGCCAAACCGGTCGTTCCCATTATCGCGGCAACAGACAGTCAGCACCGCCCGCTGATCGTGCAGCAGAACGTCGACAATCCGCGCAACGGCGCTTCCGATGCCGTAGTAGGTCGCTCCCTTGCCGGCGATGATGTGATACGCGGCGCGGCGGACGTGTTCATCAATTTCGACCCGATCGGCGTCAGTCAGCGGAGTTCCATGAACGTTGGCGAATTCGTCGAGTGACATGCCGGCGATGGAGCATTGCGACCAGGCCAGCACTTCTGAGTCACCATGTTCACCCAAAACGTATCCGTGAACATGCTGCGAATCGACGTCGAAATGCCGTCCCAACAGCGAGCGAAACCGGGCCGTGTCGAGCATGGTCCCCGATCCGATCACGCGGCTGGACGGAACGCCCGCGAGTCCCGCGAAGTGAGCCGCCAGGTGTGTCATGATGTCAACCGGGTTCGACACCACCACCAGCACCGCCTGCGGCGCGCTCGCCACGATTTGAGGAATCACCTTCGCGAAGACCGCCGCGTTCCGTTGCAGCAGTTCCAGCCGCGTCTCGCCCGGTCGCTGCGCGACCCCGGCGGCAATCACCACGACCGAACAACCCGCCAGGTCAGCGTAGTCCCCGGCGCGCACCGACAGGGGGTGCGAGAACGGGACCGCGTGTTGAATGTCGTTCGCTTCCGCCTTGGCGCGGTCGCGGTTCTGGTCCACCAGCACCACCTCGCGCCCCACTCCGTTCATCACCAGCGCGAAGGCCGATGTCGAGCCAACCATGCCGCAGCCGACAATTCCGGTTTTCATGGTTACCGCCCCCGCTGGCGAAACTGTCCCCACGATCGCGTCAGCGATTCGAACAGTTCAACAACGTGCGGGCAGGCCATGTACACCCGGACGGCGACCGCCGACCGGGGGTAAAAGCTGGTGATGAAGTCAAAGCAAAACTCGGCACCGCTGTGGCTGATCACTACGGTATTGGCGTAATTCCCCGAGAGCATGTCGTCAGGCAGTTTGAGTTGCTCGTAAACCTCTGAAATTGGCGGCGGAGCGGGAACCGGAGGCGGGTTGTGCGGCGGTTCCGATCCCATAAACCCGGGGGCACCATGCGGCGTCGGATGCTCCAAAGGAAACGGTGTCTCGGCGGATTCGTTGTCCTCGCTCCGCTCGCGAGGCGGTTCGCCATGGCCACCGGATCCTCCCTGACCCCCCGAAACACTTGGCGGTTCCGACGTACCACTGCCGTTCGATTCCACGTCGGACGACTCTGTGTGACCCGTCGCGAATTGCGGCGGAAACTCTTGCGATCCCTGGAAGTAGGCCCCCTGGGAGTGTGCCGGGGGAGCGCCGGGACCGGTCTGCGGCGGGTGAGGAACCGGCATCCGGGGAAGCGGCCCGAACGTTTGCGTGTACTTGTTGAAATTGTCTTGCATCGCCGCCAGAAACAGCGGCACAACGGTGGGGGGGAGTACCACCCGCGCCGCGACTCGCCGCGGATGCGCCAGACTTTGCAGAAAATCGATCACAAAATCGTGCGGACCGTGCATCACGATGGTGCCGGTGCTGAAGACCCCCATTCCGACCCGCTCCGGCACACGGGCCGTCGCCGGGGAATGCTGAACTTCCTGGTGATATGTCGGGCCGCCGCCGGGCGGGTTATGACCTTCGTCGCTCATCGCTGCTGCTTTCTGATTTGAGATTCTGCCAGACACAACACACATTCGGAGTCTCTGGAACGGGTCACTGGTCCAACGCCGGTTTAGGAGGTGACCGGTCCGCTTCGACGACGGAATCGGTTTTCGACCCGGTCGGCAACCCCTCTTTTCCGTCCGCCAGTTTCAACCGTACGGTGACGGCTCCCTTGTTGTCATCGATTCTCGCCCAATCATCGCGGCACCGCAAAAACAACCGGCCCGATTCGGCGGCGACATAGGTTCCCGTGTCTCCCAGGGGAAATGGTTGACCCAGTCGGTACCCTTTGTCCTCCTGGAACAGCAACACTCCTTCCAATCGGCCCCGTCCACCGACACCACCTTTGGCAGACACGGGTTCCCCGTCCTTTTCGAGAGTCCATTCCCCTTCCGTTTCGTAGTCGTAGCTCTTCCCTTCCGAAACGATCACTTTCGACGCCTGCCAGCCTCGCCCGGCATCAACTCGAACTTTGACCGTCGCCGACTCAGAGATCGCCTTGAATTTCGATTTCCAGTCCCAGGCGCACAAATCAACCCGAAATCCCTCTTCCAGGTGACTTAGGAACAGCAGATATTCGAAGATGATCTCTTCGCTCATCGCCCCGTAGACGCTCTCGAACGACGTCTTCTGTCCCGAGAGAATCGACCCACCTAAAGGGCGAAACCGGGGCGAGTAATTGGGGTTGTTCGCCAGCAGGTGACACAATGCCCACCGCCAAGCGTAGTTCTGCCACGAATCGCCCGTCTTTTGCGCGCCGTTGACAATTTCGTTCAGACTCATCGGGGGCGCGCGACGGAGGTAGTCGCAAACCCCCCGATGGGCATGGACCGCCCGGTCGTCTCCCCGCCAGTATTGACCCATTTCTGCCATCCCCTCGGCGTACCACACCGGACCGAGCCGTCCGAAAGCGTGAACACAGTAGGCGTGAACCGCCTCATGTTGCGGAGTGCCACGGTCGGCCACCGCGTAGACGGTCGCCTTAGAAATGAACTCGTCTCCACGGGTCATCGTTTTTCCCAGTGTCACGCCGGCCCCCGCTTCGATGTGTGCCAGTCCCTCGGGATTCAAACTGCCGGCGGGCCATTTCGACAAGTCCTTGACGACATACATGTCGATCACACCGACGGCGGGCTTTCCCCAATACTTGGAGATCAGCCCCAGCATTTTTTCCAGCCGCTCCAGCAGGTCGGCGGCTTCCTCCCGCGTCATGTCGGTATGGAGTTCGAAATGACTCGACGTGAACAGCCCCATGCCATTCGCGTCAAGACCGGCGGCGCGAGCGCCTCCTCGCCCGTCGGACTTTCCAGCGCGCGCCCTGGGTTTCCGATCGACGGCCTTCGCCCCGGACTTGGTGGAACTGTTGGCATCCCCCTTCGGCTTCGGTTTTGCCTGTGCATACGCCAAAGTCGGGATTACACAACAAGCCCACAGGCAAACAACAACCAGGACCAGTCGGCAATTCCAGCGGCAGCCTGCGTGACAGACCGCCAGCGGACGCCGGCGTTGCGCCGCGGACGCTGGTGGCGCGCCGAACCCGGATTCCGTCGATAAGGCAACCATGCGCTGGAAACTCAGCGGGAAGTGAGACAGGAAGTGATGCGCCAATCATAACAGAAATCCGGGTGACGTCGCACCCGGGGCAGGCGACCCAACGCGTTTTTCTGGACTCCGTCAGCCCTCCTGCCGTCGGACGGCTTTTTTGATTCTGGTACTCATTGTCCCTTCCCGCTGCACGCGGGAAAGATCACAATCCATCCGCCCGTTCGCCACGTGGCCGAAAACGAGGTGTTGGCACAGAGCCGCGCCCCTCAGGAAGCGGTAACCGATATCCGCTTCTGACGGGCGCGGCTCGGATTCAACGTCGCATTTTCCGCCGCGCTGAGTATAACGGTTGGTTCCGCGCTTCCATCCCTCATTCACCAACACGTTCCCTCGACGATGATCTGCGTCAGCCTCGGAAGAACCCGCCACAAGATGATGATCGCCGAGCATCAACGGCTCGCCGAGCGTGGCGCGCAACTCGTCGAACTGCGACTCGACTGGCTCGGCAGTCCCCCCGACCTCGGACGGCTGCTCAAGAACAAGCCCACGCCGGTCGTTATCACCTGTCGGCGGTCGCACGACAAAGGATTGTGGAAGTTTCCCGAAGAACAGCGGCTGACGCTGTTACGGGCGGCGATTGTCGCCGGGGTCGATTATGTCGATCTCGAAGAGGATATCGCGGGAACGATCCGCCGTTATGGCCCCACCAAGCGAATCATCAGTTACCACAACTTCGACGAGACACCGGACAATCTCGAAGAGATTCACGCACGGCTGCTCAAACACGATCCCGACGTGGTGAAGATCGTCACTCTGGCGAAGACCCCCGCCGACAACATCCGGATGCTGCAGGTCGTTCGCGACAGTCCAAAACCCACTGTCGGGTTCTGCATGGGTGACCTGGGGGTCTGGAGCCGCATCTGTTGCGCGAAATACGGTTCCCCGTTCACCTACGCGACGTTTTCCTCGGAACGAACGATGGCCCCGGGCCAATTGACGTATGAAGAAACCCGCGACGTCTTCCACTTTGACCGGATCAACCGCGAAACCCGGGTGTTTGGAGTTGTCGCCGACCCGGTTTCGCACAGCCTGAGTCCATTGATTCACAACGCGGCGTACCGTCATTTCGGACTGAACGCGGTTTATCTTCCGTTCCGGGTTCCGCGCGACGAATTCAAACAGACGCTCGATGAATTCGACTGGCTGGATGTGGGGGGTTACAGCGTGACGCTGCCGCATAAGGTGGCGGCTCTCGAAATGACATCAACGTATGACGGGCCGGTGAAGGAGATCGGCGCTCTCAACACCCTGTTTCGGGACGCGTCGGGAAAGTGGGTCGGTGCGAACACCGATTGCGACGCGGCATTAGCGAGCATGCGGTTGGCGTACGATTCCCAGGGGGATTCCGATCAGACGGCAGAAGATCCCCTCATTGGCAAACGGGTCTTGATCCTCGGGGCGGGAGGGGTGGCCCGGGCGATCGCGACCGGCCTGATGAAAGCGGGAGCGGTCGTGACGATCACCAATCGGACCAAAGCCAAGGCGGCGGAGTTGGCGAAGCAGCTTGGCTGCCTGATTGTGGGCTGGGAGAATCGTGGTGCCGCCGGCTGCGATATCCTGATCAACTGCACGTCGGTCGGAATGCACCCCAAAGTCGACGACACTCCGTTTGCCCAGCATTGGCTGACCGACACGATGACTGTGTTTGACACGGTCTATACACCCGAACGCACACTGCTGATCGCGCATGCTCGCGAGCGGGGCTGCAAGACGGTGACCGGTGTCGAGATGTTCGTGCGGCAGGCGGCGCGACAATTCGAGTTGTTCACCGGGCAATCCGCCCCGACCGATGTGATGCGCGACGAGCTGCGTCGCGCGATTTCCGTCGTCAAGGTCTCGTGATGGTCATCACCCTCATTGGATACCGCGGGAGTGGGAAAAGCACCGTCGCCCCGCTTCTGGCACGCGCTCTCGGTTGTGATTGGATCGACGCTGACGTGGTGATTGAAGAACGGGCCGGTTGCACGATCCGCGAGATCTTCGCCCGAGAGGGGGAGCCGGGGTTTCGGGAACGAGAACGCGACGTGATAGGCGAATTGCTCGGCCGCGATTCGCTGGTACTCGCCGCGGGGGGCGGCGCGATCCTGAACGCCGAGACGCGGTCCCGCATGCGAAACGCCGGTCCGGTCGTGTGGCTTAAGGCCCCAATCGAAATCCTCGCGGCACGAATCGCTGGCGATGGCGCGACCGCCGACCGTCGGCCCAATCTGGCGGGGGGGGGGATCGACGAAATCCGCCGGATGTTGACCCTTCGCGAACCGCTGTACCGTGAATGCGCGACTTTGGAAATCGACGTGGGGGAACGGACGCCGGCCGATGTCGCGCACGAGTTTCTGCGGCACCTCAATCGGCAAACCCCCGGAGAATCGGCGTGATGCACCCGATGCTGATCGAGTACCTGTTCATTGTCTGCAGCGTCTTCGTGATCGGCACCGTCGTGGGGAGCTGGCTCAACGTCTGCGTCCACCGACTGGGAATCGAAGAGCGACTGTGGCCGGCCCTCCGAAGTCTGGCGTACCCACCGTCCCATTGCCCGCGCTGCAAAAACGCCATCGCCTGGTACGACAATGTCCCGATCCTCGGCTGGATGTTTTTGCGTGGCCGGTGCCGACACTGCCGGGGCCGGATCGCGATCCGTTATCCACTGATCGAACTGCTGACCGGGGTGTTGTTCGCTCTGCTGTATGTGTGCGAGATTCCATTGGAGTGGAACATCTCGGGGGGCGCGCTGGCCCATCCGTACGGTCCCGCGACCTTGTACAACCCGGCGTTGTCTTTGGTGCATGTCCGATTCGCCACACATCTGGTGCTGCTCTGTGCGCTGTTGGTCGCGACGTTCATCGATATCGATTTGCGGATCATTCCCGACTCGGTCACGCTCCCCTCGATGCTGACGGCGCTCACGGTCCAGACCGTTTCGGGGGTCGTCTTTCTCGTTCCGATCTGGTACCAGACCCCCACCATGGGGCAGGTCTTCACGTCGTTCGCGCTCCCCTTCGCCGGCCGGCCCGATGGTGATGGCTGGCTGGCACAGACCGCACGGTTCACCGGTTTCCCCGAATGGATCGGCCAGCATCCGCACCTGCACGGGTTGAGCGTCAGTCTCGCCGGCCTGATGCTCGGGGGCGGGGTGATCTGGGGCGTGCGAATTGTGGGCGCGTGGGTCCTCAAACGGGAGGCGATGGGGTTTGGCGACGTGGTGTTGATGGCGATGATCGGCAGCTTCATCGGCTGGCAGGGCACGATCGCCGTCTTCATGCTCGCTCCGTTGCTGGCAGTCGTGGGAACCCTGGTGCCAATGGTCATCTGGAAGACGCGTTCGATTCCATTCGGCCCCTATCTCAGTCTGGCGACGCTGTTGTTGTTGTTTGGGTTCAAAACTCTCTGGCCGCGGATGGAAAACGGCGTCATCGCCCTGGGGCCGTTTCTACCGATCGTCGCGGTGGTGATGCTTGTCGCGCTCGCCGCAATGTTGGGAGCGTGGAGTTCGATCAAACGCCTGCTCGGATGGGATGAACCCGCGCTGGAAGAGGCGTGGGTCGAGGAATGGCTGCCGGGGGATCAGTTGGCGTATCTGGCGGGAGAGCGGGTCGATGAAAGGCAGGGGCAATGGCGGAGTAACGACTGGCCAGGACGACTGGCGGGGCGCGGCCAGGGATTTCATGACGCGTGGCGGAATTCCGGGCATCGATGACTCATGAAGCTCGACATTCTCAGCCGTACGATCGCCAAACTCGAAGAATTGGTTCGCACGATTCGATTCGAGCCAATGCAGACTGCGACGCTGGAGATCAAGCCCGTCCCACCAAACGACGGTGACTGGAAGGAAATCTACAAGTCGATTTGCGCACTTCTCAACTCGCGTGGCGGCTATCTGATTCTGGGCATCCGGGAATGTAATGCGAAAGAAGGTGAGCCCGCGCGCTATGAATTCCCAGGATGGGATTCCAATTGCGAATCAAAACTCAAGGATGAACTCTGGGGGAAATTCACCGACCGTCGTGGCGACCGGCTGGACATCAGAGACATGCTCGAGCGTCTGATCCTGCGCCCATTTCCTGCAGGGCCAGATCGCGATTCTCCTGGTGGGAGAACTGCCGGCGGACCGCAAGTTTGTGTTTTTCGGCGGGAAGGCGTATCGCCGCGTCGGCACTGGGGATCACTCCATCTCTGATGCGGAACTGGAGCGTCAGGAAGAGTTCTGTGAGGAGTCACGCCACGCACGTGAACTTGATCTCCTGGCGGGAACTTCGCTCGACAGCTTCGATCTCGACAAACTCAACGAATACATCACCCAACTCAACCAACCCACGCGCGTCGAGACAATCAAACCCGACCTGCACACCGCGCGTCCGTTTCTCGAAAAAAAGTACTTCTTGAAGGACGGTGTGGCAACGGTCCTGGGCATCCTGGTCTGTGGCCACCATCCCGACGTGTATCTCGGATTTCGATCGCAACTCCATTGTTTCGTCGACGTGCCGCAGGAGATTGCCCGTGACAAACAGGTGTTGAACGACAACGTCCTTCCGCTGATGGAAGGGGGGTTGGGATATGTCCTGCGGAATATCCACGTGGGGGTCAGCCTGGAACACGGTGGAACAGCGCGTCCGCAATATCCCGAATCGTTATTGCGTCAAACGATCAATAACGCGCTTGCTCATCGCGACTACAGTATCGACAAGCAGGTCTTCATTGTGATCAAGCCGGGCGAACTCATTTCGATCGAAAACCCCGGTTCATTCAAGCGACAACTGCTGATTGAAGATGTCATCCATGACATTCCGATCCGCAGAATTCTTCCCGAAGCGAAGCCGCGCAATCCGAAACTGGCCGATGTCTTGAGCGTCTATCGGAAATGGGAGGGACGGGGGATTGGAATGGCGACTCTCGTCGACCTTTGCCTGCAAAACGAAATTGACCTGCCGTACTACCGGCTCCGTCAGAGCGATGTCACATTGTTCCTGTGCGGCGGTCGACTTCTTGATGACTCGATGCGCCAACTGTTCAAATCCTTCGATCGGTTTATTTCGGAACGGCTCGATGGTGGCACGCTGTCCGAACCCCAGGAATTGATCCTCGCGTATCTCGTCAAGTCAGAGCTGGCGAACGACAATGGCCGTTACACCATTCTGTTGACTCCCGACAACAACCACAGCACCGAACTGCGGAGTCTCGAACGCGCGGGCCTCATCGAAAAACACCGCTCCAGCACCGCGATGAATTCCGTCTATGTTGTCGCGCGACCGCTGATGCGTCGGGAATTCACCCAGGAATTGCGAGGAATGTTCGGACTGCGCTTCGACGGCTTGAACGCGGATCTGCGGGAGATTCTCAGTGTCGTCTACCGCTATGGCGAATTCTCGACGAATCCTCAGGTGAGTGCGAAAATGGCCAGCTTCGACCTCTGGCCCAAACGGGGGCGGCCGAACGATATCCGCCAGTTCGACGCGTTCTACCGCCGGGTCCGCAAAGCATTCAATCAACTGGCTCAGGCTGGGCTGGTGATCAAGCCACCGCAATCCCGCGGTTACGTCCTAAATCCCGATGGCGGGCGGGATGCGCTGAAACCGGTCGCCGAGGGGTTCCAGTCCGAATCAAATCTACGGCTGGTGAAACCGCCGGAAAGCCCTGAAGGCGATACGCGATAAAGCAGGACGAACGCCTAGCGTTGCAGAGTGATGCGAATGTGGTCCGGTTCTACCAGATACGTCAAACCGGTCGAGGACAGGATCCCGTCGAGTACTCCGCCGACAGTCGTTTTGCGTAGCGACAAGGTCACCTTCCCATCCAACGACTCCGCTGCTGTTCCCAGTTCCTCGCGGTCGTAACGAATGGGGACCCCCAGCAGCTCCTCCACTCCCAGTAGCGCCACCGACCGCTTTTTAGACGCCTGCTCGAATCGCAAGATCGGAATCGCAAGCGCCTCGGCGATATCAATTTTGCGCACAGGCTGGGCCTCCTCTTCGCCCTCTCCCGGATCAGGCGGATCGGATCGCCCTTCCTTGTCGGCCATTTCCTCGTCCATGCCCTCTTTGTGCGGAGCTTCCTCCTCCACGTCCGCCGATGGTTCATTCGCTCTGCTTTCCTCGCTGACGGATTCGGTCGGCGGACCCGCCGGCGTGGCTGTCACTTCATCCGCGATCGCCACGAGCCGTCGAAACACGGCGGGGTCAATGTCGGCGGAAATGCGATCGACCCGGCCGTCCGCCATCAGGACGAACATGCCGTCAACGTCCCCGGTTCCGAATCCATCGGGGCCACCCACAATCGGGTTCCCGGTGACCGCGCGCACGGTTGCCGGTCCCGCCGCTGCCCAGGCACCCAGGTGACGTGTGACACCGCAGACCTGAATGGTCTGCGACAAGCCATCTCTCACGTCGGTCGGTTTGATGCCACGATCGAGCGGGAACATCCCGACGATCTCGGGCGGAGCGTTTGGACGCAACGCCTCGGGGCCAATGCCGGCCAAACCGACAAAATGCGTCGCTGGGTATCCATCCTCCCCCGCCAGTTCCACGATCTGGGGATTCTGAAATTCCGCGATCCGCCGTCGCACAAATCGATCGTTGAGTGGGTCGTTCCAGGGACGCTCAAATTTCGCCCGGGACACGTCGACTTCCGCTTGCCGCTGATCCTCGAGTGTCGCCAGCCAACTGAACCGTTGGGGAATGGGAAAATCTCCCGTCGAAAACGCACCGGCGGGAAATTCGGAGCGCGACTCGACGTATTGATCGAGCTGGTCACCCAGGCGTTCGAGTCGACGATCGACCGTCTCCGCCGCGATGTCCCCCCCCTGCCCTTCTTCAATCGGTGGCGCGTCGGCAGGGACGACCGGATCCCCTTCTTGGTTCTTGCCCCCCCCATCCGCATCCGCCGCCACCAAGGGATCCTCACCATGTTTTGACGGTTCCAACAGCACGCGGGCTGCGACGGCGATCAACACCAGCGCGGTCAACGTCGCCAGAATCACAACGATCCGGAATGGCGAGATGGCCGCGAACGAGGGCCGGGCCGGTAAACGTACTCCCGCCGATTCGTTGCGGGTTTCGGTTGGCTGGGGAGTGCGGTCGCGGGAGATCGACGGGGAATGAACCGGATCCCGCGGTTTTCCACCGGAATTCTTTTTCGAAGAGTCAGAGGCTGGGGGATCGGAGGCACGAGGCGTCGCAGCGACCACGGGCGTGATCCGGATCTCGTCGCTTTCCCCAACCGTCTGGAAATGCAGTAACTGCCTGCACTCGGGGCAGGGCAATTGTCGGTCCAGGCGGCGCTGTGGCTGAATTTTCAAGCGTGCCCCGCAACCGGGGCAGAGAAAATGCTGCACGTGAGCCGACATGGCGGGTTGCTACTGGGGCTTTAGGGGAAAGATAGGGCGCTTCTGTTCTTCCGCCACGACCTGCGACGTCACCACGACTTCGTTTTTGGCCTCATCGATCCAGATGCACAACTCGCGTTCTTTCAGTTTCTCAACCAGCATTTCATGCAGGATCAAGGTCGCCGGACGGTTGTCGTATTTCATGTCCTGACGCATGTTCTGCGTCACGCCGACCCGTTGCATCCCGGGTCCGTCGGTGCGAAATTTTACGCCGATTTCACCCCCGATGAACTCCAACGTCTTAAACAAGAACTCGTTCTTGAATTCGACGTTTATTGGCTTTTTGAGACGGTCGGCGATCGAGAGATTGGACTGCGGCACACTCTCCGTGGGTGCGGCCGGGGCGTTCGCTTTGCCAAAACTGGGACGGGTTGTGTAGTCCCAGGCCAGCAACGATCCCGCCGCCAGATTCGGGGCGGCGACCGCTGGGAGTTCCAATGTGAAGGTGACGGTCCGCCCTGTGTGAGACTCTTGCAGCGACTGTTCGATCACCTTGGTCATGACTGGGAACCGGCCGACCAGTTTCGTGTGTCCGACCGTCTCGGGACGCGTCTTGTAGACGAGGTCGAGCATGTCATTGGGCCAGGTCGCTAGTCTTTTCTTGAGATCTTTCGCCAGATTCGCCGGCGAACGGGTGGTCAGGTTGCGCACCATCAGATCGCTGTAGAAATTCGTCCCCTCCTCGGTGTCTCCCAATTGAAAACTCCAGCACACCGATTCGACATCGTCGCCGAAGAAATCGACGATCCCCCGCAGCAGTTTCTGGGCGTTGGGCGGGGCCAGCGTCGGGACACCATTCCGTAGATCTTCGAGTTCGGCCACCAGCGTGAATTGCCGGGAGGAGTCGCTGCGGGAGAGCAGTGTCTCCAACCCTTCGCTCGCATCCAAAGGCCGCTCGGCGGCTTCCAGAAACGTTTCTTTCATCTCCTTCGGAGCCGACGCGAACGTCCGACTGTCCTGGATCAGAAACACCCGCTGCGGTCCAACAAAGTGCGGCCGTGGGAGATCGACAAGTTCACCATTGATTCGCGTGATGAGATCCGAACGTTTGAAGTCGGCCACGGTCCGAACCACGACCGACACCTCAAACGCTTCGCGGCTCACGGGAATGAACGCCAGAACCACCGACTCCAGATCCTGTGGCTTGAAGAGACACAACTCCGTCAACTTCTTTTCTATCTCGGGTGCCAGCGGTCCCAGGCAACTGAGAAACTCCTCGGTGGAATCGTTCGCCTTCCACAATTCCGCCGGCCGCAGGTGGATCACCAGACGCGCCCCCAGAGGGACCGCTCGCAATGAAATCGCCTTCCCTTTGGTCGGATTGCCATAGTGCGGAAATCCCCCCTCCATTACGACTGCGGGGCGCGACTCGGTCTTCGCCGGCTTCGCATCGGCAGCCGCCGCTGGCTTCGGTTTTCGATGTGGGGAAGGCTTGTGATTTGACCACCAGGCGAATCCCCCACCGCCAGCAATCAACAGAGTCGCCACCACAATCCAACCGATCACCCCCCCTGCCCCGCGCCGGCGACGTCGCTTCGCGGTTGCCTCCGGCGCTGCCACCACAGGCACGACGCTCTCCGAAGGAGGAAGGAAATCGAACGGCTGGTCCGCCGGTGGCACCGCACTCTGGGGCGGAGGAGAGACGGGCGCTGGCCGCGCGACGGGTGGCGTACCGGCGGCAGGAGCGGCAACCCCCCCCGCGCGTTCCGCGATAACGTCCGCCTCCCGCGCTTCCTGAAAGGTGATGCTTTCGGGAGGCAATTGCAGGAGGAATTTGTGCTGACAACGAGGACACTTTCCCTTTTTGCCCAGAAGGCTTTTGTCGGGAATTGTCAGCAATTTCCCGCACTGCGGGCAGGGGACGTCGAGGCGGGACATGCCAGAACGGTTCCAGCGTGGAAACGGGTCGGTACGGGAAACGCAACATCCTCCATCCTACGGCGCGACGTCGCAATTTCCCAGTCGACTCGTCGGCTCACTTCTTCTCAAAATCGCCGGCGATCGCGATGTAGAGCTTTTTCAAATCGATGCGTTTCTTCAGGGCGGCCTTCACGGCATCGGCCGTCAGCGCCTCGACTTTCGCCTCCAGTTCGGCCTGATGGCTCATCGTGCGATTCGCCACCAGGTTGACTCCCAGTTCCTCGGCCAGCGCCAAGTCTTCTGAGCGTGAGAGCTGTTGTTCTTGCAACCACCCCCGCTTGGCCGCCTCCAATTCCTCCTCGGCGACACCGTCCGCAAGCAGTTTCGCAATCTCTTCACCAATCGCCGCCTGAACTTTTGGCGTGTTGCCGGGATTGCTGATCGCGAATATGTAGAAGACGCTGTAGGGGTCGATCGCCGAGGGTTGCAATGCCGAAGCGACGCCGTACGACAACCCTTCTTTTTGGCGCACACGATCGGCCAACCGGGACGATAGCCCTCCCCCCCCCAGGACGAAATTCCCCAGTTCCAGGGCTGCGTAGTCGGGGTCGCTATCTCCCAGCGGAAGCAGTTGGCTGGCCATGTAGATGGCGTTTTCTTTGTCGGGAGTCAGAATGCGTTCGACCCCGCCCGCGAGTCCCTTGGGAACCGATTTCGCGATCCGTTCGAATTTCTCAGTCGACTTCCAACCATCCAACAGACTTTCCACCCGTGGTAACACTTCCTGCCGGTCGAAATCTCCCACGACGGTCAACTCGCCCCGGGTTCCCCCCAGGAACTTCTCGTACAGTTTCGACACTGATTCGACAGAGATCGATTTTAGCGACTCGATTTCTTCGGGCAGCGTCGGCACATATCGGGGATCCCCCTTCGCATAAGGCGCCAGGTGCCGGCGGACCGCATTCATCGCCAGCATTTGCGGGTCTTTCGAGCCTTCTTCAAGTTGCGCCAATTTCGACTGCTTGAGCAGTTCGAACTCGTCCGCGGGCAACGACGGTTCACGCAACATCTGCCGCAACAGGTTCAACACTTCGGGCAATGACTGGTTGCGGGCCTGAATTGCGATCACGACCTCCCCCGGCTTACCGGTCACCGACAATTCGGCACGCAGGCGATCGAGTTCATCCTCGATCTGTTGCCGGCTCAAACTTTTTGTTCCGCGGGTCAGCATCTCAGGCAGCAGTTCGGCCGCCAGTCGCATCCCCTTCAGGCTCTCCGCGGTTCCATACCGCAACACCAGCCGCAACGAAACGGAATTCCCCCGGGTCTTCTTCGCCAACAGCGCCCCCTTGACCCCGGACCGCAGTTCCAACCGCTCCGTCCGATCATCAATGTTCGCGGGTGAGGTATCGAATCGCTCACCAGCGGCGACGTTCTCTCGGCCTCGATACCCTTGTAGCGATTCTTTTAGATTCGTCAGTTGAGGGACCGTCGTCCGGTCGGGAGTTTGCGTCGGTTCGAAAATTCCCACCGTCCGATTGTCGGCCTTCAGATACTTTTTGGCGGCGGCCGACACCTGCTCGGCGGTCACCATTTCCAAGCGGTCACGATGCAGAAAATAGAGCCGCCAGTCTCCCTGGGCGGCCCATTCGCTGAGTTGAATCGCCAGTTGCGAACTGTCGGCCGCCAGCAGCTCCCGCTCTTTCAGCATCGCCGACCGTACCCGATCGACTTCCTCAGCCGCCACCCCGCCAGCAACTGTTTCGTCAACAGTCGCCAGCAGTGCCTGCAAGAGTTCTCCAGGAGCGATCTGTCCGGCCCCTTGCGCGATGATCACCAGCGCCCCCGGATCGTGCAGCGTCATCGTCTCTCCGCCGACTTCAGCCGCCTTTTTCGTCTGCACCAGCGACTTGTAAAGTCGACCCGAGACTTCGGTTGTCAGGATTCGCTGAAGAACTTCAATCGCGGGCATTTCCTCGTGACCGCCCGCGGGAATGTGGTACATCACCCCCGCCAGCGGGACCGAGCCGACCCGACGCAACCGCACGCTTCGTTCGCCATCCTGGGCGGGTTCTTCGGTGTACGTCGCGTTTCTCGCTCCTTCCGACGGGGCCAAGCCGCCAAAGTACTTGGCGGTCAGTTCCAGAGCGTTCGCCTCTTCGAATTTCCCCGCGATGATCAGGAGTGCGTTGTCGGGTTGATAGAACCGGTGATAGAACTCCTTGAGGTTCTTGATCGGTACCCGTTCGATGTCACTGCGATTGCCAATCGTCGATTTGCCGTAATTGTGCCACTCGAAGGCCGCCGCGAGCATCCGCTGATACAACACACCCTGCGGACTGTTTTCCCCCATCTCAAATTCGTTGCGGACCACGGTCATTTCTGACTTCAGATCTGCTTCCGCGACGTTGCTGTTCACCATTCGGTCGGCTTCCAGTCGCAGGGCGAACTCCAGGTTCTCGTCCGACGCGGGAAGCGTCTCGTAGTAATTCGTACGGTCGACCCAGGTGGTCCCGTTGAAATTCCCTCCCCGTTCCTTGAGCGCCGCGGGAATATTCGGCAGGTTCGGCGTCCCCTTGAACAGCATGTGTTCCAGCAGGTGCGCCATTCCCGCTTCACCATACCCCTCGTGACGTGACCCCACGTAGTAGGTGATATTCACCGTGACCGTGGGCTTGGAATCGTCCGGCAGCAGCAACAGCCGCATTCCGTTTTCGAGACGATACTCCGCGATCCCCTCGACCACTCCGTCGAGTGTCACGCCGGCCGGCTCGTCCGCCCGGACAACCTGGCAACATGCCAGCGCCAACGCACTGCACAACCCAAGGGCTCGCAACACAGTCCACCGTGACACCATGACTCTTGATCCTTCGTCGAATTCGCCGCGATGCCCGCTCGGAGGGGATTGTCGCGTCATCTCGGTGAGAATGTCAAATGGACATTGACCGAGTCTGTCGCCAGAATCGAATTTCCACGGATTGGGCGACGGGTCATCAACCGACGACCCAAGAGCCTGTCGGTTGAAGCAATCCGGTCGCGTGATTGCCACAGACGGTTCTGGCTCCGCATTGCGGGATCCACAACCAGAGCGACTCCGCGGAACGTCGTCGCTTCATCACCGACAGTCCCCTCGTCGAATCGGGTTGAAATCCCCGGCCACCATCATCCGCTTCAAAGACTCGCCACCATGTCCGATTCTCCCAATTCGAACGCCGCTTCGGCCGCACAGTGGGCCGACACGATCGCAGCACTGCACCGCGCCAACGCGCGCTGGGTCCTCGCGATGACCGGGGGCGGGAGTACCGCGATTGGTCGACTGCTGGAGATTCCGGGTGGCTCACGGACCATGCTGGAAGCGATCGTACCGTATTCCGCCGAGTCGCTGTCGGACTGGTTGGGCCGGCAGCCCGAACAGTTTTGCAGTCGGACAACCGCGCTCGCCATGGCGACCGTGGCGCAGCGTCGCGCCCGGCAATTGTTCAATCGGCAGTCTTCGCAGGGTGAAGCGATTTCCCAGCCTGGCGTCGCCCTTCTCGGACTGGGGTGTACCGCCTCGCTGGCCAGCGATCCACCCAAGCGAGGGGAACATCGTTGCCATCTGGCCGTTCATTCCGATGCTGCCACTCACGCGCTCTCCATCTGTTTTGAAAAGCGGCGACGCACCCGACAACAGGAAGAACAGCTTTCCGCCAATCTGCTGCTGGGGCTGCTGGCAACGGAATTGGGTATCCAGCCACCCCCAGAAGACCTCGGCGATGGCGACCGAGTGGAACGCCGCCGGGTCGAAACGCCGCCGCTGCTGCGACAGCTTTTTTCGCGGGAGCGCGAAATTGTGTGGCGACTTCCCGACGGTTCGTATTGGGGCGACCTCGAGGCGCTGCCGAGCGACCAGCGGCCACGCGCGATTTTGTCGGGATCGTTTAATCCCCTCCACGAGGGGCACGAAAAACTGCGAGCGGCGGCCGAGCGGCGTCTCGCGTGCAAGGTCGCCTGGGAAATGGCGGTTGTGAATGTCGACAAGCCCCCGCTGGATCTGCTCACACTGGAAGACCGCTGCCAGCAGTTTCACGACGCCCCCGTCGCACTGACCCGGGCGGCGAAATTCGTCGACAAAACCGCCGCGCTCCCCAAGACCGTGTTCGTGATTGGTGCCGACACCGCCGAACGGATTATTGATGTGAAATACTCGGCGGGTGACGCGGAGACTCTCCGCCGCTCGATGGAACAGATCCAGTCCCAAGGCTGCCGGTTTCTTGTCGCGGGGCGAATTGTCGCCGGTCAGTTTGACTCACTGGGGTCGATCGCGATCCCCCAGGAATGGCAGCCGCTGTTTGAAGAGCTTCCCGAATCGGAATTTCGCTGCGATCTGTCTTCGACGGAGTTGAGAAAGGCCCGTTGAATTGCACCCGCAACCGCTTCCTTCTACGCTCCTGCCGACAGTTCAACTTCCCCCGTGCTCCGGGAAGAAGTCTGAGTGACGTTGAATCCGTTCCGCCAGAGGATCTGATGTCCGAAGTTCCCCCGAGACGCCGCAAGCGAAAAGGTTCCCAATCGCGAAATTCCGTTGATTGGAAGCAACTGATCACCATCGGAATCTGGGGGGTGATCGCGCTGGGCATCGGGCTGGCCGCGTATTCGTTCTTCTCGCAGGAGCCGGCCCCCGTCGCCTCCAACCCAGCCGATTCCACTAGCCCTCCGGCGGTCGCCTCCACCAGCGCCTCCACCAGCGCCGCCTCAAACGCAGGATCTACAACCGGTTCACCGAATTCCGCTGGCAACTCGACCTCCCCTCCCGCCGCCAACCCGGTTGGTGCCGCACCGCCGAGCCAGGTAACCAAGCCGGTCAAGTCGGCTACGGACACGCAAAAGGAAGCCAACGAGTTTTTCGCCAATGGCGTGATCCCTGAACTGCAGATTCAGATCTCCGACGCCGATCTGCAGACCCTGCGCAAGGCTCCCACCTCTTTTGTGATCGGCGAACAGCGCCCCTATGTGCATGCGACGATCATCGAGAACGGCACACAGCGGTATGAAAACGTCGCGCTCAAGCTGAAGGGGAGTGCCGGCAGCTACCGCCATGTCGACGATCGCCCGGCACTCACCATCAACGTCGACAAATATCAGAAGGACCTGACTTTTCACGGCCTCAGCCGGTTTCATCTGAACAACTCGGTGCAGGATCCCACCTACATCCACGAGTGGCTGACCTCGGAACTCTTCCAGGTGGCCAAAGTGCCCGTGACGAAAGTGACGCACGCGCGGGTCTGGCTGAATGGCCGCGACCTCGGTCTGTACGTGCTGAAATCCTCGTTCGACAGTTCGTTCCTCAAGCAGAGTTTTGGCAACTCCAAAGGAAATCTGTACGAAGGGGGGTTCGTGCAGGATGTCGATGTCGATCTCGAAAAAGATTTCGGCCAGGGAAAAGACGATCGGGCCGACCTCAAAGCCCTGCTCGCCGCCTGTCGCGAGCCCGATCTCTCCACCCGCTGGCAAATGATCGAACAGAATCTCGATATCGAGCAGTTCCTCTCTTTCATGGCGATGGAAATGATGGTCGGGCACTGGGATGGATACACCCTGAACCACAACAATTACCGAGTCTTCTTCAGCACTGGGACCGGTCAGGCCTATTTCATTCCCCATGGAATGGACCAGGTGTTCGGCGATCCCAACGCGTCGGTGATCAATCTCCCCTCGTCGATCGTGGGGGCCGCGGTGATGCACAATCGCGATTGGCGGGCCCGTTATCGGGAACGGCTGCGCGAACTCCTCCAGCTCTTTTCCCCGGCGGACGATATCCAGAAGCGGGTCGACACCATCCACGCCCGGTTGCGGCCGGTGTTGCTGAAAATGGGGGCGCAGGTGGCGGCCGACCACGACCCCAAGGTCAATGATCTCAAAGCTCGGCTGGTCGCCCGTGCCACCAGTCTGACACAACAACAGTCGCTCCCCGACCCGCGCCCGCGCGATTTCGACGAATCGGGACGTCTCGTCCTGACCGAATGGAAGCCAGTATCCGAAACCCCCGACGCGAAACTGGAACTGGTCGACATGAAAAATGGCCCCCAGGCATATTCCATTCAATTTCTCGCCAAAGGGCGCTGCAACGCGTCGTGGCGCTGCAAGGCTCCGTTGGGCAAGGGAACCTATACCCTGCATGCGAAAATGAAGGCCGATCGAATCAGCACCATGGTTGAAAAAGGACTGGTGACCGGTGCGGGGATTCGCATTGAGGGGATGAACAGCGAAAACCTCCGCCGCGGAACCGTCAACTGGATTCCGCTCAAATTCGAATTCACCGTCACGGAGGATATTCGGACGGTCGAGTTTGTGATCGAAATGCGCGCCCGCCGGGGCCAGGTCTGGTTCGATACGGAATCGTTGTACCTGACACGTGTCACGAATCCGTGACACAGTGACTCAAGAGGACGTTCGCCCTCCCGCACCCGCTCGCATTATTCCCGATGGGAATGGATCATAGCCCGCACCCAATTTCCCTTGCCACTGGAGCCACATCATGCGTTCCCTCATCGGCCCCCGACTGTTCGCACTTTTATGCGCAGCGATCGTCCCATTCGCCATAAACTCACCGGCCCTTGCCGAGCATGACGGAAAAGTTCAGATTCTGCTCTTGGGTGACAGCACCACGATCGGCAGCGTCTGCCGCCAGACCGATCCGCAGGGACCACACCTGGAAGATGTCATTCGCCTTCAATTGGCGACCGACAAACAGCTGCCCCCCACCCATGTGATCAACCACGGTCGCGATGGCGAATTCATCCACGGACTCCTCACCGGGGGACGGTACGAAAACGAAATTCGGCCGCTCCCGGGGATC
>CAMATH010000052.1 GCA_945860955.1 Planctomicrobium piriforme
TCCGAGTTCGGCTCCAGCAGCAGATGCGTTCCCACGTGCCGCAGGCTCCGTTCGTACGGGTCGATCCGCAGTTCGAAAACGGTCTCTCCGACATCCTTGCCGTCGATCAACGGCTCCAGTAGCGGGTTTCCCGTCGCGTCGAGGTCGAGCAGTTTCTTTTCGAGCGCATCTTCGATTCGCACTTTACCGCTGTCGAGTTTCTTCATCACGAGGCCGACGTTTTAATGCGCGTCGTTCGCGGAAACCCCGGTGTGGGGGCCATCCACGCACAATTCGTCCCATCGGCGAAGGTAGTCCGCCGGGTAGTCTTGTAGTGCCGAGAAGGCCTCCTGCGGGTATTTGCGAAACAGCTCGGCTGATTGCAACAGCCACAGCGGATTCCGCAGCGCCTTCAACAGCGCGGTCTCGTCTTTGAAGTCGGCATGCGTGTTGTAGATTTCGACCCCCGTCACCCCGCGAATCCGCCACTCCATCCGCTCTTCCAGGTGCGACACGAACATCAAACCATCGCGGCCGCGAATCAGATCGCTCAACCCCTGCGGCGGTTCATTCTCGATGCCCCGCACGCTGCCGGTCGGGTAGCAGAGAAACCCCTTCATCTCGGCTCCCGGGATGCACAGTACCCCATCGTGCAGTCCCTGGTGACCATCCTGGTAGAAGTCGTAATCTTCCGCTGGGTGTTCGGTGAACATCAACACCCGCGTGCCCGCCCGTTTGGCCGCCGCGACAATTTCGTCCAGCGATCCTCGACTGTCATGCGAGAAGCGAGAATGAACATGCAGATTGGCCCGCATGTCGACGAACCGTCCGGAGCGGACAGGTTCTTCCCGGTTCTTCGACAATTCCAGGATCGACTGCCGAACCCGAACCAGTCGCTCTTCCTTCAGACGGGCCAAGCCATCGGCGTGGAGCGATCCCACGTACACTGTCGCGAGTAACAGCCAGGAAAGAAATGTGGCCCGGGGGGAGAACGGCATCTCAGGTCTCGCGCAGGCCAAAGCGGTCGGGAATGCGGACGGTCGAACTACTTGGTCGAAATCGCCTGAGCCAACGGTCGCAGCACATGGTCGATCACGTGGGTTTCGAGCAGGCGGTCGCTGTGTTCACGCAACTGCGACAGCGTTTCTTCGTAGGTGACTCCCGGCGGGAGGCTGCCGTACTGTCGAATGGTGAAGTAGACGCTGATCTGCTCTTCGGGAAATTCGCCCCGGCGGACGGACGCGGCGGTGGTTCGCGTTTCAACCAACAGCCGGGCTTGAAGCCGGCATGACTCGTCGAGCGCGATCGTGATCGACGGTTCAATGTTGATTGGCTGCACCCCCGGAATTGAGAGCAGCCCTTCAAACGCAGGGCTGGTACCCAGAGCTTCCGCGACCAGCGCGTCATGGTTTCCGCGATAGGAATAATCGAAGCCCATCATGTAGTCGATCGCCTCACAATCGAGCGGGCTGACCGACAGCATATACGGGATCAGTTCCATCACCAGGCGGTGCTGGGCGAGCGCCGCCTCGACGCTGGGCGGGTTCACATAGCCAGTGCAGACCCGGCGCGGCTCGATCGAAATCCAGCGGTAGTGGCCCCGTTCTTTGTCTTCTTCGAGGACGAAATCCCCGGACTCGCGGGTGTAGAAGTTGCTCATCGTGGGATAAGTCTTCTGGACCCGTTCGAAGAAGCCCAACACCGTCTCCCGCTGAGCGGGGAGGGCCATCTCCGTGTTCAGGTTGACGTTGATGTAGTAGTCGTTCGACAGATGTGAGTAGTCGAGCATGGAATTGTGGCCCCGTGGAGTGGTGAAAATGTCGTGTACGGATTGTATGGAACCGGGAGGATGCGGTCAAAGTGTACAGTCCCTGACAGCTACCCCGCAGGCGGGGGTTCGGGTAAAATCCAACCCCATGGCACAAACCCGCCGTGAGAAAACCCTCGCCGACTATGTCGTGATCGCAATCAGCCCGGCGCTGATCATGGCGCTGGTGGGGAGTCTGGTCTTTTTCCTGCTGGAAGTGGTCTATCGCGGTGACCACCCCAGCCGCATTCTGTGGGTGTTGACCTGTTACGTTTTCGGCGCGGTGCTGGTCGCGCGCATCGGGATCGAACAGGGGAAAGATCGGGCGCAGTTGTTCGGTGCGGCGTTGCTGGTGGCGGCGGGGGTTTTCGCGTTCCGATTTGTCGATGCGTTTTTGATTTCCTGTGGTCTTCTGGCGGTGATCGCCTGGTGCACCTGGAGACTCACCTGGGACTGCACGCTGATCGATGACGAAGAAGACGCTTCGGGACAGGGACTCTTGCAGGCGGCCGGCTTGCAGCATTCGCCACCGGCAGCAATCGAAATAGTCGCGACAGGAACGGGGACGGCGGGAACTCAGGCTTCGGTCGAGAGCTTGCCCAAGGATTCGGCGGCCACGTCGCCGCGCCGTTCGGGGAGAGCGGGCGTTGCGAATTCACTGGTCGATGCCGAGGTGCTTTCCGAAGGGATTCGGGCACCGGTCCCGCAAGTATTTGCCTCGACATCGGCCCAAGCCGCGAGTGCCGCCGAGCGGGGAGAGAAACTGGATGAACGCGCTCAGAAACAACGTTCCGAACCGCACGCCCCGGGAGTCTGGGTGGTCTATTTCTCGCTGGCCGCATTGCCCTTGTTTGGGGTCGGACAACTGTTGATACCGGCGGGAGATGCGAGTCGGCGGAACTATGCGTTTCAACTGCTTGCGTTGTATGTCGCCGCCGCTCTGGGGTTGTTGCTGACGACGAGTTTTCTCGGACTTCGGCGTTATCTCCGCCAGCGCAAATTGCAGATGCCGGCGGCCATGACACGGAGCTGGCTCGGCATGGGGGCCACGCTAGCCGTTGCGGTGCTGTTGGTGGCGGCGCTCGTTCCGCGTCCGCAGGGGGAATACACCGTGACCGACTTGGTCGACCAACTCGACAAGCAGGTGGCCGCCTCTCGAGTCGCGGTTCTCGGTGGTGACCACGGTCAGGGTGAAGGGCGACGGATGGGGGACGTCCAACCCAACGCGCCACCGGGAGAAGGTGGTGGGAAACAGAAGCCGGAACCCGGGGGGAACAAAGCGGCTGAAAAAGGGGCTGAGCAGCAGCCGGATAACCAGGCTGGGCAACCGAAAGGAGGTCAAGAGCCGGGAGGGCAGGGGGCTGCGGGACAGAATCCCGGGACAGCTCCAGGTCAGGAAAAGTCAGGAGACAAGTCGGGTGGTCAAGGCCCAAAAGGGGACGGTTCATCGCCTTCGAATTCTCCGCCGTCGGGTGATCAAAAGTCTCAAAAGCAGCCGGGCGGCGAACAACAGACGCAGGGGAACGATGCCCGTGAGCCATCGGCGAATAACAAGTCCCCATCACAGCCCAAGGACGGTGGTAGCGGCGGCAAATCGGGGGACGCGAAACAAGCCCCCGACGCCGGGAAACAACAACAGCAACAGCAGCAACAACGACAGGGCGATCCAGGGACCGGGCGACCAGCCGACGTTCCGCGTGATACCCCCAGCGACCCGGGGAAATCCCCTTGGTCGACAATCACCAATGCGCTCTCGCAATTTGGCGGCTGGGTGAAATGGTTGTTCTACGTGATCGTCGCCGTGGTGGGACTGTACTTCCTGTTCCGAAACTGGTCGGCGGTCGTTACCTTTTTGTCCCGGTTGTGGGCCGAGTTGTTGGGCTTGTTTGGATGGAAATCCGTTTCGGCCGAATCGGCGTCCGCAGAGTCGGCGGTTCAAAAGTCGGTGGACCGTCCGTTTTCGGCATTCGATAATCCGTTTGCGAACGGAACCGCCCGTCGGATGAAATTGCCGCAACTGCTCGACTATTCGTTCCAGGCACTGGAAGCCTGGGCGCGGGAAAAGCGGGTTCCACGCTCGCTGGACCAGACCCCCTGGGAGTTCGCCGAGGCATTGGGCGAGCGAATCCCAGACATCGAACAGGACGCCTCCAAGACGGCTCAGCTTTACGCGCAGGTCGCGTATGCGAAGAAGTCGCCTGGGGGGGAAAGCCTGGACGTTCTCGAGCGGTTGTGGCGACGGATGGACGCGGGGGCGGCGGCGTAGCGTGGAATTCAATCCACGCGACAGTGCCAGAAATTCCGTGCTGCGATAAACTACGACTTTGCTCGCTTCAAGCCCGTCCCGTCAACAATATCGACAGTCAAATTCATTCTTCCGTTGTCAGGTTGGATCCATGATGGTGTTCGCTCGCTTCGC
The DNA here is from genome assembly GCA_945860955.1 of Planctomicrobium piriforme. Lineage (GTDB taxonomy): Bacteria > Planctomycetota > Planctomycetia > Planctomycetales > Planctomycetaceae > UBA10511. Next base: position 4,206 of record CAMATH010000052.1, read on the forward strand.
GGCGGTCTGCGTGGTTGTTGGTCTGGTGACCGGTTGCACGGAGTCAAGCTCCACACCGCCGGCCGGTGGAGGGGCGGGTTCAACGACCGGCGGATCGGCCGGCATCCCTGCCACACCTTCCAGGCCACCGGCCGCCCCGGCTGGCCCCACCCGTCACCAGGGAACCGGTTTCAGCCTTGAGGTTCCCACGGGATGGAAGGTGTTCACTGCGCCAGGATCGTTCACGCTTTATCCCGACGGACGATCGGGCGACGCCTCAATGGGGGTCACTATGATCGCCTATCCTCCAGGAACCGCCGCTGATACGTATCTGACGAAGCAGACGAGTTTCGCGATTTCACAGACAGGAAACTTGGAAGCGACGGGGGCCACGATCGCGGGACACCCGGCACTGCGGCGAGTCTTTGTGTTTGATCCAACCAAAGGCACGGCGGCCGATCGGCTGAGTTACGACATCGCCACTCCAAAGGGAGTCTACTATGTGATTTGCACGGTCAAAAACGCAGACGAGTTCGCGACCATCCTTCCGGTGTACGAACAGATCGTCAATTCGATGAAGTTCGAATGATCGTCTTGGGGCAGACCTGTGCGTCGTTCTGACGGCGTGATCGCAGCGGCGGTCAGTCTTTCGGAGATTGTAGCCCGCATTTTTCAAATGCGCGGCCCAATGTGCGCTCTCCGTCCCTCGACGCACTCGGGGCTGGCGCAACCCCACAGGCGAGCTTTCCGTCGCAAGATGAATGGGACGTCGTCGGGGCTTCGCCTCTTCGCCGGGACTCTCGAAAGTCCGCGACGCCCTTCGTCGAATGGGTTCGAACACGATGAAGTCGTGATCAACTCCTTGAGTCCCTGTACGCAAATGTTGTCACCGCACGAATCCTGGGGGTGGTTCGTTGTGAGTTCTGGGGCTGCCCCCAGTGCATTGTAATGACGGCGGTGGCACATCGGAGGCAGTCTTTCGGAGAAAGACGCCTACGTTTTGAGTGCGCGGCCCGTCTAAAATGTTGCATTTTCCGCGTAACAGTTTTTCTACCTTGCGTCGCCCGCCGCACTACGCAAGTACAGCGCTTCATATTGCTCAACCATTTTTTGCCAGGTGAATTCCCGCGCGACCCGCTCACGCCCGGCATAGCCCAGTTCACTGGCGCGCCCGGGGTCGCTGAGCAACTCGCACATCGCGACCGCCAATTCCCGAGAGTCTCGTGGCGGAACACACCAACCGCTGATTCCCGGTCGCACCAATTCCAAAACCCCTTCGACGCGCGTCGCGATCACAGGGAGCCCCGCCGCCATCGCTTCAAGAACCACATTCGGCATTCCCTCCCACAGCGATGGCAGAACCAGCCCGCTGCCAGCCGCCAGGATTTGGGGAATGTCCCCCCGCCAACCCGCGAAGTGAACCCGGTCCGTGAGATTCAATTCCCGCACGCGCGTTTCCGAGTCGTGGCGTTGAGAGCCCTCTCCCACGATCAGCCAATGCGCCGCCGTGTACTCTCGCGCAACTTCCGGAATCGCATCCCACAGAAACGGTAATCCTTTCTGAATGTCGAGTCTGCCAACCGTCAGCAGGATTGGAGCCCCTTTGGGAATTCCCCACTGCGTCGGATCCGCCGGCTCAACAGCGGAGAACCGATCCAGGTCGACCCCGTTCGGAATCACTTCGATGCGGTCTGCTGGCAGTCCCGCGACGTCGCGGCTGAAATCGGCCACCGCCGCGCTCACGCAGACGTGAGTCTGCACCCAGCGGCTGGTCCAACGGTCGATTCGGAGCGGCCATCGACTGCGGCGTTCCGCCACTCGAATCCCCGAGAGGATTGTCCGAACCCCCGCCAGTTTCCCGGCGATGCGCCCCGCCAGATTGGCATGAAACAACCAGGTTTGAAGAATATCGGGCCGGAGCCGCTTGAGTTCTTTCCGTAATCTGTCGACGATTCCCCAATCCCAGCGGGACCGCGCCCCCAGCGAAATCGTCAGAATTCCATGCTGTTCCAGGACGTCCGCCAGCGGTCCGCGTGGTGCCAGACTGATCACGGTCGGATCAAATCGGGAACGGTCCAGGCGGGTTGCCAGTTCGACCAGTGCGCGCTCGGCTCCCCCCGGGTCCAGTTCTGTGATGCAGAACGTGACGCGAATTCGGTCGGCCGACGACATACAATGGAACCCCCATGACGGATGAACTCGCGGACTACGACTATACGCTACCGGAGGATCGAATCGCCCGCCACCCGGCGGAACGCCGGGACGCTGCGCGGTTGATGCATGTCGACCGTGACAGCGGTCGAATCTCGCACCATGCCGTCTGCGACTTGCCAGGGCTGCTGCGTCCCAACGACCGGCTGATTCTCAACGACACGCGCGTCCTCCCCGCCAGATTGTTCGGCGTGCGGGCCGCGACCGGGGGACGCTGGGAAGGCTTGTACCTGGAGACAGACGCCGGTGGCGAATGGCGGCTACTCGCAAGTACCCGCGGAAAGGTCCGAGAAGGAGAGGTGATCGACATCCACCCGGCTCACGACACATCGTCGCACGATCGCCTGCATCTGCGGTTGATCAGCCGCGATGACGGAGGCGTCTGGACGATGAAGCCGGTTGTTGCATGCGACGTTTTGGCGACGTTGGCCCGGTTTGGAACGTTGCCGCTTCCTCCCTACATGGATCGTGGATTGGCGGACCGGAACGATTTCGAACGCTATCAGACGGTCTACGCGGAACATCCCGGATCGGTCGCCGCGCCGACGGCGGGACTGCACTTCACGCCGGAATTGTTGAAGCGGTGTGCCGCCGTGGGAATCTCCCATTCGTTTGTGACACTGCATGTGGGGATCGGCACGTTTCGACCGATTTCGGTCAGTCGGCTGGACGATCACAAAATGCACAGCGAGTGGTGCGATGTTTCCGCCCAGACAGCCGCCGCGTTGACCGCAACGCGGGCGGCGGGGGGACGCGTTGTGGGTGTCGGGACAACGTCGACGCGAACTTTGGAAACGGCGGCCCGTGTTGGATTCGGCCAACCCTGGCGCGGGTCGACCGACATCTTCATTCGTCCCCCGTATGAATTTCAGGCAGTGGACGTCCAACTCACAAACTTCCATCTGCCGCGCTCGTCGCTGCTAGTACTGGTCTCGGCGTTCGCCGGCCGGGAGTTGATCCGACAGGCGTACGACGAGGCGATCCGCGATGGGTACCGCTTCTACAGCTATGGGGACGCGATGTTGATCACGTGAGTTTGATTGAAGGCGACTGAATTCGGTCCGTTGTGCGATCCAGTATGTGTGCGTGTGTCCATCTGTGTGGGCTGTCGCATTGTAAATTGCGAACCGGTCCCGGGAGGCTTTGTCGGTCTGACCTCTGAATCTCTACCAATCTTACGTAGTCGGTACCACCCCACCGCGTCAAACGAACCTCCCCGTCGTCTGCCGATCCTCCCAGTACGGACAACCTCATGGATTCATGGTGGAAAACTGGCGGGATGCAAGGATGTCAAACCGGTTTGCGGGTGCGGAGCGTTTGGGGGATCGTCGCCGACGTCGGCTGGCGACTCAGATGGACGCGCCCCCGGAAACCGACCTTGCGGAAGAAACTCTCTCCTCGCCGCGGCGGCGCTTTGAATTCCGGGTGGATTCTCCCAACACCACCCCCTCGGCGCCGGAATTGCCGCTAGAGAATCTCGTTCCGTTGGCGTGGTGGAAATATACCCTCGTTGCTACCGGCGCGGTGGCCATCATTGGTTTACTGGCTGCTGCGAGCAGGTACTCTACAGACTTGGCGGCCATTGGCGGTCCGGGCGTCGAAACGTTGCTCGATGCCACCACCACTCCCCTGCCATCCGCTTTCGGCGCACTCCTATTGGCTGTCGCCAGTCTATTCGCCTGGCTGACTGCGTGGGGTCGCTCGCGAAGCGTTCGCGACTTTTCCGGCAGCTATCATCGCTGGCAGCGCATTGCGATTGCCGCATTCGCGTTCGCGGCCGCCCACGCGCTTCGGCTGCATCACGTTTGCGTCGCGACCGTGGTCCACTTTGTGCCGCGAGACGTATGGCGTCGCGAGACCGTGTTGTGGCTCCTTCCGACGGTTGTCGCGGCGGCCGCTTGTGGCGGGGCGGTTCGGCGTGAAGTGACCCGCTCGCGAGCCAGTACCATCCTTCTGTTGTTGGCGAGTTTGTTCTACGTGATCGCAGCGGTTCTGCAATTGAAGATGGAAGCGTTGCTCGAAGATCTGCCGCGGACGGTTCTGGTCCAGACGCTGGTCCTTCTCGGACATGCGACGGTTGCGATGTGCTTCTGGGTCCACGCCCGCTTCGTGTTGTATTTCAACCCCGACCCGGTGGAATCGAATTCAGCAAGGGGACAAGTTGGCCGCCCGAGTCTGCGATTCCTCACGCGTTGGTTCGCACGGCGGGCATCTCGCCCTGAAATCGCAATCGATGCGGGCAAGTCCGAGGTCGGGGAATCTGAACCCCACGACGAAGCGGAAGAATCGGAAGCGGTCGCGAAGACACAACGACGAAAACCACCAAAGCGTCCGGTACGTAAGCCCGCGGCGACAACAAGTAAGCCGCGGCGCGAAGTTGAGTCGAGCAACGACCCCGATCCGGATGACTCTGAGCCCGCTGCTCCAACGGACGTGCCTGACGACTCGTGCGATTTGGCGAACGAGATTTCGCTTTCCGACAGCAGTCAACCGATCCTCCATACCGCTGCGGAGAGTTCGGTTTCCGATCAGAAACCGGTCGAGGTGCCAGCACCGGAACGGTCGACCAACTCACCGTTGAATCCCGCGAGTCACGATCGTCGCGACAACCTTGTGCCGACCGAATGGGAAACCGCGCCCGCTCCAATGCCGTTGCGGTCGCCGGAGGCGAAGCCAACGATCCCCGCGGTACCGGTTAATGCCGCGGACATCGCGGAGCCAGAGGAATTCCAGTGTACCGACGCCCCCTCGGCAGGTTGCGCCTCCGCCGACGACGAGGATGAAGAAGGAGATAGTGCCGGCAATCTCAACTTGAAAGGGTTGAGCAAGAAGGAGCGGCGACGGATGAAGCAACAGCAGCGGGAACGCGAACGGTCTCAGCAGAAATAGTCACTGATTCCGGTCTCGTCAGTTTTCCGATTTCCAGTCCATCAGTTGCAATTCCACATTCTGTTGTCCGCGAAATCGGTTGATCACCGGGGCGAAACTTATCGACAACGGTCCTGGGGCGGCGGCGATTTCGGCCGCCCACTCACCGCGCCCGAATGCGACCGCCCGCAGCACCTTGCCGTAGTGTCGCAACCGCAAAGACAGATGGCGGTCTCCTTCCCCCATCGTGCGGGGGGGCTCGGCGAGTTCCACCCGCGTGCTGACAAACACCGGCCGGGGATTCGACCGTCCAAAAGGGCCCAATCTCTCCAATTCCGTAACGGCCTGAACTGTGAGCTCGGCGAGTCGAATTTCGGCGTCGATTTGCAGCTCAAGATCGCGCGGCGACGCCGTGAACGTCCCCGCTTTCTCGCAGAACGCCAGGCGAAACTCGTCGATCCGGTCGGCGGAGATCCGCAGGCCGGCGGCCGCCTGATGGCCGCCGAACTTTGTCAGATGCCGTGAGCAACTCGCGAGGCCGGCGTGCAGATCGTACCCGGCGAACGACCGCGCCGATCCCTGGCCCATTCCGTCCTGGGCGTTGAGCGCGATCAAGACTGCGGGCTTTTGATAATGCTCTGCGATCCGGCTGGCGACGATGCCAATGATTCCCGCGTGCCATTCGTAGTGTGCCAGAACCAGCACCGGATGGGTGGCCCACTCCGGATGTTCGGTGACCAGTTCTTTCGCTTGCTTCACCATTCGGCGTTCGACGGTTTGTCGGGTCTTGTTCTGCTCGTCGAGATACGACGCCAGCATCTGGGCGCGTTCGGCGTTGTCGGTCGTCAGCAGTTCCACCGCCAGACGCGCCTGCCCGAGTCGGCCGGCGGCATTGATCCGCGGAGCGAGCGCAAACCCGACGTCTTCCGCCTCGAACAGTTTTTTCTCTTCCAGTTTCGTGACGCCGAACAAGGCCCGCAGCCCCAGACTCGCCCGTTCACGCAAGGCCCCCAGTCCGTACCGGACCAGAACGCGGTTTTCCCCGACGAGTGGCACCACGTCAGCGACTGTGCCGATCGCGGCCAGCCCGATCGCCGCCAGTAAAAACTCACGCATCCGCGGCTCGGCCTTTTTCCCATCCCCCAGGCGTGCGCACACCGCCCACGCCAGTTTGAAGGCGACCCCCACACCACACAATTCGCCAAAGGGATATTTCGATCCCGGCAGCCGCGGATGGACGAGGACCGCCGCGTCCGGCAAAGTCGCATCCATTTCGTGGTGATCGGTGATGATCAGTTCGAGTCCCAATTCGCGGGCGCGGGCCGCCTCAACCACACTGCAAATTCCACAGTCCACGGAAACGACCAGAGACTGCGGGTCGGCCGCATGCAATTTTTCGAGTGCCTCACAATTGAGTCCGTATCCCTCCTCAAGGCGGTGCGGAAGGTAGTACTCAACAGTCCCACCGGCGAGCTTCAGGCAATGCCAGAGCAGCGCGGTTGAAGTGACTCCATCGACGTCGTAATCACCGTAGATGACAATCTTGCGGTTGGATTTCAGGGCGGCGACGACCCGGTCGGCGGCGTCGGAGATCCCGGGGAGCAATTCGGGGTCGTGGAGCTCCGTCAATTTCGAATCCAGAAACCCGCGCGCCGACTCGGCCGTTTCGTAACCGCGAGCGGTCAGAACCTGTGCGAGGATTGGTGAAATCCGCAGTTGAGCGGCGAGTTCGCGAACCCGCGCCACGTCGTACGGGAGAAACCTCCAGGTCTTGGACATGGGCGCGACTTCCTTGCGAATTGGGGAACGGCGGAATCAGTCTTGCTGCTTGATCTTTTCCAGGCGCACCTGGGCGGCGGCGATTTCCTTTTCGAGCCGCACGACTTCTTCCGGGTCATCAAGCTGTTTCTTCGCCCCAGAAAGCTGCATTCGCAGTTGGGCGATTTTCTGCTGTTCCACGTCGATCTGCTTTTTTTGCTTCTTGTTCAGCGACATGCTGGCCGGGGGGAATTCAAAAGATGAGGACGGGAAATCGCCGACGGGGCCACAAAACGACCCGGGGTCGGCGGTGACGGGAAAGTCCCGATTATCGGGGCTGCGGACGGGGGGTCAAGCGGGTGGACGGCTGTTTTTGCGACAGCCGAGCGGATATTCTCACATTTCCGGTAATTGCCGGGAATTTCGCGGTCGTCTCGCGCATCCCGGTAGAGAGAGTATGTGTCTCATGCCCCCACGCGCCGTGGATATGAACGAACTGGTCGATCGGCATTACGCCGAAGTCTATCGGTACGCGCATCGGCTGTGCGGGTCGGCGTCGGAGGCCGACGATCTGGTTCAGGAGGCGTTTTTGACCGCGCAGTGCAAAGGAGAACAGATTCGCGACGCAGCGGGCGCGCGAGCTTGGTTGTACACAGTGGTGCGAAACGTTTATCTGAAGCAGTTGCGATCCCCCGGCAGACGACGTGGCCACGCTCTCGAACAGACTCCCGAGCCTGTCGCGGCGTGTGATCCGCTGGAACTCAACCTCGACTTCGATGCGGAGGCGCTGCAAAACGCCCTGCTCGAATTGAGCGAAGAGTACCGAACTCCGCTCCTCCTGTACTACTTTGGCGATCTGAGCTACCGCGAGATCGCCGACCAGATGCAGGTTCCGATCGGAACGGTGATGAGCCGGCTGTCACGAGCCAAATCGTGGTTGCGGGACCGGTTATCGACCAATCAATCGGCTGGCGGAATTCCGGCCGTTCAAGGAAGTACCACGTGAATCGCGAAGAAACCGATCCCTCCTGCGAACCTGAGCGAGATTGCGCCGCGGCGCTGAGGATTCTCGATCTCGCGCGTCCCGGCGAGACCGAACCTGCAGTTTTGGCGTCGGCGTCGGCGCATGTCGCGGTGTGTGACACCTGCCGCGCCATTGCGAGGCGACGTGAACGCTTTGACACCCGGGTTGCCACATTGTGCCGTGATGTCGCTCCACCAACCGATGGTCGCGAACGGCTCTTGAAAGCGCTGGCGACCGCGGCGTCCGGGGTCGGGGCCTCGGCTTCGGCGGACGTCGTCGCAGCCGGTTCCCCAATTCCTGCGGTGGAGCGCGTGAGTGGGATCACCCCGGCAGGGCGAGAGGCCGACGGCGCGGGATCGCAATCCCGAGTCGCGTCGCGTCGGAGGATGTTGCGCGCTGTGATTGCCGCCTTGCTGATGTTGGCGGTGGGCGGGGGGACACTGTGGTTCCGGCGGCTACCGGCGACCAATTTTCAGGCGATTCTGACGGCGGTCGCCGCGGTCAATTGGAGCGCTTCGGGCCTGCCTGAGTTACTGCGACTCCAGGATGGCCAGTCGCCACGGCTGCCCGAAGAGATGGTGACCCGGTTTATCAACACCCCCCCGCGGGAACTGACGGTCGAGCGGGTGAAGTCCGCAGTCTTTTTTTTCCAGTTTCCGCGTCGTGGGGCGCGACAGGTGCAGGGGGCGTTGGCGGTCGTGCCGGTCAGCCAATTGTCGTCACGACCGCAATCCGGAGGCTTTCTCGCGAACCCGCCACTGGTTGACGGGGAGTTGTGCGCGACGACCTGGATCGAAGGCAACCTGGCGTATATCTGTTGTGTCAAAGGGACGACCAGTGACCTGCAGGAACTCGCGCTGCCTCGGCCGGCGGCGTGAATCGCGTCCAGCCCCTGTGGAATCAGCCGATCCGAGGGACCGGCCGATTCGGGGGGAGCGTCTACTGCAAGCTGGCGAGGTAATCGACGAGCGCGGTGAGGTCTTCGTCGGTGAGGCGTCCTTCGAAACCGGGCATCCGGGAGTCCTCCTTCACCGCTTTGGGGTTCTTGACGTAGCCCGCCAGCCAGTCTTTGGTGTGGACGGGATTGGCTCCGACTTTGGCAAGATTGGGGCCACCCATCCGGAATCCGCCCGGCGGACCACCCGCGGGCGGGACTCCCGGGCTGGCATTCGGTGGTCCACCCGCTGCAAGAGGGGCACCCGCTCCCGCGGGGGGATCGCCCGAAGCTCCACCGGCCACGGCGACTTCCATCGTCGAATGGCAGCGGATGCAGTGGGTGCGGAACACTTTGCGACCGTCCGGGAATTCACCAGCATAGTCGTCCTGTGCCTGCGGGCCGCCCATTCCCGGCCCCCCCATCATGGGGCCACCCATCATCGGTCCCCCGGGCATGCCTGGACCACCGGGCATCCCGGGAACCCCCGCGGGAGTGCCCGCGTTTGGCGCCGGGGTTGGTTTCGAATCACTACAGCCGACGACGACACACGCCACCAACAGGCCGGCGGCCGAAGCACACCAACGACGTTCAATGAAAAAACGGAACCGCATGACGCTCCCTGACTGAACAAAATGAAGACATGAAAAGTCCACGTACAGTCCGGATCTTACACCGTAACTGGCCGAATCGTAGAGGCAGCCGCAGAGCCGTGGCCGTCAGGACGCGGTGATCGGTGTCCGCTGCCTGTCGGTCGCGCCTCAGCGCGAACAGCGGCTTTTCAGCCACAGGGTGAATCCACCGGTTCCGTGGATAAACTGTTCTCGAAAAACGCCGACTGGCGTGGCAGTTCAGTTGACATGAATAAAATGAAAACGTATTTTCATATTGTTGATGTCTGTGAGTGGCACTAGCGGACGGCTGGTGCTTGTGTGAGGTTCATCGACCCACGACGGGAACCCGAATACGCGACCTGAAAGTGAAACGGTGACGACCAGCCCGATTCCCGACTGGCTGAAGCCACTCGACGAAGACGATTTGCAATTCTTGCGGCGATTCCTGTTGAACTCCGGTTCCTTGAAGGATCTTGCCGCCGACTACGGGATCTCATACCCGACGATCCGCGGACGGCTGGACCGATTGATCGCGAAAGTTCGTGCCGCGGAAGAACCAAACGCGACGGATGAATTTCACCAGAAACTCCGGGTTCTGGTGGCCGACGGCCAAGTTGCACCCGGAATTGCCAAAGAACTGCTGGCCGCCCATCGAAACTCCCTGAAGCAGGATTGAACAACCATGCCGGATCCCTGGTTTGATGCGAATCTGTACGGCTGGATCCCCGGAACACTCTTGGGTGCCGCCGGAGGCATCGTGGGAACCTGTTCAGGCATTTTCGCACAGCGAGGAAAACAGAAACTGCTCGTGATGGGGTGCACCTACGGGGCGATTGCGGTCTGTGCCATTCTCTTTGTTGTGGGGGTTTGTGCCTTGCTGGCAGGCCAGCCACGGGGAATCTGGTACGGATTGGGATTCCCGGGATTTCTGGGGCTGATCGTGTTTGGCCCGATTTCGGTTGTGCTCCGGCGGGTGTACCAACAGGCGGAGTCTCGGCGGATTTTCGCCGAGGATCTGGGCTAAACGTTGTGCCGGGAGTTTCCCTGTGAGCGATCCTTCGACTTTTGATCCGTCCTCCCGACCCGCTGACTACGGACTGCGCGCGGCGCGAGCGATTCCAGTTTGTGCTTGGTGGCCGAATCGATTCAGAACGATGGAACATGCGACATCGTATCCGAGCCGCGCCCGTCAGGAAGCGGTCAACGGTTTAAGCTGACCAGCGTGCGCCGCTCTGAAAAAACACCGAGTCTACGAGCGCGTCGGGTGGAATTCATCTTGGTGATCTTTTCTGTCCTCTCTACAATCCCGAACCCCAGTCAATCTGAATTCCGGGACACGCATGGACGCTTCGACCTCCCGAACCCCGCTCGCTTCCTGGCCGATTTCCCTGCTGGTCCTCGCCGCCGCGTTGGCGGCGCTCGGGCTGGCGGGAATCTCTAGGGGGGATACGCTGTCGCAGGCGGGCGTCATGTACGGGAAGCAGGCGCTTTGGCTGATGCTCGCGACCGGATCGCTGGTCATCGCGACTCGGTTGCCATTGCGGCTGTTGCGACAACAGGCATGGTTCTGGTTCGTGGCGAGCGTGGTGCTGTTGTGCGCGGTCTACCTGTTTCCCGCGCGCTGGGGATCCCGCCGTTGGATACCCCTCGGCCTGCTGTATTTTCAACCTTCCGAACTCGCCAAGATCGCATTCATAGTCGCGTTGGCGCGGTACCTGGTCGCGCGAGAAAACTACCGCCGGCTCACGGGGCTGGTGGTTCCGTTTCTGTTGACGTTGATTCCCCTGGGGCTGATTCTCAAAGAGCCGGATTTGGGAACGTCGTTGCTGTTTCTGCCCGTTCTGTTCGCGATGCTGTTCGCCGCCGGTGCCCGTGTGCGACATCTGGCGCTGATCACGTGCCTCGGATTGTGTGTGCTGCCGATCTTCTGGTCGGCGATCAGCGCGGAACAGCGTTCCCGCATCACAGCGGTCTTCCAGCAGCGGGATGGAGAATCCCCGGCCGTCGGGAAAGCGGACGGTTATCACTTGCACCAGTCAAAACAAGTGCTGGCGCTGGGAGGGGCGTGGGGGAGCCAATTTCAAGGAACCCAAGTCGACGACCCGGCCGCCTATTATCTGCCCGCCTGCCGGACTGACTTTATCCTGTGCATGGTCGGTGAACGGTTCGGCCTGGCGGGAACGAGCCTGGCCTTGTTGCTCTACGGATTGCTGTTCCTCCGCGGGTTGGCGATCGCGGTGGCGACGCGAGATCCGTTCGGCCGACTGCTCTCGGTCGGAATTGTGGCGCTGCTGGCGGCACAGACGGTGATCAACACCGGAATGACGGTCGGCCTCTTGCCGATCACGGGCATCACACTCCCGCTGATGAGCTACGGTGGATCGAGTCTGTTATTTACCGGATTCGCGCTGGGATTGCTGGTGAATGTCTCCCGACTGAAAACCGATGCCACCCAGGCCGAACCTTTCCGTTTCGGCACCGGTCCGTCCCGCCGACCTGCGTTGGCGTAGTCGAGCCGCCTGCGCCAGTAAGTAGCCGTTCACAAATAGCCAGCCCCGCACCGGCAAAACGTCTCATCTACTGCATAACCGGGCGTCGCAACCGGCCACTTCCCGTCCGTCACTACGCAGCAATCGCGTTCGCGATTCGGGCCAGCGACTTCTCCCGTCCCAACAGCACCAGGCAGTCGTACACACCAGGCCCGACCGGCTGACCTGTTGTCGCCAGTCGCAACGCGTGAATCAGGTCACCCGACTGCAAGCCGGCACCTTCGCAATACGATTGCAACGCGACTTCCAACGCGGGAACCGTGAACGGATCGATCGCGGCGATCACATTCGAGAAGGCGGCCAGATGTGCCGGTATTCCTTCTTTACGGACACGCTTTTCAAAGTTCTTGGCGTCAACCGGGTATTCGTCGCTGAAGAAGCAGCGGGCGGAGAGGATGTCGCAGAAGACCTTCAGCCGGTCTCCCAGCGCGGCGATCACCCGGGCGACGAATGCCCTTGTCGCGTCATCGACCGGCTCGGACAGCACACCCGCCTGTACCAGATAGGGGAGGCAGCCGGCGAGTTTTTTATCGTCGGGGAGTTCCTTCATCCAATGCCCCTGGAAGCTGAAGAGCTTGTCGGGGTCAAAGCCAGCCGGGGCCTTCACCACCCGGTCGAGCGTGAAATTCGCGACCATGGTGTCGAGCGACATGATCTCGGTCGAATCGTCGAGCGACCAGCCGATGCGCCCCAGGGCGTTGAGGACCGCGGACGGCAGATAGCCAATCTTCTCGTAGTATTCGACCATCACCGGGTCGAGCGCCGCAGATCCGGTCAGCCCGATTTGGGGAAAGATCTCGTCCGCTTTTTCAAACAGCCGTTTGAACTGGGGGTTCTTGCGATATTGTTCGATCTTCCGCTTGCTGAGTTTTTCCTTCGAACCCGGCGCGGCGACATAGGGGACGTGCGCGAACTGTGGCAGCGGGTTGCCCAGCGCCTGGTGCAGCAACACCTGGATCGGCGTGTTGGACAGATGTTCCTCAGCCCGAATGACGTGGCTGATTTCCATTTGCGAGTCGTCGACCACTGTCGCGAAGTTGTAGAGTGGCGTGCCATCGCCCCGCAGAATCACCGGATCGGGAAGCAGCGCGCCGTCCCATTCGACGTGCCCGCGAATGATGTCATCGAGTTCGACTTTGCGGTCGCGCGGGATCAGGAATCGCAGCACCCAGGGCTTGCCCTTCGCCACCAGTTCCTCGCGCTGCGCAGCGGTCAGATCGAGCGACCGCCGCACGTTGAGGTACGGGCGTTTGTCCTGGTCCGCCTGCTTGCGATCCGCTTCGATTTCGTCTTTGGTGGCGAAATCACGATACGCCAACCCGGCCGCCTCGAGTTTGGCGGCGGCGGCGCGATACAGGTCACCCCGCTGGGACTGATAGTACGGAGCATGCGGCCCCTCCATTTCAGGCCCTTCGTCCCATAGCAGCCCCAGCCAGCGAAACGCCTGGAGGATGGGGCGCAGCGCCTGATCCTGGTTGCGCGCCTGATCCGTGTCGTCGATCCGCAGCAGGAACTTTCCGCCGTTCCGCTTGGCCCACAACCAGTTGAAAAAGGCGGTTCGCATGCCGCCGATATGCATGTACCCCGTTGGACTGGGGGCGAAGCGAGTGCGCACGTTCATGACGCGAATAATAGACCCTGGTTAAAGAGCCGGTCAAGTGGGCTGTCGGGTGAGGTGATCCGGATGAGTGCCTGACGAAAGCCGGTTGTGATTCCGATTCGCAGGAACCACAACCAGAGCCAGTTTGCGGAGCGTCGTCGCTAAAAAACGGGCGGACTCGCAACGGTGCTTTCGTCAAATCGAAATCGTGTTTCGAAACTCACGCACAACATCGGTATCACCAATCGCGTGCCGCCGCGCGATCAGATCGACCGCGATTTGAACCGGAAATCCTGGCAGAGCCGCGCTCTCCTCTGTTTCAGAATAACTGCCCGTCTCATCCAATCGCAGCACGCCCAACCGCTCTTCGCGCCACCGCCACAGCTCCGGAACACCGAGGGCCGCATAGATCGGCAATCGATCGGTCGCCTTGAGTTTCACTTCCACTTCCACCACAAGGTCGGGAACGGGATCGGTCGCCAGATCCAGATCATCGCTTCCGCGAACGTCCGATTCATGTTCGAGGTAGTAGCAGTTGTCTGGCTCGACCCCGCAGTCAAGATCCACACGTCGCAGTGTCGTCGCGCGCGCGGGGCTGCACGGGATGCGATGCGTCTCCGTCCAGACATCGATCAACCGGCCGATCAGATAACTGACTCGTTCATGCCGGCGGGAGGGGGACATGATTTCGAGCGTCCCTCGAGTGTAGGTCATTTTTAAATTGAAATTGGCCGGTGCCAGCCGCCACCGTTCATAGTCCCGCCACGACACGTCAGTCAGGACGACCGAATCGTCGAATGTCAGGGTCGCTGTGGTCATCTTCAGTTGCTCCGTTCGTCCAGCCGGAGGTAGGGCCGCGACGGGGGGCCGATGTATCGGCTGCGCGGGCGAATCAACCGGTTGTTCGCCCCCTGTTCGATCACATGCGCGGCCCATCCCGCCACCCGGCTCGCCACGAAAAGTGGGGTGAACAGATCGACTTCCAGATCGAGGTAGTGATACAGCCGGGCGCTCGGCCAGTCGAGATTGGGAGGCAACCCTTTCTCGCTCTTCACAAACGACTCAATCGTGTCGGCGATTCGCTCCAGTCGATTGTCCTCCCGCTCGGCGGCCAGCATCTGACAGTAGTTTCGCAAGATCGTCGCCCGGGGATCTCCGTCCTTATAAACGCGATGCCCAAACCCCATGATCCGCCGTTTCTTCGACAGCGCCTCGCGCACCCAGTCATCCGCCCGGCTCGGGTCATCCACCTCTTGCAACACTTCCAGCACGCGTTCGTTCGCCCCGCCGTGCAGCGCCCCCTTGAGCGCTCCGATCGCCCCGACAATCGACGAGTAAAGGTCCGACTGAGTGGACGTGATGACCCGTGCGGTGAACGTCGACGCGTTGAACTCATGTTCGGCGTAGAGAATCAGTGAAACATCAAACGCCTTTTCGGCGAGAGGGGACGGAGTTTCGCCCGTGATCAGCCGCAGCAGACTACCGGCGAAGCTCAATTCGGGATCGTGAGGAATGAGGGGCAGGCCACGCCGCAACCGGTGACGGGCGGCGATCAGGATCGGAATCTGCCCGAGCAGACGGGTCGCCTGGGCGATCTTGGCGGCCGGCCGGTCGTCATCCAGTTGCGGGTCGAAATGAGCGACCGCGCTCACTCCCGTCCGCAGCGCGTCCATGGAACTGACATGCAGGGGGATTTGACCCAGAAACTGGATGATGGAGGGGTCGATTGTGGCGGATTCATCGAGAATCGTCTTGAAGTCCGCGAGTTCCTCTTCGTTGGGAAGTTCGCCATGCAATAGCAGATAGGCGACTTCAGGAAACGTCGACTGCACGGCCAGATCGGTGATCGAATAGCCGCGATAGCTGAGCCCCCCCGTGATCGAGGATATGGCCGTTTCGCCGGCGATCACGCCTTCGAGTCCGGGGTGATACGCTTCGGTGGACATCAGATTGGGCCTCGAGCGACAACACGGGAAACGCTAAACCTGTCGCCATAGTATACCCAGGCGAGCGGGGCGGCGTCAGCCCAATGCCGTCGTCGGTCGATGCCTTGCGCTGGTCGCATCGTGGTGTTTCGCTTCCTTCCACTTCCCACGCACCGGCGATAACCTACCGCGAAAACCACACTGCGGGCCGTCGCTCGGTGGCCTAACTCGACTTCGCGCGTTCAATGAGCGACCGTTCTCAGAACACCAAGAATCACTACGGTTCACAACACTCTCAATCCCCATTGGAAGCAGACACAAAATGCGGCTTGCCACAAAGTGCCTCCACGCCGGCCAAAAACCCGATCCCACCACGAATTCCCGCGCGGTGCCGATCTATCAGACCACGTCGTACGTCTTCAATGACAGTGACCACGCGGCGCGCCTGTTCGGTCTCCAGGAATTCGGGAACATCTACACCCGGCTGATGAACCCGACGAACGACGTTCTCGAACAGCGTCTCGCCGCTCTCGAAGGGGGTTCCGGTGCGCTGGCTGTCGCCTCGGGTCAGGCCGCCGAGTCGTTGGCGATTCTCAATATCGCCCAGACGGGGCAGAATATCGTCTCCTCGTCGAGCCTGTACGGCGGCACATACAACCTGTTGCATTACACGCTGCCGAAGTTCGGTATCGAGACCAAATTCGTTGACCAAAGCGACCCCGAAAACTTCCGCAAGGCGATCGACAAGAACACCCGGGCGTTCTTCATGGAGACGATCGGCAATCCCCGGCTGGACGTTCCCGACTTCGGAGCGATCTCGAAAATCGCCCACGACAATGGAATTCCGGTCATCGTCGACAACACGCTGGCGTCTCCCGCGCTCTGCCGGCCGTTCGAACATGGTGCCGACGTGGTGATCCACAGCGCCACGAAGTTCATCGGTGGCCATGGCACCAGCATCGGCGGGATCATTGTCGAGAAAGGGGATTTTCCCTGGAACAATGGCCGATATCCCGAACTGACGGAACCCGACCCGAGTTACCACGGCCTGAAATTCTTCGAGACCTTCGGGCCGATGCACATCGCCTACATCCTGAAAATCCGCACGCAGTTGTTGCGCGATCTCGGGCCGGCGATGAGTCCGTTCAACGCGTTCATGTTTCTGCAAGGATTGGAAACGCTGCATCTGCGCATGGAGCGACACAGTTCCAACGCTCTGGCGGTCGCGCAATTCCTGCAATCGCACCCCAAGGTGTCGTGGGTCAACTACACCGGACTCGAAAACCACCCCAGCCATCGGCTCGCCAAAAAATACCTGCCGAACGGTTGCGGCGCGATCCTGGGGTTCGGCATCAAGGGAGCGACCGATACCCAGCAGCGCGAAAACGGCCGCTCGCTGATCAATCACGTCAAGCTCTTCTCGCATCTGGCCAACGTCGGTGACAGCAAGAGCCTGATCATTCACCCGAATTCGACCACACATCAGCAACTGACCCTGGAAGAACAAAAGGCGACGGGGGTGACTCCCGACTACATCCGGCTGTCGATCGGCACCGAAGATCCGCTCGATCTGATCGATGATCTGAAACAGGCTCTCGAGGCCGTGTAGCAACGAGACGACATGCGATGGCCCGGGAATTGTCCCGTTTGGAATGGCATCCATGTAGAATTGTTGATACAAATGCCTGTGTCACGACGATGACACAATTCGTGGAACATCGCTGCCGGTGGGAGTTTGAGCATGTTGACGATTCCGGGGAGTTTCCATTCCTCTCGCGAATTCTGTGACCGCGTCTCGCGACGCGATGTCCTGCGGATCGGCACTCTCGCCGCGATGGGGACGGCGGGGGGCTGGACGCTCCCCGACATTCTAAGAGCGGAATCGCTCTCGGGACGGAAGAACCCGAAATCGGTCATCATGATTTACCTGGTGGGCGGACCTCCCCACCAGGACATGTTCGATCTCAAACCGGAAGCTCCTAAAGAGATCGCCGGCCCGTGGCGGCCGATCGCGACGAACGTTCCCGGATTCGAAATCTGCGAAGCGTTTCCCCGGTTGGCCAAACTGGCCGACAAGATGTCGGTGATTCGCTCGCTGGTCGGCAATCAGCACGATCACGACGCGATTCAGGTCTTCAACGGCCACGACCCCAAGAAGCCGAAACCGTCGGGGGGCTGGCCGCAGTTTGGAACGATGGTGTCGAAGCTGATGGGGCCGGCCCGTCCGGAATCTCCCCCGTATGTCAGCCTCTGCTACACCTGCACGCACGGCCCGTACAACGAACCCGGCCCCGGGTTCCTGGGGACGGCGCATTCGCCGTTTCGACCGTTGGGGGATACGCGGCACGACATGATTCTGAACGGGGTGACTCTCGATCGGCTCGCCGACCGAAAGTCGCTGCTCAAAGGATTCGACGTCATTCGGCGGGAAATCGACCAGTCGTCGATGATGACGGGACTCGACGCCTTCACCGAACAGGCGATGGGGTTATTGACCTCTTCGAAACTGGCCGACGCGCTGGATCTGTCGCAGGAAGACCCGCGCGTAGTGGCGCGGTACGGGACCGGCGACCCGAAGATCATGATGGATGGCAACGGCGCGCCGCGCGTTCCGCAAAGCCTGTTGGTCGCCCGCCGACTGATCGAAGCGGGGGTCCGCGTCGTGACGTTGAACTACAGCAAGTGGGACTGGCACGGCGGAACGAACGCCGAGGGTCGGGCCAACAACTCAATCTTTCTGCGGGAACAGGAAGATTTTCCCGTGTTCGACCAGTGTGTCAGCGCGCTCATCGAGGACCTGCATCTGCGGGGACTTGCCGACGACTGTGCCGTTGTCATCTGGGGCGAATTCGGCCGTACGCCCAAAATCAGCCCGATTGTCGGTCGCGACCATTGGCCGCAGGTGAACTGCGCGCTGCTGGCGGGTGGTTCCATGCGGCACGGGCAGATCATCGGTTCGACCGACCGAATCGCCGGTGAGGCGGCATCGCGACCGGTGACGTTTGGCGATGTCTACTCGACCCTGTTCAAACACCTCGGCATCGACGCGGCGCATGCGACGATTTCCGATCTGAACGGCCGCCCGCAGTACCTGGTCGAGGACAATTCTCGCCCGATTGGGGAGTTGATTTCGTAGAGTCGTTTTGGGGGCGAACCGCCAAAGTGAACTGCCGGTAGATCCGGTGAAACCCTTGGGTCGCCTGCCGCACTTGCACAGTCGCTTGCAATTTACCCCAACGGGGTTGGATCCCACAGCGCAGCACGAGCGGGGCGAGTCCCTCCCTGGGTTTGCGTACCGTAACGCGGCCGTACCCTGAAAGGGTTTCATCCCGCCCGCACGAGGGAAAAACGCGTCGATTGCCGAAACGAATCGATGAGCAATTGACGGTTCGTTCTTCGCATCCGCACCGGATGCAACCCTTTCAGGGTAGGTCGCTGCCGATCGCGTGACCCAGGGGAGTTCTCGCTTCCCTCGACCAACCCTGGGCTTTGCTATGAAACCCCTACGGGGTAGAGGCGCGTCACGGAATTCGATCTCACCGGCCAACTTCCGTTCCCCGCTATTGATCAATCGCTCGTGATGATTCGATTTGTTTTAAGGATTTCGCAAATTACGAAATTGATCTGGGACAGGCCCTTACGCACCCGGAGCGGGTTCGTCGGGCAAATCTTGCAGCCATGCCAGCACGACCTTCCCCACCTTGGCAAGGCTCCCCGCTGAGCAATTCGCGGGAATATCCTGGGCCGTATGCCAATGTTCGTAATCGAAGTCGATCACATCAATGGTGGGAATCTTGGCGATCTCGTTGAGGGGGAGGTGGTCGTCGCGGACTTCGTGTTTGCGTTTGGGAATAAACTCCTTCACACCGAGTTCGGCCGCCTTGCTCCAGAGACTCTGCACGATCGGGCGGGCGTAGTGCAGGCTGTTCACTTCCTGATAAAGATTCAGCCGCTTGTCCGCGATCATGTCCAACAACACGCCGTAAACGTAACGGTGCCCGGGCGGATCGTCTCTGTAGGACTTGGCAAAATACTCCGACCCGAGGAAATAACGGTCATTGGGGTGAAACACCAGCTCTTCGCCATCAAAGAGGACGAAATCCACGCCAAATCGCGGTTCGATCGCCGCCATATGCCGGCCCAGTTCCATCAAGAACCCCACGCCGCTGGCACCGTCATTCGCCCCCACAAACACACCACTCCGGGCGACCCGTGGATTCGAGTCGCGATCCGGCAGCGGTCGGGTGTCGTAATGACAGCAGAGCAACACCCGCTCTTCCCGTTTGGGATGCCACGACACGACGATGTTGTTCATCGAAACTGGTCGCCCGGTCTGCGGGTGAGGGGCGTCGAATGACTGGAACGCGACCTTTCCCTTCAGTTTCGAAAAATGGTCGGCGATCAGGCGCTGTTGTTTGTCCATCCCGTCGGAACCACTTTGGCGCGGTCCGATATCACAAATCGTCTTGAGATGATCAAACGCCCGCTTGCCATCAAACTGAGGGGCATCCGCGGCTTTTCGCTCACCGGACTTCTTTTCCACCGGGTCACCCTCTTTTCCCATCGCCTGACCGCCCAACAACAGGCCCGCCCCCGCCGCGAGGATCGCGCGACGCGCCACGGGGATCGAATGAAAGTCTTGAGACGGGTTGAGATTCATCGGAGCGGGAACCGCACAGAGTTGAGCGAAGACCGATTCAAAAAGCTCGCTGAGAGTACGACAATCTGTGCATTCCGGCAATCGGGCGGAATCACGAGTGAGGCGGTTTCTCCCCAATCCACCAGTGGCACGACAGGATGCCGTTCCGGAGACTCCAGACGCCATGTCGAAACCATTTGACGCCACGCCCAAGCACCTGGTGCCCTTGCGGCTGTTCTTTTCGGCCACCCGCTTCAGTTTCGGGAAGCGGTATCAATCTCCCGTTTCTTGACGGGTGGCGTGCGATCAAATCTCTTGACGCGGGCCGCGCGGAGCGGCACCCGCATGCGGGTGGTTGTTTTTTTAGCAGGAGAAAAGGGGATGAAGAGGTTGGACAGGACTGCTGAGGCGATTGTCACTCATGGGGACTGCAAGTTTTTCGATTTCAGCCACTGACACCGAGAGCGGGAATGGCACGCAACTCCATCCTGTTCATCCCTTTCATCCTCTTCATCCTGTCAAATCTTTCCGTCGGTCGTACGGACCCTCAGACCCGCACAACCACATTTCACAGTTCGTCTGCTGGCCACGGCACACAACTTAGCCTCCAAGCGGGCCGTTGTTCTTTTTTCGTGTCGCGAATCCGACGATTCCGAGTAGCCCGCAACTCGACAAACACGAGCCGGCGAACCAGTCACCCGTCGCCACGTACAGGCTCGTCCGCGGATCGAGCGGAATATTACCCGTGACAACGGCGTTCGTCGCCTTGTCGGCTCGCTCGCGGATCTGTCCATCTCCATCGATGATCGCGGAGATCCCGGTGTTCACCGAGCGGACCATGGGAGTCCGTGTCTCAATGCAGCGAAAACTGGCGATGATCAGGTGCTGTTCGTGTTCGTTCGAACCACGAAACCATCCGTCGTTCGTCAGATTCACCAGGAAATCGATCTGCCGCGGCCCAGACTCCGATTCAACCGTCGTCGCCGACACCAGCGTCCGCACCAGGTGCGGCACGGTGTCTTCGAAACAGATGATGGGAGAGAAACGATAGGGACCGCTTTCGTAGGCCATCACGCCCCGTCCCGCTTCGATCCCAAAATCGGGGGGATAGGGCATCATCTGACGCAACCAGGGGAGTTCCTCGCTAAGGGGAACGTACTCGCCAAAGACCACGCGATGCATCTTGTCGTAACGTCGCTCAATCTGGCCGTCGGGTTGAACCAGGACGGCGGAATTGAATCGGCGGGCCTGTTTGAGATCGAGTTCGAGTCCGGTCAGCCCGACGATCATGCCGGCACGGGCCATTTGCGCCAGGTCCGAAAGGCGCTTGGAGATATTGGGATCGCGCAGATATCCCACCGGGAGATTCGGATGGGCCGCCTGCAACTCGGCATCGGTCAGATCAGCCGACGCGTCAAGGAGCGGCCAGCGAAACATCGACTCGGGCCAAACGATGAAGTCGGGCTGCTTCAAGACCGCTTCGCCAGTCAACTTTTCGTGGGTCCGTTGAATCTCAATCCACCGAGATTCGTCATGCTGCATTTCGCATTCAAAATCCCCTTGCACCAAGGCCACTTTGGGGCCGGCGGGAAAATCGGAGCCGGTCCGTCGAACCAGACCATATCCCCACGCCAGAACGAATACCGTCAGGCAGCAGGCCAGCCGTCGCCATTGGCCACTGCGATTGGTGCTGTGGACTCCCGCGGGGGCGTGAGTGGGAACCAGACCCAGTCGGTGCAACCATTCGGCGGGAGCCAATTCTGCCAAACAGGCCGAGAACGCCACAAGCAGGAAGCTGACTCCGTAAACACCGACCAAGTCCGAAATCTGAACGATATTGGCGAAGCGGTGCTGCGTGTGCCCGAGGTAGTACCAGGCGAACCCGGTCATGAGGAAGCCCCGGAAGAGTTCCAGCCCGGTCCAGACAACCGGAGCGGCGAGTGTGAGCGGAATCCGCAGTCGCCAGGTGGCGACACGCGACAGCCAGAGAAACACCGGAAAATAGATCGCCATGTAGATCGCCAGGGCGATCCACGCACCGTACATGGTTTCGTGGCCCAGGCGCATCCATTGGAGTGCCGGGATCCAGAAGAGCAGCCCACCCAGGTACGCCGAGCGATACATTCCCCGTGTGGGGCGTTCGAGCCGGGCCAGCAGGCAGAGAGGCGCGAGACAGAACCACGCGAGCGGCCCGAAATCGAGGGGGGTGAAGGCACCCCACATGAGCAGCCCGGTCAGAGCGCAAACCGCCAGTGCCCCGCGCATTTTCGCCGGCTGGGCGCGACCCTCGGCGATGATTTCTTCCAGTGAGTTCGTACGCAGCTTCCAGGTGGATTGAGGGGGGGCGGTGGGGGCCGTCAGTGTGGCCATATTCGAAACTCCTTCCCTGGAGTCGTGTGGTGTCCGCGTAGCGGAATCGGGCGAGATCACTCAAAGACGGAACGAACAGCGTCCCCCCGAAACCGCAATCCCACGGCTCGGGGAGGGCTGATCTTACTGGAAAATCGACGAATGCGACAATCCCGTTATTTTGAGGCCGACTCGACCAGTCGCTTGGCCTCGGCGAGCTGCCTGGGGGTGAAATACGGCTCGGACGGAATCCCCGCCAGATGGGTGATTTTCTTGGCAGCCAGCGACTCCCAACTTAGATCGTCGGTCAGGTGCCAGGCGGCGGCCTGTGCCGCTTTCGGGTCCACCCCCGGACGAGCGACTTCGCTCAAGATCTTTCGGATTCGACCGTCTTCGGTGAATTCCTCAGTTGACACGAGCTGATACTGCATCCGCGCGGTGGGATCGGGACGACCGTGCGCCAGACAGACTGTCTGCAAAGGGAGTTGGATGGTTCGCTCCGGAGGAATCGTGAAGAATCCCGCCCCGCGATTGGCACCATTGCCCCCGTTGCCGAAGGGGTTTTGGTTGTTTCCCCCGCCACCCCCATTGTTGCCGCTGGATCCATTTCCCAGACCACCACCGACCGGCTGACCGCCGCCGCCACCGGATCCGCCGGCGTTCAACCCGCCATTGCCGCCGTTCAGGTTTCCACCGGCCCCAATCTGTTTGAGAACCTGCACTGCGACTACGGTGGGAGGAATCTCGACGCTGACGGGCTGGTCAGTCGAATTGGTTACAAAGAGATTCGCTTCCTGGGCGTTTTTCGCGATCACCTGCGTCGTGACCAGACCCCGCTCCCGGGCCTCAAACAGGTCCACGGCAGGCACCGACGGATCAAACGTCGGCCGACGAATTGGCCGCTTGATCGCCCCCGGCAGCAGCCCGCAACAGACAAGCACCCCACACAACAACCATCGAGAAGACGAAGCGCGCATTGAGTGTTCCTTTCGAATCATTCTCAATTCGCGGCAAGTCCGCACATCACCGGCGGAAGTGTACGCTGCTTGAGGGGAATTGGGAAGACTGTCGCATTCACAGCAGGTGCCATTGGGGGAGGTTACCGTGGTTTTTGATCAACCACCCGCTGGAATACCAAAATCGGCAGCGTTTCCGGAGGCAGTGTCAGTTGACACTCGCACGGCCGACTCTCGTTGGTCGCTGGCCGTGGCACCCTTTTGCAATTCAGGCGTACTTGGAGAGCTCACCAAACGCTTACCACAGCGTATGTCGCCTAAAAACCCCTTTCTTTTTCCGTTTTTTTTCGTGTGTTTCGTGCCTTTCGTCGTTCCCAAACTCTGCTCACACCGTGAGCGAGCGATTTGACGCTGTGCCGGACGATTTCGCATTTGCGAAGACCGAGTCCGTTGTTTGCTCGTGGTTTGACGGACAATTGGAACCACGAAAAGCACGAAACACACGAAAGGCGTACACAAAAATCAACCCCCCGCTGGCTACAGGGCCATTCTGCCGGTTTTTCTGAAGGTTGTGTCGCACGCCCCGCAATATCACGGTCTTGATCCTGGACAGGTTCTGAGAGTGGCGTCTCCGATTCGGTCGTTGATAATGTGAACTGAGTACGCGAAATCCGGTTGGTGTCAGCAATCCACCCGCGAAGTCCCTTTTCCGACTGACGTGTCGCGATGTTTGTCCCCGTGATTTCCGGATTGATCGATCGGCGAATTCTCGTCAACTATCGGTTTGACTCGAAGGTGATCGAGCCGTTGATGCCTGCCCCATTTCGACCGCTGCTGGTGAAGGGACGCGCCATTGCGGGGATTTGTTTGATCCGATTGAAACAGGTACGGCCCAGGTTGTTGCCAGCCTGGATGGGGTTGCAGTCCGAAAACGCCGCCCACCGGATCGCGGTGGAATGGGATGACGAGACCGGCGTGCGGACCGGGGTGTACGTCCCTCGCCGAGACAGTTCTTCGCGACTCAACGCCCTCATTGGCGGCCGCTGGTTTCCGGGGGTTCAGCATCTGGCGCGGTTCCAGGTCACGGAAACGGCGAAACACTTGTCGGTCCGACTCGATTCTGTGGATGGCCAAACGCACGTGCTGGTAGAGGGGACCGTCGCGACACACCTGCCAGAGACCTCGGTATTTTCCAGTATTTCCGACGCGTCGCAGTTCTTTCGAAACGGTGCCGTGGGCTATTCCGCGACACGCACGCCGGGTGTGTATGACGGCATGGAGCTGGAAACCGACGTCTGGAAGGTCGAACCGCTGGCGGTCGAGCGGGTGGAATCGAGCTGGATTTCGAATGAGCGGCTGTTTCCCGCTGGTTCCGTCGAATTTGATTCTGCGCTTCTGATGCGAGGGATTCCGCACGAATGGAAAAGCCGACCCCGGATTACGGACGGGGACTGTTGCGCCGGCAACGTCCGAAAGTGAGCCGTTCTGGCGCGACATGTGGCGGACGGCGTTCCTACGACGCCGCGGTCTGGACGTGTTCGGCAGAGTCAGGTGGAGACAGATTGAAACGCCGCATCGGAGACGCTGGTCGCACGACGTTGAAGTCAAACGACGGGTCACGTTTACCGACCTAACCGCCGCCTGTCGGCGTCGGGCGCGACGCCGCAGGAGCGTCGTCGCGACAACAAGAATCCCCCCCGCCGGGCTTTGCCTCTTCGCCGCTGCGTACCCCCCCTCAACCCCCTCACTCCGCATCAAAAAAAGAAAAACGCATACTGTTCTCTTGAATCTGTAAAAATACACGCGTATACTGGAACATATAGGCACACACACAGCGCAATTCAACCTGACTCTGAGCGAGGTGTCCCATGAAATCACCGTCGATTCCCCCACCGCTTCAGAACCTGACTGGCCCCGAACAACGGTGCGATCCGAGTTCCGGGTCAACACCGCTATCGGATCAGCAACCGTACATCCGCAACTGGAATCTCGACTACGAGTCGCTGCTGGAGCCCGACTGGATCTGGTACGGGTGGCTCCCTCGGGGGAAGGTGACGGTCCTGGGAACTCCGTCGGGGAGTGATTTCACCGGGTTGGTCGCGGATCTTGTCGCCCGGGTCACCCTGGGAATCGCGTTTCCCTGTCTGAGGCAGCCGGCGGATTCTGTGAATTCCCAGCCGGGACCACGGGTCGCCGTCGTGACCGGTGTTGGCGATCCCCGGCGGGACTTCGGGCGACTGGTCTTGCACGCCGGCGGCAAGCTGGATCGGGTGCAGTTTTCCAGTGGCGTCATCGAACCGGCCGGCCCGGACGGCGACCCGATGGAACGGTCCCTGAATCTGCCCGCCGATTTCCCCCTGTTGCGCCAATGGGCTCTCCGCGGAGCCGGTCCTGCCGCCGAACCGGGAGTGGCCCCTTCACCCCCAGACGATCCCATCGCCTTGTTGGTGATCGACGCGCTTCCCCAGCATGTCGCGAAATGGCGGGACCCGGAGATGCGCACGTTGATGGATCAACTCAACCGACTCGCGTTCGAACGCCACATAGCGATCCTGCTGGTGACACCTCTCAAGGTGCCAACGACCAAAGTTTCGGCACCACATGTCACGCTGGCGAAAGCGTATGGGAGTTCGATGCTGGTCGAGTCGGCGGCCGCCCTCTGGCACATCGAAAAGAACGCATCCAACCCCGGTCGCTACGACCTCATTTCCCATAAGGTCTGCCGAAAACCACCCACCATCGGCTTCTCGATCGGCGAGAACGGCATCTCCTGGATGATCCCCGGCTGGGACGATCCCCGCCCGCTCAACCTCTTTCCAGGGCAGCCGGACCGGGCGTTTGTGATGCCGGTTTTCACACCCCAGGCAGCGAGTCCGAACCAGAGTTCGACCCCGACCCCGACGCAAACGCCGTATCCGAGCCGCGCCCGTCAGGAAGCGGTAAACGACTCCCGCTTCGCGCAGAGCCAGGCCGCGCGAGAACGCCCCCAATCCGGACCTGGGACAGCGTCACCGCACCGGAAACCGTCGAATTGGTCCGAAACCGGGGAGTCTCAGAAGCCCGCAGTTCGGGAACAAGAATCTGGTCCTCTCCAGCCGACGATCGACGGTTCCCCACCCGCCCAGAAAACAGAAGCCGACCTGCGGCAATCACCCGAATGGAAACGTGCCTCCCGGCAGGAACGAAAGCGGCTGTTGCAAGCCGCCCGGGCGTCTCCCGAGTTGGATGCGGTTCCCAGTCGAGATACCTGAACGAGACGTGGCACCGGGAGGAAATTCCGTTCACGCACCAGTCGACATGAGTGGCTAGCTGATTCCATTCCAGTGGCTTTGTCCTTTTTCAAAGGCACGGCTTGGAAAAGCAGGGTTAGGTTGGGAAAAGTCGACACGGCGAATGCCGACGTGCGTACCGGGTGCCGGTCCTGGGTTCCCTCCACTGCGGCGCAGCCGCCGGTCGCATCCCGGCGGGGATGCAATACAGTAGCCGGGGGTCGCAGCACAGCGGAGACCCCCGGAAAGCCGTGTTGGATTGAATGCATCCCGGAGGGATGCCAGAAGCGTGGTTGCCGAGTTTGATTCTCGCGTGGATTTCAGAGTTCCGCAGCATGCCGAAGAATCGCTCTCGCACCTGCCGGTCAGTGGGAAATTGAGAATCGTGACCGAAATTGCCGTAAACGATTCTGTCATCCCTCCAGGATGATGTTCCTGACACACCGCTTCCCGACGGGGGCGGCTCCATCGAACTGTCTCAACGCGGACCGCGGGGAGTGTCACATCGGCCACTCGCCGAACAGTTCGGTCAACGTCGTGGGCCGCCCCCAGTACGTCTCTCGACCGCCGCACGCACCGCGGGCCGCGCATTTAGAAAATGCGGGCTACGGTGCGGGAATCGTCCGTCGTTCAGCGACCGAAACAACGTAGGCGGCACTCTCTGAGTGCCGGCCCCGATGTGCGCCCGATGCGAAAAAACTCGCCCCTGGGCCATGCGAACGACCCCGGGGCGCTGCCGCTTCGGCAACACGTTTATAACTCGTGCGGCCGGAAACGAAACAATTTAGGGGTGCCGCGCCCGTCAGGAAGAGGTATCGAACTCCCGCTTCCTGACGGGCGCGGCTCCAACACAATGTCTCAACGCGGACCGCGCAGAGTATAAGTCTCGGGCCTCTGACTCATCCGACCAAAATGGTGGCGTGTGTTCCGTTTCTGATGTCGCCTCTTCGCCCTCCGGACGGGTCAGAGACCCGTCCTACCCCGGCCGGTGGCCAGCGTCTGAACTCAGGCCGCGTGGCGTATCGCTTCCAGCCTCGTTTCTATGCATCGTTCCCCCCGGTCGGTAAACTCCACCCGACTCACCGGGTCCCCCACAAGCACCCGGATTTTGTGCGCTCCAGAACTCGAGATCGAATGGCGATTCAGAACAAGACTCTTTTTGACAAGTTGACCGAACTCGGAGGGAACCTCTGGTGGAGTTGGCAGCCTGAAGTGACTCAGGTTTTCCGGGATTTGGATCCGGCGCAGTGGACTGAATTGGGGCACAATCCCATTCGCCTGCTCGACCAGATGGGAGCCGACCGCGTCGAACGGCGGGCCACCGAGGCGGGGCTGCACACCCGCATCAACTGGGCCTACCGTCGCTGGCACGAATACATGGAGGCGACGGACAGTTGGGGGGCAACGCACGCCGGCGTTCTTGGGCAACGTCCGACCGCCTACTTTTCCGCCGAGTTCGGCATCCATGAGTCGCTACCGATCTATTCAGGCGGCCTGGGGGTGTTGGCCGGCGATCACCTGAAGAGTTCGTCCGATCTGGGAATCCCACTCGTGGGGGTCGGGCTGTTCTACAGTCAGGGGTACTTCACCCAATCGCTCGACTCCAACGGTTGGCAGCAGGAAACCTACGCCGACCTCGACCCGGAACTGCTGCCGATGGCCCCCGCCCAGACGCCGCACGGCGATCCGGTCGTGATTCAAGTCGACACCCGCAGCGGCCCGATCTACGCCCGGGTCTGGCAGGTGAACGTCGGTCGCGTGCGACTGCTGCTGCTCGATACCAACGTCGACCGAAACAGCGAAGAAGATCGCAAACTGACCTCCCGGTTGTATGGCGGCGACCAGCGGACCCGCATTCGGCAGGAGATTCTGCTTGGAATCGGCGGAGTGCGTGCCTTGGAAGTGATGGGCATTCAACCCGGTGTCATTCACATGAATGAAGGACACTCGGCGTTCGCCGGCCTCGAAGCGATCCGACAACGGATGCACGACGACGCGATGCCGTTCGATAGCGCGCTCCGCGAGACGGCGGCGATGAGTGTCTTCACCACGCACACGCCGGTCCCCGCTGGCCACGATCGCTTCAGCGGCGAGCTGATTCAGGAGCATATCGGCCCGCTCGCCGACCAATTAGGACTGTCGCATGACGCCTTGATGGGACTCGGTCGCGTCGAACCCAATAATCACGGCGAACTGTTCTGCATGACCGTGCTGGCGCTCAAGGTGACGCGTCGGGCGAATGCCGTCTCCAGTCTGCACGGCGTCGTCAGTCGACGGATGTGGGCTCCGCTTCAACCCTGGACGAGCGAAGACGAGATTCCGATCGGACACATCACGAACGGCGTGCATGTTCCTACCTGGCTCGCGGCGCAGATGCGCATGCTGTACGACCGGGTGCTGCCCCTATCGTGGTACCTGCGGACGGGTGAACCCGAAGTGTGGGCACCGGTCGAACACCTGTCGGCGGGGGAATTGTGGGAAACGCATCAGACACTGAAAAACCGTCTGATTACCTACGCCCGCAACCGACTCCAGAAGCAGGCCCGCCGGCTGGAAGCGTCCGAGTCGACCATCGCCGAGCTGGGAAGCGTTCTCGACCCGCAGGCTCTGACGATCGGCTTCGCAAGGCGGTTCGCCCCGTACAAGCGGGCTGACCTGATCTTCCGCGATCTCGAAGAACTGCGGCGACTGGTCTCCAGCGACGACCGTCCGATTCAGTTCATTTACGCTGGCAAGTCGCACCCCGCCGACAACCCCGGCAAGCAGATCCTGCAACGGGTGTTTCACATCACGCAGGAAGCCCCCTTCAAGGGCCGGGTCATCTTTCTGGATGACTACGACATCAACCTCGCCCGCCATCTGGTTCAGGGGGTCGACGTTTGGCTCAACAACCCGCGTCGACCGCTGGAAGCATCGGGAACGTCGGGCCAGAAGGTGCTGTTGAACGGCGCGCTCAACCTCTCGATTCTCGACGGCTGGTGGGCCGAGGCGTACGACGGTTCGAATGGCTTCGCGATCGGCTCCGGACGTACACACGTCAACCAGGACATTCAAGACGCTCGTGACGCCGAGTCCCTGCTGCGCGTTCTGACCCAGGAGGTCGTGCCGTTGTTTTACGAACGCGATCATGACGATCTGCCCCAAGGGTGGATCCGCCGGATGAAGCGTGCCGTGCGGACATTAGGCTGGCGATTCAACGCCGACCGGATGGTGATGGACTACGTGCGTGAGTCGTACGTCCCCGCCGCTGGCGGCCTGAGTTGCCAGATGCGAAAATAGCCCGGTCCAACGATTTCGGGCGGATTGAGCCCCCTGCTTCCTGAGTGACCGCATGTCGACCGCGACGATCCAGAAAAAGACCGCCTGCAACCGCGACTGCCCCGACGCCTGTGGAATCATCGCCACAATCGACGACGGCAAAGTCGTGCGGTTGCAGGGAGATCCCGACCACCCAGTGACACAAGGATTTCTCTGTCACCGGACCAGTCGGTTTCTGGATCGCCAGTACGACCCGTCCCGCATCACGACCCCGCTGCGACGCCGGGGGACGGAATTTGTGCCGATCTCTTGGGAAGAAGCTCTCGATGAAATCGCCGCGAAACTGATCGCTGTCCGGGCCGAATCCGGCCCGGCGGCGATTATGTACTATCGCTGCGGGGGGACCATGGGAATCCTGAAAGCGGTCTGTGACTACTACTTCGAGCGTTTCGGTCCGGTCACCGGCAAATCGGGCGATGTCTGCACCGGTGCCGGCGACGCGGCCCAGATGGAAGACTTTGGCGACGAAGAGAGCCACGACCTGTTCGACCTGTACAACAGCAAAACGATTGTGCTGTGGGGCAAGAACCTGCACGTCAGCAGTGTTCACCTGCTGCCGATCGTAAAGGCGGCACAGGCGCGGGGGGCGAAGCTGGTGTCGGTCGACCCGATTCGCCATCGCACCGCCGACCTATGCGACCTGTTCGTGCAACCGCGTCCCGGGGGCGATTCGGCACTCGCGCTCGGTGTTGCACGCGTTTTCTTCGAAACGGGGAACGCCGATCCCAACGCCAGCCAGTATTGCGACAACTTCGACGAGTTTCGGGCGCTCGCCCATTCCAGGACGACGGCGGAGTGGGCGGATCTTGCTGGCGTATCGCTGGAATCATTACTGGCGCTCGCCGAGGCGTATGCGCAAGGGCCGGCGGCGCTGCACATTGGCTGGGGAATGCAACGCCGCAAGAATGGGTCGGCGACGGTTCGGGTGATCGACGCGCTCGCCGCGATCTCCGGGAATATCGGGATACCCGGCGGCGGCGTCTCGTACTATTTCAAGCGACGCGGTGCCTTCGATACCTCGTTCGCCCGCCGCGACGAGGTCGCCCCCCGACTGCTCCCCGAGCCGTTGTTTGGCCCCGCGATTCTCGGGGCGAACGATCCTCCGGTGCGCGTGTTGTGGATCACGGCGGCGAATCCTGTCGCGATGTTGCCGGAATCTCGCACGGTCGCCCGCGCGATCGAATCGCGCGAACTGACCGTGGTGGTCGACTCGTTTCTCACGGATTCGGCCCGTCTCGCCCACATCGTCCTCCCGACGACCACACTGCTCGAGGACGACGACCTGCTCGGTGCCTATGGACATCACTGGCTCATCGAATCGCGACCGGTGGTCCAACCACCGGCGGGGGTGAAATCCGACTACGAGATCATTCAGGAACTGGCGCAACGCACGGGCCTCGCGCACGAGTTCGCCGACGATATCGACACCTGGAAACGGCGGGTCTTACGAAATGTCGCCGACAAGGGTGCGTCGCTCGACGATCTGCGTCGTGGTCCCGTCCGCAATCCTCTGGCGGGGAATCTGTTGTACGTCGATCGAAAATTCCCCACACCGACGGGCAAAGTGAATCTGGTTCGCACGGTCGATCCCCAACCGACCCCGGTGACGGCCGAGCGTCCGCTGTTGCTGATGGCTTTGTCGACCGCCGACGCACAGGCATCGCAGTGGCTGGCGAGCGCCCAACAGGGGCCGGCAACGGCGGTGGTCCACCCCGAAGCCGCCCCACAATTTCAAGACGGCGGCTTGGCCCGATTGGAATCGGAAGTGGGGGAAATGACCGTTGTTCTGCGATTTGACGCGACCCAGCGCCGCGACACCTTGCTGATGGACAAAGGAGGCTGGTTGAGCGCCGGCCGTTGTGCCAACGCGATCGTCAAAGCCCAACTGACCGATGCCGGCGGCTGTGCCGTGTATTACGACACGCCCGTCCGATTGTTGCCGGTCGAGTGATCGCTTAGTACCTCTGCAAAATCAAGAAGCAGCCGTTCGTCTTGTCGGGAAGCAACCGCCAGCGGTCGGGATCGTCACGGAGTTCCCTAACGTCGGCTGGACCGCGGATTCCACTTCCGGGTGCCTTCACATCGATCACGATGTATTCGCAATCCTCGGGAACGATCGGCCGATACGAACTGTAATCGTAGGAACGCTCGTAATGGGTGAACCGCGGATGCGCCAGATCGGTGGAAGCGACCCGGGCCGTCGTGGGGATTTGTTCCAAAACCGTCTCGATCTGGCGAGCCCGTTCTCCAGGAACGTACATTTTTCGCCAGTAAGCCGAGCTGTGTGGATCCCAGAATGCCAGCGAGGCGGGTGACAGACCGATCCAGAACCCACTCACTGCTGCGCTCACCAGACACCAGACGGCGACGCCCGCCAGACACGCCGACTCGCGTTGCGGTGAAACCTGCCGGTGGGCGCGCCGCCGGAGGTAGCGCAACACCGCGCCCGCCGAAACGGTTGTCCCCGCACTGTGTTCCGTGGCACTGCTGGTCGGGAGTTGTCGGCCATTTGCGACGAGCGGTACGGGAGGCGGGGTTGCTGGAACCGCCGAGGGTTGCGAGAGGAATCCCAGTCGTTCACTCAAACCACGCCCCCATCTCGCCCCGCGCGGAAATCCATGGGCCGCCGCCCAGAATAAGATCGGCACTAACGGAGCATGAAAGTGATGTTGGGGAGAATCGGTGATGTCACTGAGACACAGAACGCCAAACAATGGCACCGCGACCGCGAGCCGACCGGGGGAGAGCAGCGACAACCCGCCCAGCGGGGCGAGCAGCGCGATCGCGAAGAGTCCCGACTCCGCGCGAAAAACCCGTGCGATCACCGCCATCGGTCGCTGGAATACCGTCGACACAATCGAGTCGGTGTTCTCTCCCAAATCGCTGAAGTACTGCGCGAAATGGACGTCAGCCCCTCCCCGAAACCACGGCAGAATGACCTTGATCACCAGCAAAACCCACAACGTTCCCCCAGCCGCGAGCGCCCATCCACTCCACCGAGCCCGCTGGTGGGCCACACCGCCGTCTGGCAATTCCTTCCCAGAAGGGCAGCACGCGATCCACAGTCCCAATGGTGCGATGACGGTTGCCGCGTCTTCCTGACACGACATCGCTAACAGCAGCCAAACCCACATTCCGCGAAACCGGCGACTCTCCATCGCGTCCAGAGCGAACAGCAGAAATGGGATTTCGAAGCCGTTCGGTCGAAACGTTTTGAAGTCGATCGCGATATCCAGGAACTGCATCGGGAAATACAGGAGGTAGGTCAATGCCAGCAGGCAGCCGACACGCCGCGAGTCGGTGGCTCGGAACGCGAGGCGATACACCGGAATCGCCCCCGCCGCCAGAGCGAGCGTCTGGCACAGTTCCAGCAGCACGTGCGATGGCCACAGCAGGTACAACGGCATCAGCAGCAAATGAACCACCTGCACATGTTCGCCAAGAAACAGCCGGCCGTTGTCGAGATAGCTGCGAAACCCCTTGCCATGCAGCAGATTCCACAGATGTTCTTCGTACATCGCCGAATCGCCGTGGGGAAGTAAGAGTGCGTCATAGAGCTGCCAGTTCATCCAACCGAAGGCGACGGTGAATGCCGCCATCGCTCCCCAAACCGCCGCGGGAATTGTCGACGGAGAATGAAGAGCCCGTTTCTCTGCGGGAACGTCTGGAACGGCCAGCGCGATCCAAGTCGCCCCCCAGCCCGCGAACAGAGCGGCGTTCCAGAACGGCAGCGTGCCCCGCAAGAGCAGGGGAAACTCGGTCCCCAACCAGCCCGTCGTGCCAGCGAAATCCAAGAGTCCAAACACAATCGGCGTCAGCCACCACAACCAGCCCCACCTTCCGAATTCAGCAAGCGCGCGTGTCCAACGCTTCCGGGAAACCATCGTCAGAAGGCTCGAACCCACCAGCCACAGACACACTCCAACCGCAGCCGTTCCTCCCACGATGGGCAGTGCGTTGAGTTCCGCAAACACCCGCTCACCCCGAGTGACGACCTTGCCACCCACCTCTTCGACCAGCTCCGTCCACAACCCGGTACTGATGACGGTGGTGGCGAGCGACCGCTCGGCGAGGATCTCGGAGACATGGAAGCCCAGCACCGCCGACCCCAGCAGCACAACCCCCGCCGCCAGCAACAGGCTGTTTCCCGAGGTGCGATCGCGTTTTCGTGCGGATGTGTCGGCGGCGGAAATGGCGAGTCCTGGCGTGAAATGGAGGTGGTGGAAACCGGTGGCTACGGATTTCCCGCGCCATTGTATACTCCACGCGGCCTGAATTCAGACGTTTTGCACCGGCCGCCGTAGGACGGGTCTCCGACCCGTCCGGAGGGGGCGGAACCAGAAAACAAGCCACCGTTTTGCGGGGACGGGTCAGAGGCCCGTCCTACCGAGCAAACATCTCGTTATTCGGCCGCGCGGAGTATAGTACGCTAATTCGGGTTGTCGCGACAAAGACACCCACCCGCTTGCAGGATCTCGCTCGGAGTTCCCCTCAAATCGCCGAGAATGTATCCTTCACGATCTGTACATCATGCCTGCGTCGCCCCCGTCCGGCCTCGCCCGACGGCTGGGCGTTTTGTTGTTCGATTCCCGTCGCGGCGCCCTCCCCGGGCGACGTTTGGAGCCCCTCCGATGCAATTTCCCCAGATGATGCGATTGCGGCAGACGTTTGACAATCCGAAGCTGGACGACATTCCCGCCGAGGTTGAACGTCAGTTGCGGTCGTTGTCGTTGGGCGAAAAGGTGCGGCCCGGACAGACGGTCGCGATCACCGTGGGGAGCCGGGGGATCGCGAACATCGCCATCATCACCAAAGCGATCGTCGCGCACTTTCAACGGTTGAACGCGATTCCGTTCATCGTCCCCGCCATGGGTAGCCACGGTGGGGGAACCGCCGCCGGTCAACGGGCGATCGTCGAAGGCTACGGCGTCACCGAGGAGTACGTCGGGTGTGAAATTCGCGCCTCGATGGAGACCGTGATCGTCGACCAGACGCCGCAGGGGATTCCCGTTCACTTCGACAAGCACGCGTTGAGCGCCGACCACGTCGTCGTGGCGGGCCGGGTCAAGCCGCACACGAATTTTGTGGGAGAAATCGAAAGCGGCCTGCACAAGATGATGCTCATCGGCCTCGGCAAGCACGAAGGGGCGAAAATTTACCATCGGGCGATTCTCGATTACAGTTGGCTGGAGATCGTGACCGCGGTCGGCGAAAGCGTTCTCAAAAAATGCAAGGTGCTGTGTGGTCTTGGCATCGTGGAAAACGCGTTTGACGAAACCGCGTTGATCGCCGCTGTCCCCCCGGCCGAGTTTCTGCCACGCGAAAAGGAACTGCTCGCGAAGGCGAAGCAATGGATGCCCCGACTGCCGTTCAGCAAGGTGCATTTGCTGATTGTCGACGAGATTGGCAAGAATCTCAGTGGAACGGGAATGGACACCAACGTGGTCGGCCGCAAATACATCGACCATCGCGCGACGGAAAAGGACTCGGTGTCGGTCCGCACGATTTTTGTCCGCGGACTGACCGAAGCGACGCACGGCAATGCGTGTGGAATTGGAATCGCCGAATTCACCAATCGCCGGACCGCCGAAGCGATTGATCGGCGGATCACGTCGATCAACTCGATCACCGGGGGACACGCGCCGGCCGCCGCGATTCCGATTTTCTACGACACCGACCGCGAAGTTCTGTTCAACGCGTTCCCCACGATTGGCCTCACCGATCCCCCCGACGCCAAAGTGCTGCAGATTCCGAACACCCTGCAACTGGGAGAGGTTCTGGCGAGCCGGGCGTACCTGCCGGAAGTCAAAGAGCGGAGCGACCTCGAGATCGTGGAACCGCTCGCCGACATGCAGTTTGACGGCGATGGAAACCTGTTTCCCGTGTGTGCCAACGGCGGCGGCCCCGGGCATTGATCTGTCGGATTCCAGTCGCGCTCTCACTTTGAATTCTCACAACCCAGGTCTGACCATGCTCGTTTCCCGCCGGCTGCTTGTTGTCGCGTTCCTCCTCGGCTGCTTCCCGTTCTGCCAAAGTCCGTCGTCAGCCGATGATGATGGAAAAGAGTGGCGGAGCCTGTTCAACGGGAAGGATCTCACCGGCTGGACACCGAAGATTCGAGGAGAAAAGCTGGGAGACAACTACGGCGAGACGTTTCGGGTCGAAGACGGCGTGCTGAAAGTCGCCTACAACAAGGACAAATATCCGCAGTTCGGCGACAAATTCGGACACCTGTTCTACAACGAGAAATTCTCGCACTACCGGTTGCGGCTGGAATACCGATTCACGGGGGACCAGTGTGCCGGCGGCCCCGGCTGGGCGCTCCGTAACAGCGGAGTGATGGTTCATGGCGAAGATCCGGCGACGATGTCGGTCGATCAGGATTTCCCGGCGTCGATCGAGGTCCAATTGTTGGGTGGCCCCGGCAAGGGGGACCGTCCGACCGCCAACCTCTGCACCCCGGGGACGAACGTTGAGATGGATGGCAAGCTCTTCACGCCGCACTGTATCAGCTCTAAGTCCAAGACCTACCACGGCGACCAATGGGTCACGGTCGAGATCGAAGTTCGCGGCGACGCGGTGATTCGCCACATCATCGACGGCAAAGTCGTGCTCGAATACCAAAAGCCCCAACTCGACGAACGCGATGCCCACGCCAAGGAACTGATCGCGAAACGCAAGGGAGATCTGCTGCTGAAAGAGGGAACGATTTCCCTGCAGTCCGAGAGCCATCCGGTGGAGTTTCGCAAGGTGGAGATTCAGGTTTTGAAGTGATTTCCGACGAAAGGCGGCGGAAAGTGCGACATCGAATTCCGTGATGCGCGTCGACCCTGTAGGGGTTTTATATACTCCGCGCGGCGGATAACGCGACATTGGACCCGAGCGGGACGGCGTCTGCAGCGGGTGGATGGGGTCTTGAGCAAGCCGGATGTCGGCTGGTGTTGGCGACGGCCCCATCCGCCTTGAGCGGATGGGGAGAAAGATCGATGGCTAGCCCAAAACCACATTGCGCGGTCCAGACCCCATCCACCTTGTGTGGATTGGTGAATCAGATCTTCGCTCTGTCTGCCAGGCACGAGGTCGGTAACCAAGTCAACGGGTGGCACCGGCGATGTCGTACTTTTTTTACGAGACATGAATGCGTCCCGCGTTCCCTGCGACGATTGGCGACTAATCGCTTTGCGATCCGAACGGGTTTCGTTTGACGCTGCTCTTGTCTGACAGAGCGAGGATCTCATTCACCAATCCACACGAGGTGGATGGGGTCTTGCTCAAGGGTGGGGGTGTTTTCTAGCTGCCGATCTCATTCACCATCCGGGCGAGCCGGATGGGGTCTGGGAACGCGAAACGTCTCTCTTGACACTGCGTGGAGTATAGCAAAGCCCAGGGGGGGGGCGAGCGAAGCGAGACCTACCCTGCGTCACGCTGCGAACCGTTTTCTACCCTGAAAGGGTTCCATCTGGGGCGAACGCGTGAATCGAACCATTAATGGTTCATGGATTTCCCCCCCAGCTCCAGCACATACGCAACCAGATCCCAAATCGTCTCCGGTTCAGTCCAGAGCGTCGCGCGAAACGATGGCATCGGCGTGCCATTGATTCCACCAAGAATTCGCCGATAGACATCCAGCGGTTCGCTGCCCCCTTTGAGCCGACCTGTCGTCAGGTCGGCGGCACGGACCGAAAATCCCCAATAATCTTTGAGGCCTCCGCGCAGGTTTTCGGCGGTCTGGCCCTTCCCATCCTCGCCATGGCATTTCGCGCATCCCCGTGCCGCGAACGCAGCCTTGCCTCGCGCCACCGATTCCGCCGTGAATTCTGGCTGCGGACTGAGAGGTTGAACCACCAGTCCCTCGGCTTCTTTCCACGTCGTCAAAATCTCGGCGGTGATATCGTCAACCACCTGCGGCGTTAACGTGTCGCCATTGTCGACCGCCATCACAAGCTGGCGTTCCAATTCCCCGCGTCGCGACAACAGGATCACGTAGTCGACCAGGGCGTCGATTTCAGCGGCGGGACGGCGACCGAATGCCGGCATCATGCTGCCTGGCAGCCCCCGTTCGATGGTTCTTCGGATATCGGCGCGGAGCGGCTTGGCCCCATACGGAGTCGACTGAAACTTGAACACCCCCCGGCGGAAGTCGCGGGCCTGCGGATCGAGCAAATCTCCGATCAGTCCCACACCGTCGCCACTGATCCCATGACAGGGCGAACAGGAGAGGTTGTACCACTGGGCTGCCGTCGAAAATGACAACGCGTCGCGATCTGGTTCCCCGAGCAATTGGGGCGATTCAGGAGTGCCGCAATTCGCGTCGACAATTTCTGCGACCGTGATCCTCTGCTCCGTGGGGAGACTCTCGGCATCGCCGCTGATGCGAAACGCGGGAGCGGGCGGAGGGGGAGGCGTCGGTACCGCCAGCCAATTGCAGCCGGACAGACAGAGACCAATCGCCAGCGCGCCGAGTGCCGCCAGTCCCCCGGCTGTTCGCATGCACGTCATGCTGCACGTCCCACATGTTGAATCGGTCGCGTCCCGCAACTCCAATCTCCGCCCGGTGATCCTACCAACCTCGCGGCTTTCGTCTCAATCCGCCGACGATCTTTCCGCACTCCGGTCCCGACGCCCGCCCCCCATCCACCATCCCACCACCTGAAAGCTCATCATCAAGGCGACCACTCCCGCCGCCATGTAGTACGGCACCCGATGTCCCATCCACGTCCCCATCAATCCCCCGACGATTGTCCCCACCGCCATCCCCCCGGCCAGGGTCGCTTCATGAATCCCGGCGGCCAACGCGCGACGTTCGGTCGAACTCCCCGCCGTGCTGTAGTAAAGGCCGGCGAAGTAATTGAACCCGACCAGTTGCCCCAGCAGTGCCAGACCCAGCATCAGCACGGTTCCCGAATTCGCGGAGGCGATCACCACCAATCCCACTGCTCCCAGTGCCTGCGAGGTCAACGCGGCACTCAGCCGGTAATGCCAGAACTGCGACACGTGCATCACCAGATACGTCGCGATGATGATCACCCGCCACCCCGCCATCAGTTTCCCCTGCTGGTCGGACGTGACGTCGATCGCGACTGCCAGGTCCGAAAGTAGGTGAACCACCATGCTTCCGCCGAACATGCCCCCCAGGTTCGCGAACCACCCCAGCCGTTTGAAGACGGCGGCCCGTTCCTGATTGGCAAGATGCGCGACGGTCGCGGCGACCGGCTCGCGTTCCAGTCGGGCGACCTGGCTCGCCGCCACGGAGGCGAGAATGAAGTTGACCACCGCAACGCGGAACGCCACCAGAAACGCCACGTCGGCCCCGAAGGAGAACAGCGAGCCGCCGGTCAACTGCCCCGCCATCATTCCCAGGTTCCACGCGACGCAGAACAGGATCAACCGCCGACTGACACCGGCGCTGTTCGTGTGTGCGTCGGCCTCGCCTCGATTCAGCCAACCGATCAAGGGGGGATACAGGCAACCGAGTCCGAATCCCAGACTGGCATAAGCGGCGACAAACCCCGAGCCTTTGGGATCAAGCTGTGAACAGGCGGCAATACTCGCGAGCAGCGTCGCGGTGCCCCCCAGAAACACACCCCGACCATCGAACCGCTGCGAAAGCCAACCTCCCAGAAGGCTCGCGATCGCCGCCGAAAACGAGACGCCCGCTCCCAGAATCCCCAGGTAATGCGGCTCGGCACCCGCTTCGGCCAAGCGGCGCGAAACGGTGAACATCACGATGAACGCGCAAAAATCGGTGCAGACACAAACGAGATACAGCAACCCCCGCAACCGCGCGCGATCCCGTGCGGCACGAGATGTGGGCTTGGAGAACGCGGGATTCGACGAATGCAATTCCGACAGCGGCACAGACGCGAGTTTCTTGGGGAAAGATGGTCGGGGAAAAAAACAAGCCCGGCCGACTGTGCGGACAGTCGGCCGGGTTGAGATCATCCGTTCCAGGGATGGCACCAACACACAGACGCAACGGTTACCGGTCGTAGTCGACCATCACCACACCACGGTGCGACCGAATGTCGACCGCGTATTTTCCAAAGTCATACCGAACGTGGGCACCGTTTCGACGGCAGGTCACTTTCGGCGGGCAGACGCTGCACGGGGGGACACAAATCTGCACCGCGACACATTTCGGGGTGTCGCACGGATTGCAACGGTCTTCCCGCCAGCACGGATCCTGAACCATTACCACCATGGGAACCGCACAGGGATGAATCTTGCGTTCATCGCGGTACTTTACGCAATGGTAGAGCGGAACCACACAGGTCGCGACAGGGACCGGGTCGGCTCCTGGAATCAACTCTCCTTCGATCGCAGGGGGAACATAAGCTTCACCCTGGGCGTACTGGACGGGAACGAGACGGGGGCCACCCGCGAACGCCGTCGACGCCACGACCGCCAGACCACAAACCGCAGACACAATCAACTGACGCATGGGATTCTTCTTCCTCCGTTGAACCACTGAATCGCCGCCCCACAATCCAATGTACTTCATGAAACCGACCATGTTGGACGACACAGGTCATTTTATCCATTTGCTGGTGGTCAAGTACAGCGTCTTTTCTGGTCGGGAGCGATGGGGCAAATGGGATGTCGGGGCAATCTGGAAACTTCGGCGGAATTGAACATTGAATCTCGCCGTTCCTCCCGACATAATTGGAACAACCGCATACGGTTACGAGGCATGCCGGAAGACTACAGAGCCTTTCGGGTGATCTGGTTCCCATCTCACTGCTGGTGGAATGTGATAACTCCCGCTGCCGACCGGACATTCCTGGTACGTCCGGTCCCGTCCCCAGACCAATGGGCGCATTCGTGTCGGTCCCTTCGATTGGAGCGATTTTGGGCGGGCCTGACTGCGGTGCTTCTGGTCGTTTCTGCCGCCGGTTGCGGTCCGTCCGATCCAAAGCCGACAGATCCAGAGAATGCCGGGGCAACGGCTA
The DNA here is from genome assembly GCA_945860955.1 of Planctomicrobium piriforme. Classification (GTDB taxonomy): domain Bacteria; phylum Planctomycetota; class Planctomycetia; order Planctomycetales; family Planctomycetaceae; genus UBA10511. The sequence continues at coordinate 45,148 of CAMATH010000052.1, forward strand.
CCACCGAGTCCAAGCCCGAGTCAGCCTCCGGAACCCCGTCGCCCAAAGGAAAGAAGAAGGGGACCAAAAAAAAATCGGAAGCTCATGTTGGCGAGATTCCCAAAGACGCCTGGCCCGAGATCTGGTTCGACAACCCCTCGGGTGTCGCCTCGGAAACGGGCAACGCGAAGAGTGTCGCCGTGAATGCGAATCCGGGAACTGATTCGGGTTCAACCGAATCGAAAGGTACTTCAACGGAGAAAACGGCTGTTGCGGAAACCCCCGCAAAAAATGCCGGAGCTTCCCCCTCCGCCTCCTCTGGTTCCAACTGGACCACGCTGTTGTCGGCCGATTCATTCCTCGACGAGACCAAGGCGATCCGGTCGAGTTTGAACGCCAAGATGCAAAGCGTCGGTCAGTTCAACGGTGCGTTTCGCGACATTCAGGTCGATGCCACCGTTCTCGCGGCTCTCGCACAGATTGCACCTGAATACCCCGACGCCCCCTCCTGGACGAAAAACGCGCCGGCGGTACGGGATGTCGCCTCCGAGATGTCACGAGAAGCGAGTTCCGTCGGTGACAAGTTTTTCACCCCCACCAAAGGGGCGTTTGACAAGCTGGAAACGCTTATGTCGGGCAGCGTTCCTCCTGGGGTGGGTGAATCTCCCGCCAAGATGGCTTTCAGCTCGTTCGCCTCCCGTCTCCCCCTGATGACGCGTTTCGAAAGGGCGCGAGTATTTCTGAAATCCAACGTGAATACCGCCGATATTCTCAAGAAGGAGTCGAACCGTGTGGTCCGCGAAGCGGGAATCCTGGCGGCACTTTCCGAAATGATCCTGGTCGGTGGATATGACAGCTCCGACGACGAACTCTATCAGACGTTGGTCGGGGGAGTGCGGGACGGGGCGTTGAAAGTCGCCGCCGCGGCGCGCGACCAGGATTTCCCTGCGTACACGGCGGCGCTGGATACCGTGTACAAGTCCTGTACGAAGTGCCATTCCGAATTCAAAAACAACTAGGCCGGTCGACTGACCGTCGCGAGACCTCTCATGCTGCGAAACATCGGACTCTGTTCGACACTGGTTACCTTTGCCCTGGCGTTCGGCTTCACTGGCCGATCGACCGCCGACGTCATTGAACTCAAGACCGGCCAGAAGATCGAAGGGGATGTTCTGAAAGAGACGGGAACCGAACTTGTCGTCGACATTGGCGTGGACGTCGTCAAGATTCCCGTCGCTCAAATCAAGTCGCGCGAGGCGGGCAAAGGGGCGACCGCAGTCAAAACGACAACCGAAAAGAAGGACATCTTCAGCACCGCCGACCTTCCTGTACGAACCGTGAAGGAACTTGCCGAGAAGTTTGGCGAAGGGGTGGTGCTGGTGCAGACACCCAGCGGATTGGGCTCAGGCTTCATCCTGGACGAACGTGGCTTCTGCGTGACGAACTACCACGTGGTCGAACAAGAGACACGCATCGCGACCACGATCTTTCAAAAGAACGAGGCGGGCGAATTCGTCCGCCGGCGAATCGACGACGTGGCGATCATCGCCCTCAACCCGTTCTTCGACCTGGCGCTGCTGCAAATTCCCGTGCAAAAGGACTTCAAGTTCCAGATCACCTACCTCGCGAAAGACAACGAACTCCGGGAAGGGGACGACTGCTTCGCCATTGGAAACCCACTGGGGCTGGAACGCTCGGTTTCGCAGGGAATCGTCAGCACCCGCAACCGCAACTTCAGCGGGATCACCTTCATCCAGACGACCACCCAAATCAACCCCGGCAACAGCGGCGGCCCCTTGTTCAATCTTCGGGGAGAGGTGATTGGCGTGACCAGCATGAAACTGCTCGCCAGTGAAGGGCTCGGTTTCGCGATTCCCATCGCGTACGTCAAACACTTCCTCGAAAATCGCGAAGCGTTCGCCTACGACAAAAACAACCCCAACACCGGCTTCCGTTATCTCGAAGCGCCCCGCCGGCGCACCTTCAAAGCCCCCCCGGTTCCGACAACCGCCCCGTAGCAGTAGCCGTCGGCCGTCCAGGGAACCCCGTCGTCGGCAAGAGACCGTAGCGTGGTTTTTAATCCACGCGGAAGAACTCGCGACCCTTCTGCGGAGCCGCGCCGGTCAGAAAGCGGTAATCTGTGCCCGCTTCCTGACGGGCACGGCTCTGGTAAAACGTCGGGGAATCATCCGAACAACGTCGTGATTTTCGCTGGAGTCCGCATCAGTCCCCGATCGCCGTTTCTGCCCGAATCGGCCACACAGACCGCAGTGTATGTGCCTGACAAGAAATCACCCGGCACTCTCCTCCAGTGGCGTACAGCTCAATCCCCGTGCTGCTCGATTTGGGAAACACCAGATCGGTGATCACGGTCTCGCCGTCATTGCCAAACACCTCAACCGAACACGCATCGACCAGAATCCGCAGTCGGATCGTGTTGTCGTCATCGGGCGATAATGGCCCCGAGTGTCGACCGGAAAAGGCCGGATGAAAATCGACAATTCCCGACTGCGTCCGATCGACTGAGATCGTTTTCTGTTCCGCGTCGTAAGAGATCGTAGTCTGTTCCTCCTCCCCTTTGAGGACGCGCACGCCAAACTCCTTCGCCGACTGCAGGTCGACCTCCAGGATGAGTTCGACCTGCTGCCCTTCGAGATCGAGCGTCAACGGTTTTTTCGAGAGCCGCCGATTGGAAATGTCGAGCCGTTTGTCGCGCAGCGATTGCAGCTCCCGCACCGGTTGTTGACAGAGCCGCAAGGTACCGTCGATCCGCCGCAATGTCAGTTCGCGGGGAATCGACATCGCGCTCCGCCACGGATTGGTCGGATTGAGACACGTCTCCCAGTTGTTCATCCACCCGATCCACAGTCGGCGACCGTCGTCGGCCGGTATGTCGGACCACGACACCGGCGCATAGAAGTCGCGACCGTAATCGACCCACTGCGACTCGAGCGAGTCGGCGGTGAACTGTTTGCCGTCAAACACGCCGGTGAAATACTCTCCCCCCGACCCGCCGGCGACCGCTCCGTTCCCCATGTCGACTTCCAGAACCCAGCGCGTCTTCCCCGGTTCCCCTTCGATGGGCAGTTCGAACAGGTCCGGACATTCCCAGTTCGGTTTGTTCGGAGCGCCGGCCGGTCCGAAACCGCCGAGCAGCGTCCACGCCTTCAGGTCCCGCGATCCGTAAAACTGCACCCGTTTCTGGACGGCGAGTGAAACCACCATGACCCAGCGTTTGGTTGGTTCATGCCAGAAGACTTTGGGATCGCGAAAATCGCGTTCATTCAGGTCGAGAACCGGATTCCCCGCGTACTTCGTCCAGGTGCGTCCCCGATCGTTGCTGTACGCCAGGTCTTGAGTCTGGCGGTCGTGGCCATGCCCGGTGTAAATCGCCACCAGCGGCCTCCCCAGCTTGCCGAACCCGCTGGTGTTCCGCCGATCGACCACCGCGCTTCCCGAGAACATCATCACGCCATATTCATCGCGAAGCGCGATGGGGAGATGCTCCCAGTGGAGCAGATCTTTACTCACGGCGTGCCCCCAGCTCATGTGTCCCCATTCGTTCCCGAGGGGATTGTGCTGGTAGAACAGGTGATATTCCCCGTCCAGGTAGACCAGACCGTTCGGGTCATTCATCCAGTTGAGTTCGGGGGTGAAATGGTACGCCGGCCGAAATTCCTCGCGGTAGTAATCCGGCGAACGCCGGTATTCGTCGAGCCGCCAGGAACCCGAGCCACTTTTGGCGGCATCGATCAGCAGAATTTGATCGACATTGATATGCCCCCAACCGCCGGTCGCCCGATCGAAGATTCGCACGCGAGCCGGCTTTCCCCGCAGCTCCGAAACATCCCACGACTCCCAGCGCAACTGACCCGAGTCGGCACCGGTCGCAGATCGAACCGACTTGCCATCGACCAGCAATTCGATTCCCGTCTCCCCCGGATGCCGGCCGCCGCCGATCAGAAACGCCAGGAAAGAATGGCTGATTTCGAACTCTGGCGAGGTCAGTTCGCCGATGGCGGGATCCCCCGAGCCAAACGAATTCACCAGCCGGCGGCCGCGATAACCGGTCACCCGCAGTTGATGCGCGTTCGCGGGCGTTTTTCCAAACGCCTCTCCTTCGACCGTCCAGCCCTCGTAGGTACCGGATTCGAAGTCCGCGACGACAACATCACCGGCCCGCACAGCGGCCGGGAACAAGGCGACAAACAACAGCGCACAGATCCGCGAGCGGAGGATCATGGAAAAAGTCCACAGTGTCTCGAACCGCATTCCAATCAAGTGGCCGGAGCGGGGTTCGAACCCGCACACCCATTTCTGGATACGGGATTTTAAGTCGAAGCAAGGGATTTGTCTATGATTAGAACACCCTTATATTGGCTGAGAATCAAGGGTTTCGTTAAACTACCATTCGCCAGAAAACACCGAACGGAACGCGTTTTGGTGACATTTTTGGTGACAAACTTTGCCGGGTGAGGAGTAGCTACCTCTGGCCGTCGTCGTCGTGGACATCTTCCCCGCGGCGTCGACGGTCGACCCGGTTGTTCGAAAGGAAGATGCGATGGCGACGAAGAACAGCGGCAAGGCGAGGCGGGTGAAGGGTGCCACGGGCAAGGTGGTGACGGTGGACTCCGTTGAGGCGGTTCCAATGGTTTGCGTGGTTGGCGCTGACGCCCCGAAGTCAATCGAGCTTTGCGAGATCACAACCGACTGGAATACAGTCGACCCGGCGGTTCTTGGGGTGCGAATGGTGGGGGCCAGCGTTTTTGAAAACAGGGGGGATGTTCCGCAAGGGTTCTGTGAGAAGTTTCGAGCCGCCGCAATCCGGGCGATTGCCGGGAATGCAACAGCCGCCGATAACGGAGTGATCGACTTCGGAATCGAGCGGATGGCACGTATCGATACTCAGCGTCGGGCGGCAAAGATTGTCGCCATGGCTGAAGACAAGGTCGCGAAATCAGCGGCGGTGGCCATGGCGGCGACGTCGCAACTGGAGTCGGAGCGCGAGGCCATGTTGGCAGCGATGGAAGCAAAGCCGAGTGGCGACTTGAAAGTTGTGATCAGCGGCAAGCCCGGGGAACAGTCGGCGGAGTTGAAAGAGGTTCGAACGGACCTGAGAGCGATTGACCCCTTCGCGGCGCAACTGGTAGCGCTTGACGCTGCGATGCGTGAACATCGAGGTGATGCCCCCCCAGGTTATGGTAAATCGGTGATGGATGCGGTCAACCGACTGGGAACAGGGACTGGAACGGCGAGTGATCGCACGCTGGTGGACGCGGCAACGGCTGAGTTTCAACTGAGGGGTGAACGTGAGGCGGCGGCACCTGCTGCGAAGGATCTCCCGGAAGAGACGGAGGAAGATCTCAAGGGCTGGCACAAGGCGCACGAGAACCCGCCGAGTGGTTTCGATTTGGATTGGTGTTTATCAGGATCGAAGGAAGATCTTGGCGCATGGATTGTGCCGCAATCAAGCGACAAACGAAAAGCCCGAGCTATGGATACCGCAATCAAGAAACGTAGCGCCCTATACTGGGGCAAGCAGGGAGCTAACGCCCACAATTGGATCGTGTACTTTTCCAATTTCACGACGTACAAAAGCGCACAAAAGCGCATGGATGCGCGCAAAGGCGCATGAGATCGGCGATTCGCGACAGTTTTTGAGTCAACCCGGACGCCTGGAAATAGTTTAACCGGGCGACCCCGCGTCTAATGTGATTGTCACGCGATTCAATGGTGAGTCGCGGTCAGTCACGCAGTAATCGCGGGAAAAACGAAATGGCGAAGTCAACGACTACTGGCCCCATCGAGGCCGACGCGTTGTATCCGATGGCGGAATTCCAAAGTCGGTCGGGACTCGGAGAATGGGCGCTTCGGCAGGCGCGCCGAGCCGGGTTGCCTGTGCTGAGACTACACGGGAGGGCGTTCATTCGGGGGAGCGACTTTCACGCCTACGTCGATCGGCAGACGTCGCAACAAAACGGGAATGCCCAGTAGCCCAAAATGCGACGAGCCGGCCCCCCTCGAAAGAGACCGGCGCGACGCGGAGAACAGCAACATGGCAAATTCTACACTCTCGCCGACATCTGGCAACCGGGATTTCCCCCGCGATCGCGCCGAGCAATTGGCAATGGTCGCGGACCGAGCGACAA
>CAMATH010000053.1 GCA_945860955.1 Planctomicrobium piriforme
TCCCGTCGCCTCACATCGCGGGGGCAGAACAGAAACTGTTCCCCCGCTTTGCGATCGAGGAACGGTGTCAGCACCGCTTGGGCTTCCTTCCCGAACAAGATGGTACGCCGCTTCCCCTTGTGACTGGTCTTGTGCCGGGCGGGGATGAACGTCCAGATCTCCCCCGTGGTGTCGACGTCGCATCGTCGCATCGAAAGCAACTCACCGCCCCGCGCCCCACAATGCCATTGCAGCAGAACCACGGCTCGCAATGGGGGCGTCAGAAACGGCAGAGTCTTTTCAACCGTCTCCCACTCGACCGGCAGAACCGGGCCATGTTCGACGGCCGCCGACCGCCCCGCCTGCAACCCCTGCAACGTCATCAGAGACTGGTACACAGCGACAGGAAGCAACTCTTCCGACGCCGCCCACTTGAATACCCGTCTCACCCGGCCGACAGTCTGGTTGATCAGCGACCGGCACAAACCGGAGTCGATCAGTGTCTGGCGAAATTCCTTCAGTCGCTTTGGTCCGAATTCGGACGCCGGCATGCGTCCGGTGAAGTCGATCAGCCGTTGAAGATATCGCCGAATCTCGGAAACCTCTTGCGTCGGTTCGCCGCTCGGATAGCGGTAGTGAACCGCACAATGTTCGGTGAGATACTTCGCCGCCAGCAGTTCGACCGTCAGCGGGCCAATGGGGCGGGGGGCAGGTGTCGACGCTCTCGGCTTGCGACGTTGGGACGGAATCGTCCCCGCAGTGTGCTGCGCGAGTAGTTCCTGATAGCGGGCCAGAGACTCGGGAGAACCGAATTTCCCGCAGTAGAAATCGCGTCCATTGATGCGAACGCGGGCTTGCCCAGTCGGCTTGTGATGAACCAGAGACGGTTTTGACATGGCGTGAAGTCCTTCAGATGGTTTGAAACCACCGGAAAACCCTCACTGCCGACGCTCGATTACCCTACGATTCTGGACACCAGACAACGCCAAAAACGGAAGTCTAGGGTAGTCCGCAGGGTAGTCGATTTTGTGTACTGAACATTCGCTTTGGGGCGACGTTCGGCAGGTTACAGAAACCTCTGTAAGGGAAGTGTTTACAGCGAAGGGTGGATGACGGGACTTGAACCCGCGACCCCCAGATCCACAATCTGGTGCTCTAACCAACTGAGCTACAACCACCATGTTTCGGGTCGGGATTCTACCACGAACCGACCCGCTGTGCAAAGGACACCCCGGGGCTTTCTTGGGTTCGCACCGGACCACAGCCCCCGATTGTCATGCACCTTCTTTCACAAACTGGGGATTTCGCCGATTGTTCGGCTCCACCGCGCCGATTCCAGTCGGTCTTTCACCTGCTCGGGACTCGCCGTTCCGGTCACGTCGATTTGCTGAATCGTGATCGAAGCCACCAGACAACCTACGGCAGCCGCCTGTTCTGGCGTCGCCCCGGCGCACAACGCGGCGACAATGCCGGCGGTCGTGCTGTCACCCGCACCGACAATGTCGATCGGCCCTTCCACCACAATCCCCGGAATATGGACCGAATGACTACCATCCGACCACAGAATTCCATCCGGCCCCAGGGTGGTGAAGATCGGACGACCGCTCCGATGACTCACCTCGCGGGCCGCATCCAAGACCAAACCGGGTGAATTTCCAGGAGTCGGATCCCCCACCCACCCCAGCGCGACGTCCAGCTCGGCGCGATTCGGCTTCGTGGTGCAATTGCGAAACAACCCCAAATGCGACCGACTGTCGACGAAGATCAGCAGGTTGGGATGAGTCGCGCCCAGTCGGCTGAGTTCCTCTCGCACCGCGTCGGTAATCACTCCCCGATTGCGCTCGGTGACCTGGTCGGCGACGATCAACGCATCCAGACGAGGGGCCGCTTCGCGTAATTTTTCGATTACCAGTTGGTCGATCTCTGTCGATTGCGGCGTCCGGTTCTTTGTGTCGATACGGTTCAGTTCTCGCGGCTCCCCGCCAGACTGCGACAGCATCGGCTTGGTGTAGGTCGGAGTCATGCGGTCGGTTCGCACGATCACTCCCGACGTGTCGACGCCGCGGAATCCCAGCTCACGCGTCAGTTCATACCCTTCGCCGTCGTCGCCGATGACCGAGATCGCACTCAGTTTTCCAACGCGCAGGGCCTGCAGGTTGTTCAAAACCGTTCCCCCGGCTCCGGGATAGCACCGGGTCCGAACAACCTGGAACGCCTCCAGTCCGGTTTCGATCGAAATCTCCGTCAAACTCTGGTCGAGTTCGAGGTACTTATCCAGAAACAAGTCCCCAACCAGTCCGATTGACAGGTTCGGAAATTTCGCGAGATATCGATCGAGTGACTGAGAATCGAGCATGCGACACGGACGGATTGACAGCGAAGAGGGGACCGGTCCGACAGGATACCAAATGTGTTCCGGGCCTCCAGGTTGTTGAATCAGGAAATCCAGGGATTGATGGGGTCTCAAACCCAACGGCTGGATGCGGAATCGCTTGGGCTGGTTGGCAGGGGGCTTACACCGCCCCGCTCGCAGGCGGGGATTTTTTCGCGAAGACGAATTCATTGCAGCCCAAGCCGCCGGCGCAGGTCGAGAGCCACGTGAGCTCAAAGCCCAGATTGCGAACGAAACGGAATACCAGCTCGGGTTTCGCGACCTCAAACGGGTAGCCCCCCACCCAATCGACCACGTCGCGCCAAGCGTTCATGCCTCGTGCGCTGCGGTAGTTTCGCCAACTCGCTCCCGGGCGTAACAGTAACAGGTCTTTTAGAAATGTCGGTCCCCAAAGGCGGAGGAACGCCGGTGCCAGCACCAGCCACTTCGCCGCGCCGGGAAGACGGTTGTACCATTGCTTCACCCGCTTCCACCGCCGACTGGCCGGTCCCTGATCGTTGTAAATGGCGATGTACAACCTCCCCCCCGCCGCGACCCGCCGAACGGTATTGTCGATCGCCCGCCACATTTCCCCGGTGTGATGCAGCACGCCCCAGGAGTACACCGTTTCGAATGTGCCCAGCGACTCGAGATACACGTCGTCCAGAGCCGAACCGGTTTCGACCCGCCAACGGGTCTCGCCGTCGCCAAACCTCCTCCGCAGCTCGGCGGTGCAGGCGACCGATTGGGGATCGATGTCGACCGAGGTCACACACGCCCCCAGGCGCCACGCCGCCAGACTGAACAGTCCGCTTCCTGAACCGAGGTCGAGAAACGTCTCACCGTCCAGTCGTTCCACATCCAGGGCCCGCCGCATGGTGGCGATCGCCTGCGAGATCACCGACTCGTCAATGTGCTTCAAAAACAACTGCCAGTTGCGGCCGAATTCGAAACGGGGAGTGGGTTCTGAGGACATGCGCTGCGGGTGAAATTGTCTTAGGGGCGGAGGTGGATCGCGGGGTGGGAGCGGGTTGGAAGGGGGCTTACGCCGCCCCGCTCGCCTGGTCGCGTTGTCCCCAGAAGAGGGCGAGGCCGAGGAGCGCCAGCAGGGGCAAGACCGCGACGCACGCAAACACCACGGGCCGTGCCGACGGGTTGGTCTTTACAATGTTGCCGATGGAATTCTGCATCAGCGAGATCAGGCACCAGAGAAGAAAACTCAAGGAGCCACCGACTTTTCCCTGCGACTTGCCAGAAAGTTCCTGGTTCAGCGAATAGTAGATGGGGGAGACACCCAACGTGCCAAACGCCGCCAGCAGTTGGATCGCCAGCATGGGATACCCTGCAGGGAGCAGCATCGCGGGTGCCAGCAGCGCGATCATCGCCGAACAGATTCCAAACACCGTCAACCGTGCCCGGTGAACGTTCCAGCCCCTGGCGGATAACCATGAGACCAATGCTCCAGTCGACAGGCTGCCCACCAACGTGGACGTGTAGTAGAGCGAGGTGAAGTTGTCGACGAACGCCTTGTCGTAATGGTAATACGTCTGCAACGTATCGGGCATCCAGACACGCAGCGCGTGCCAGGGGACGTTGATGCAGACAACGGTCAGCAGCAACAACCACCAGCGACGCATTTTGAAGATGTGATACCAGGGGAACTCCTGGATCTCGCGCGGCGTCCCGGTCCCGGCCCCACGCTCGTCGGTCTGCAAAACGGGTCGACGGACATCCGATTCCCGCACAAGCAACAGCCAACCGATCGCCCAGGGGATTCCCGCGAGAGCGGCGAGTCGAAAGGAAACCGGCCAGGGAGAACCGTGTGACTCGAGAAGCTGAATCACCTGGGGCACAAGAATCTGACCCGCCGCCGCCCCGCTTTGCAGAATTCCGTTTCCCCAGGTTCGCTGGTGTGGCGGAAACGACCGCTGGGTCATGCGGAGCGCGCAAGGCCAATGCCCCGCTTCAAGCAAGCCCAGGGCAAATCGCAGGCCGATGAATTCCTCAAGCGAGGTGGCGTGCGACGACCAATAAGCGGCACCCGACCAGCCGAGCATGACGAGAGGATACAGCCAGCGGATTGAGATCCAGTCGGCCAGGACACCGAACACCAGCCCCCCTAACGCGAATCCGTACCCGAATCCCGCCTCGGCGTTCCCATAGCCAACACTATCGGTCTCGAAGTGCTGCTGAATGAGTACGGAATTCTGGGTGAAGACAACGCGGTTCGCGTAGTTCAAAAATGTCGCCAGAAACAGCACCAGGCACAGCGACAGGATCCAGGCGGGGGGACGGGATTTGGCTGACATACAAGACCGGTCGCAGGGAGTGTTGTCGCGATGAGTGGTACTTGGTCGATCCTGGCGATTCGCGGACGCCCACGATACCCCAAGCCGCAGCCGTCCGGAAGCGGTGGCGGTAGCCCTCTCTAGGACGTGGACGGCTCGAGCGGAATGTCGAAGCTGTCGGCCTGCTGAGAATTCTCCAGCGCCAGCCGATGCGGGCTCAGGCGTCGGCTGCCGGTCTCTGTGATCAGGTAATTGTGTTCCAATCGAATCCCGCCGATCCCCGGAACGTAGAGTCCCGGTTCCAGGGTGACCACGTCCCCCGCCTCCAGCACATCGGTCGAGTCGGCGACCAGGATCGGCGGTTCCGGATGAGCCATCCCCAGGCCATGGCCCGCATGGTGGGTGAATGTCTCGCCAAACGGCGAGGCCCGCAGCGGGGCGGCCGTCGCACGGTAGACGCTCACCGCAGGCACCCCGGCCCGCAACGAACTCTCACCGGCGGCCAGCGCCTCAACACAGAGGTCAAACAATCGCCGCTGGTCGACGGACGGCTCCCCCGCGCAGACGGTGTTGGTGAAATCGCTCCGATATCCGTCGACAATCACTGAGTAGTCCAGGAGATACAGATCCCCGGCTTGCAGGACATAATCTGTGGGTGCCCCCCCGCGTTTCGGTGTCTCCGCGTTGGTGCTGCGAAAGTCACCATAGATCTGGACCGGTTTTTCCGCCTGAGCGAGAACGCCCGCGTGGATCGCGCGATACACGTCGAATTCGGTGACTCCGGGGCGCACCGTCGCCAGGGCGGCGGAATGCCCCGCGGCGCACGCCCGCATCGCCTGTTCCAGAGTCGCGATTTCGTCGGCGTGTTTGTTTCTGCGCAGAGTTTTCAACAGGTCGCCCAGTGTGCCCACCGCACCCGAACCGGCCGTGAAACGGGATGACCCGGTCGGAACCAGCTCCCCCGCCAGCACCGGCAACCAATGCCCTTCAATGACCCCCTGCCGGCTGCGTAATCGGGGTGCGACCCGCGCCAACGCCGCCAGGAGCGCGTGGTCGCGATTGATCACCGAGTGCTTGTGGTCGTACCACGGCTCCAGTTCTTCGACATCGACGAACGGAGCGGCGAGCGCCGAGCGGCGGGTGAAGTTGTCGGCCAATAGCGTCGTGGGTCCGTTCCGCTCCAGCAGCAGCCAGCCCCGCTCGTTGACCGAAAAACTCAGGGGCTGGACCAGAAACCCCGAGAGGTAATAGACGTGCCGGGGGTCGGCGACCAGAACCCATTCAACGCTCGCCGGCAAGTGTTCCCACAACCGGTTTCGACGTTCAACGCAGCCCGCGTGTGTCAACATGGATCCACCTGACGAAATTCCAAAACGGGGATCGGCGCGATACTCCACGCGGCCAGAATTCAGATGTTAGGAACCGGCCGCCGTAGGACGGGTCTCTGACCCGGGGGAAGTCGGCTTTGTAGCGACGACGCTCCGCGGCGTCGCTCCGGTAGTGGTTCCCGCAAAGAGGAACCACTACCGGCTACGGCAAACACGCGACCGGATTGCCTAAACCGACAGGCGCCTCTTCCCGATGGAGGAGCGGAATCGGAAACCGAACTCAAGTCGACATTTTGGCAGGACTACTCGAAACCCTTCAGCGCGAGCCAGCGTTCGGCGTCGAGGGCCGCCTGGCAACCCGATCCCGCCGCCGTGATCGCCTGACGATAATAGTCGTCGGCGACGTCACCCGCCGCGAAGACTCCTTCCACGCTGGTGTAAGTCCGGTGAGGGGTCGTCCAGGCGATGTAATTCTTGTTCGTCAGCGCGAGCTGTCCTTTGAGGAAGTCGGTGTTGGGAGTATGGCCGATCGCGCAAAAATAACCCGTGGCGGCGAGTTCTTCAGTGCGATTCGTGTCCAGACTGCCGCGAATGCGAACGCCAGTCACCCCCTGGGTGTCATTCCCCAGAACTTCGTCGATCACGCTGTTCCACTTCACTTCGATTTTCGGATTCGCGAGAGTCCGTTCCGCCATGATCTTGCTGGCCCGGAACGAATCGCGGCGATGCACCAAATACACCTTGCTGGCGAACTTCGTCAGGTAGCCCGCCTCTTCCATGGCGCTGTCGCCGCCACCAATCACGACCAGCGGCTTATTTCGGAACCGGGGCAACGCGCCGTCGCACACGGCACAGGCCGAGACCCCCATGTTCTTGAAGCGGTCTTCGGACGGGAGTCCCAGGTAATTCGCCCGGGCTCCGGTCGCGATGATGACCGCCAGAGCCTCGACTTTTTGCCCTTCGAGTGTTGTCAGCTTGAATGGGTGCTGGCTCAGATCGATATCCACAACATCGTCGGTGATCACCCGGGTACCGAAGTTGACCGCCTGTTGCCGCATCAGCTCCATCAGTTCCGGACCGCTGACGCCATGCCCGCGGTGCGGGGCCATGTAGTCGCGACGGTCTTTGGGCAGGGCGGCGTCGAGATAGCCTTCGAGATTGGCGACCGGAAAACCCGGGTAGTTCTCGACTTCGGTGGTCAGCGAGAGCTGACCCAAAGGGAGTGTCCCCTTTTGGCGGTTGTCTTCGGTGATGGCCCCCTCGAACACCAGGGGCTTCAGGCTGGCTCGAGCGGTATAGATCGCCGACGCCCAACCGGCCGGTCCCGAACCAATGATCACCACATGTTCCGCCACAATTCTCTCCAGCGACTCAAGTCAGGGGGGTACAAAATTCAGCGCAACCGGCATCTTCGACGATTGCGGGGGAAAATCAAGCCTTGGCCGGTTCTTCCACCGGGATATTCGCGTTGATCGCCAAGCCGGCGACTCCCGAGACGACCGCCATGCCGGCACACACGATAAACAGCATGTTCCAGTCGCGAACCGTGGGGTGTTCCCCGAGTACAAGATTGTAGAGCGGGTTGGCGACGGCGGCACCAATGTTTCCCCACATGTTCCCCCATCCCAGCACCGGGCCGACATGCCTCCCTCCCACATCCTGCATGTAAGCCCAAACCGCACCCACTCCCAAATCGACGAAGAAAAACGCAGCGGCCACCATCGCGATCGCCCACCACGCCGACTCGACCCACAGGCAGGCCAGATACGCGATCGCGATCCCAAACCGCGTCAGTCCCATCGGCAGCGCCCGACCCCACCGCAGGCCGATCACTCCCGTCAGCCAGTCGGTCAACCGGCCGCCCAGCAGCATGCCGGCGATTCCCGCGAGCGGCGGCAGCGACACCATGAGACTTCGTTTCAAAATCGGCACATCGTGGACTTCAATCAGATAGCGCGGCAGACTGGTCAACAGGAACAGCCAGGCGACGTTGGTTCCGAACTGGGAAATCGAACTGAGCATCAAGCCCCGGCTGCGCAGAATTGCCATGATCGGCAGCTTTGTCGAAGTCGGCTTGGAGGTCGCGGTGGGCAGGTCGGCGGGAAGCGCCGCGTTTTCCGCGACTCCCGCGATCAGTCGCTGTTCCGCGAGATTGCACCACGGCTGTTTCGCGGGCCAGTCGCGAAACACGAACCAGAACAGAAACGCGACCGCCACGCCGGCGAATCCGTAGACAAACAGCACGGGACGCCAGCCCTTCACATACAGCTTGCCCACCTCGTTGCGAAACGCCGATTCGAGAATCAAGCGATGGAATCGCGGCCGTTCGAATTCGGTCAGCGGGGGGCCACCCAAAGTATCGCGTTTGAGGAATCCGACCGCTTCTTCCGATAACGAGAGTCGCCCCATCGACGCCTCGTCAAACAGTTTCGGCGAATTCAGAGTGTGGTTCATCACGTCGGCGACCCGCTGGGCGGAATCAGGGGTGGAGCCGATCTCGGGATCGGCGGTCGCGATTTCGCGCAGCGTCTCTTGGTCAGAGGAAGTGAGCAACGTCCACAGGTGACTGGCTGGCGTCGGGGGGCCACGGTTGTCGTCTGGCTTCGACGGCAGCAGTTTTTTCGCCAGCGCCTGCGGGGCGAGAATCGTCTTTCCGTCGAGTTGAACCGGTGTCGACAGCGGAACGAAGCTGATCATGAGGTAGCCCGTCAGGAGCGGCGCGATGACCGCCCCGAGTCGTCCCCCCAACGCGACCAGGCCGCTGGCGAAACCACGATTCTGAAACGGAACCCAACGGCGAACCAGACTTCCGCTCAGTGGAAAAGCCCCGGCCTGCGCGATCCCACACCCGACCCGCATCGTCAGCAACATCACCACTCCCGTCGCGAGACCGATGAAGCCGGTGAACAACGACCAGAGCAGGATGTAACCTGCGAGTACCCAGCGAATTCCCGCCCGATCACCAAACCAGCCGGCGGGAACCTGTCCGAGCGCGTAGGCCCAGAAAAAGACGCTGGTGAACCACGAAATCTGTGTTTCGCTCAGTCCCAGGTCTTCCTTGATATACCGTTCGGACGTGCTGACACAGAACCGGTCGAGATACAGAATGACCGCCATTCCGACAGTGACGGCGACCACCATTCGACGAATGCTGGTGGGACGCTCGCTCTCTGGCTGGTCGAACTGGCCGGCGGACGCGGATTTCGTCGCAGTCTCTGAACGGTCGCTCATGGAACGCCTCGCGGTGGGGGAGGAACTCTGCGTCCGCACAGTACGCCGCGACACTGGTGCGTGCAATGGTCGGCAATCCTGGATTGCGGGGATCGCCGGTTTGGATTCGAACCGCTTCCTGACAAGCACGGTTCGCGGCTATACTTCGCACGCTGGAAAATGAGACGTTGTGACCGGGCCAAACGGTCATTCTCACAGGAGTTTTTTGATGCGGATGTTCCTCGGCGGACAATGGCAGGATCGATCGTCGCGGATCGATGTGACGAATCCCTACGACGGCGCGGTGATTGACACCGTTCCGAAAGCGACCGCGGCCGATGTCGATGCGGCGTTGTCCACGCTGGTCGAGGGGGCGAAGGTCATGCGGAACATGCCAGCGTACGACCGTTCTGCGATTCTGCGCCGGGCCGCCGGGTTGATGCTGGCGCGCGAACAGGACTTGGGCCGAACCATCAGTGCCGAAGAGGGGAAAATTCTCTCCGAGGGACTGTTCGAGGCGAGCCGGGCGCGAGAAACAATCGACGTTTCTGCCGACGAAGCGCGGCGGATCACGAGCGAGGTCGTCCCACTGGACGCCGCGCCGGGCGGAAAGGGGAAATTCGGGTTCACACTGCGGGTTCCCTGCGGAATTGTGGCGGCGATCACGCCGTTCAATTTTCCTCTCAATCTGGTGGCACACAAAGTCGGACCAGCGATCGCCGCCGGGAACGCGGTCGTTATCAAGCCGGCCAGCGACACCCCGCTGTCGGCATTGAAGCTGGTGGAGATTCTGCTGGAAGCGGGCTTGCCCCCCGAGGCGATTGCCTGTGTGACGGGAGGTGGGGGAGAGATTGGAAACGCTTTGTGTACCGATCGCCGCGTGAGAAAGATCAGCTTCACGGGCAGCTACGAGATTGGAGACGCGATTTGCCGAATGGCGGGTGTGAAGCGTGTCACAATGGAATTGGGAAGCAACAGTCCGGTGATCGTCCTGGATGACGCCGACCTCGAAAAGGCGGCGAATCTGGTCGCGGTGTCGGGGTTTTCCAACGCCGGGCAGGTCTGTATCTCGGCGCAGCGGATTCTTGTGACGACCGGTGTCTACGGCGATTTTCTCGACGCGCTGAAGCCGAGGGTCGCCGCGCTCAAGACAGGCGACCAGTTGGCCGAGGGGACGAAGATGGGGCCGATGATTCGGGAACGGGACGCGCTGCGGGTCGAATCGTGGGTCAATGAAGCGGTGGGGGCGGGGGCGAAGCTGGTGACGGGGGGGCAGCGGCGGGGGACGATTTATGAACCGACGATTCTCGCCAACGTCTCGTCCGCCATGCGCATCAGTTGCGACGAGCTGTTTGGGCCGGCGGTCGCGGTGACGTGCGTCGACGGCATTGATGAAGCGATTCGGCTCGCCAACAGCACGAATTACGGCCTGTCCGCGAGCATCTTCACCCAAGACATCGACCGGGCCTTGAAATTCGCCCGCGAAGTCGACAGCGGCAATCTGCACATCAACTGGGGAACACAATGGCGGGCCGATCTGATGCCCTACGGCGGCTTGAAGGACAGCGGCCTGGGGAAAGAAGGGCCGCATTACGCGATTCGGGAGATGACCGAGGAGAAGATGGTGGTGATCCACGGCTGACGTAATTGTCCCTTGTCCGTGCCTCTCCACGGGTACTCACGTTTCAAAGCGACTTGTCCATCTCACTGGAGTCAGTCGGTAGTTTTCAGGCGGCCAGCCGCCGGCGAGGGGCCTTCTTACCCACGCGCGGTTTCGACCGCGGGGTGTTGTACTGCAACGCCCCACCTTCGTAGTAGAGTTCAATACGGCGGATCACATCTTCCGCCGTGATCATCGACATGCACTTGGGGATCCGCAGTTTCGGCGTCAGATCAATGGGGTAAAGGCACAGGCTCTGGTCTTTTTCGTCTCCGTCACCGACCGGCTGGCAGCGCGATTTCCAGCAGCCCCCCTGGTCGCAGCAGTCGAGCGCACCATTCGTACTGAGAAACTGATGATGCGGATACGCCTCCCACTGAACAGGCTCGCGCCCGCCGGCGATCACCACGCAGGCGCGGTTTCTCGGCTTGCCGGGTTTGGTTTCCACCGCGGCGGACAGGTGCATCGCGAATGTCACCGGGCAGACGACACCGTCGGCATGGTACATCAACCGGACGAACTGGCGGGTGTCGGTCTTTCCCACCAGATTGATGACGTTTTTCAGCGGGGGATGAAAGTGCCCTTTTTCACCACACTGCACGAACTGGATTCGCCCGCGGAAATGGTCGACCACTTTTTGAAACAGGGCCGGGTTCCACCATTTGGCGGTGAAGTCATATTTTCCGCCGGCCATCATGATCCAGAAGTTCCCCTGAAAGCCGGTCTCCTGCACTTGTGAGAGCCAGCTCTTCTCGAAATACGAAATATGGATGTCCCCTTTGAATTCGGTGACGGGAATCCGCACTCCCAGTTGTTGCTCCAGATACTGTGTGTAACCGTGAATGAAGTGATACGGCGCGTGGTTGCTTCCGTTGATCAGCGGGTAGTGCATCTCAATGACCCGGTTGGCGGGATCGCGGTCATCGAGCGGGTGGATGTAGGGATTGTGTTCCCACAATTCCCGGGCCGTCGTGCGGATGTCGACAACGTACCGTCCCGGGTGCGCGCGGTGCAGGTCGCGCACCGCCGCCGTCATCATCACCACATCGCCAGGACACAAATTGCAGGTTAGAATCAGTCGTTCCATCGGTTGACTCTCCAGGAGACGCCCCGTCCATTGGACGTGCGCCCCGACGCAATCAGCGTATGATCGGTTGAATATGGGGCAAATGCCGTTCTAAGGGGTAGGGTCCGGCCAATGGTACTCTTCCCGCATCGGTTGCGTTCGACGATGGACCGCGACCGTTTCGAAGGCATCCAGTTGCTTAAACTCATCATCGAGCGTGGGCTTGACGGCGGGCCAGCCCGGGTACCCGTAGTCGTGAAACGTGGCGACTCCCTTCGCGGACAGCGCCTGGTTCACCAGTCGGGAGTCATGGGCGATGCACTCGGCGGTATGACCAGCGTCGAGAAACACAAAGTCGGCTGGTGGAAACGCGCCCAGCGTCAGTGTGTTGGCCCGGGTGATGGTGATCTCATGGTGTGGTCGCACGTACGGCGAGATCACCGATTCAAACTGTTCCTGCGTGACCGGCCATTGGGCCGACATTTCAGAAATCCCCGGCAGATCGAAACAGTCGATGAAGTGAAACCGAGCACGCTTCGATTTCATCGCGTCGAGCAGCACGACCGCCGACGCGCCGTACCAGACTCCGACGTTGAGTACGGTCGAGTTCTCGGGAATCGCCTTCGCGAGCAGATGCAGGTAGACCGACTCGGCTTGCGACATGCCGCCGTTGTAAAGGGCGATCGTGTCGAGGAACGCCCCGTTGTAGCGGACCATGTCGGCATTGCGCCGGCGGTCTTCGACATCGACGTTGTCATACTGAAATTCCGCGAAATACGGTGTGCCGCGAAATCGACCGTCGAAGTGCCGAATATCAAGTCCCTGATCGAGAACCGCGTAATTCAGAAAGTCGTCGGCCCAGTAGTGGCTGAACTCCGGTCCGAACCCTCCTCCCACACGATCCAGCACTTCGCGGCGGATCCCAAAAAACGCGGTGTTGCACAGATTGATCCAGAACCTGCCGCCGATTCCTTCGAAGTACCGGCCGGTGAACCAGCGGGCGCTCTCAAACGTCGCGATTTTCTCGGAAGACAGTTCCGGATTCTCTCCGTCACGCACCGAGTACTCAACGACGCGTCCGTCGCGCCAAGTGGTGCCTTCGTTGTACCAGTGCCACCCCATCAGCCCCAACTGCGGATCGCGACGTAGTTGAATCGCACAGTCATCGACCAGGGAAGGGCCGATCAGAATGTCGTTGCAGATATTGAAGACAACCTCGGCGGTGGCGTGACGCACACCGAGGTTGAATCCCCGCGTGTGGCCATGGCCCGGGACGGCGAAGACCAGCCGGTCGATCAAACCGTCGGCCGCGCACGAGTCGAGGTAGGCCCGCAACAGCGGGGACTCATCGTGCGAGACAACGATCAGTTCGTGATGCGGGCTTTTCCACCGCCGAATCGCCTCGAGGCACGCCTGCGTGTAGTACGAATCCGTCCCATAGGTCGTGACAATCAAAGAAATCGGCTGCGGTCGCATCCCTGTCTCCCACGTCATACACGGTCACATTCAGTTTTTCTTGGGCAGCGGTTCCTCGAAGGTGATGGAACAGGGGGTCCTCGAATTCGCGTCCGCCGACGGGTTGAGTGGCACGCGCGGAATGACGGGACCGCACCCCGAATAGCAGCTATTCGTGATCAAACTCCAGGAACTGCCGCCAGCGGTCCAGTGCCAATCGCAATAACCGGGCGGCGAGGCGCTGGAGCTTGAGGACGAACTATTTCGGCGCGACGAACTGGATGAACTGGTGGAACTTGCTGAACTTGGCATAGGAAATTCCGAAGGGACGGACACGGGAGAGTCTTCGATCCATCGACCGTTTGTGACCGAAACTTGATTCTCAATTACGGACACCGGAAAAACCGTCGCATCCCGGAGCGACGTCGCCACAAAACCAACAGCCCTCAAGTGACGGTGCCATTCAGCATTCGTCCCCCGACAGTTCGCAATCCCTGCCGGAGCAAGACGGGTCACTTGGATTTCGTGGAAGACTTCTTCGTCGATTTCTTGTTACCAGCTTTTGTCGCTTTCTTGGCCGCGACCGACTTCGGCGCGCCGGTCGACTTCACTTTTGCTTTCTTCGCACTCGTTTCCGCCGCTTGCTTGGGTTTCGCCCGTTTCGTCGCTGATTGGCCCGTGGCCGCTGACTTCGTTTTGTCACGGCCCGATCCCCGCAGACTGGCCTCGCACTTCGCGATGTACTCGCGGGCGGGCACCCGTCGGATCGTCTCTCCCAGCACGTCGAGCGCCACGTCGTCGAGCTTTTTGAACCGGATGCACGATTTGCCCATGTCGAGTTTTTTGCCAGTCTTTTTCCACTCCTCCGTAAACCAGGCGAGCAGTTTGGGATCTCCGTACAGCGACATCATGTAGATCGCCAGATGGTTTTTCTGAGACGCCAGGGCAGCGTAGGGGAGCGGGTCGCTGGGCTTGCAGTGATAGCCCGCGGGATAGACGCTGTGGGGGACGTGGTACAGGATCATTCCATATCCCATCCCCTCCGCGAAGTCCGAGTCCAGATTGGCGAGAATGACGTCTCGAATCGCTGAGACCGCGGCTCGACGGTCCTCAGGTAATGACGCCAGGTAGTCCGCGACAGTGCTGGCCGAACTTTGCATGGCAGAGTCCTCGGGGGGTATGTACGGGCGTGATGGTGTGGGGCTGGGGCACCTATTTGTACCATGTGGGCGGCGACACGCAACATTTGCCAGTAGTCGCGGCGACCTCCGTGGTGCGTCACACAGGCTGGATCTCGAGGATCTGAAGGAAACCACCGATGAATGCCCCTCTCACAGAAATGTTGTCAGGATCCCGCCGGATTGTCGTCTTTACCGGGGCGGGAATCAGCACCGAAAGCGGCATTCCGGACTTTCGGTCTCCCGGGGGAATCTGGTCGCAGGCGCAGCCGGTCTACTACGATGACTTCGTCCAGAGTCAGACAGCGCGCGATGAATACTGGCGACAGAAATCGATCGCCCATCGGGACTTCGCCGGGGCGGCTCCCAATGTCGGCCATCGCATTCTCGCCGACTGGGAGGCTCGCGGGATCATCCGGGGCATCATCACGCAGAACATTGATGGGCTGCATCAGATCGCGGGAAATCGCCAGGTGTTGGAACTGCACGGAACCGCCCGCGAAGTCTCCTGCCTGGGTTGCCGACGCCGCTGGCCGGCCGAGGTCGGTCTCGACTGGTTCCAGGCGCAGGGACGCGCTCCGGATTGTCCGGAATGCGGATCCCCCCTGAAGCACGCGACGATTTCGTTCGGACAATCGCTGGACGCCGACGTGCTGCGGAGCGCCTCCGAATGGACGGGTGACTGCGACCTGTTTCTGGCGCTCGGCTCGTCGCTGGTCGTACACCCGGCGGCTGGTCTCCCCCTCATGGCGCAGGCCCATGGGGCGAAGATGGTCATCATCAATCGCGACCCGACCCCACTCGACCGCAACGCCGACCTGGTACTGCGATCCCCTCTGGGAGAAACCCTGTCGCAAGCGGACGCCGGCTTGCCTCGTGACGATTGAACGAACTGCTCCCTGAGATCGAAGACTCACCCCGCCATCGGGGTGAAATCGAAATTGCATTGACAGAGAATAGCCTGCAAACGGGCCGTCGAAATTACTGACAGGATGAAATGGGATGACGAGGATGGACAGGATTGCTGACGAGACTGTCGATCGTGTGGATTGGGAGTTTTTCGATTTCAGCCACCTGTCCAGAGAGCAGGAATGGCGAGCAACTCCATCCTGTTCATCCCTTTCATCCTCTTCATCCTGTCAAATTCTTTCCGTCGGTCGTGTCTCGATCGCGAGATATCTCAACTGGTGCCACGCTCGGTTTTTTCCCGCAGTTCGTCCCCTTCGCCGGCCTGCTCCCCGTCAACAATTGTGTCAGACGCCGTTGCGTCGGCGGTCGATGCCACGACATCCTTTCCCAATCCCAACTGCTCGATTCGACGAATCAGTCGGGTGCGGTGAATTCCCAGTAACGCCGCGGCCTGAGTGCGATTGTTGCGACAGCGGTCCAGTGCCAGGCGGATGACACGTGTCTCGGCTTCCGTGAGAATCGCATCCAGGTTGAGCGCGGGGACTTGCGCCGGCGCGGGCATTGCCGCTGCGACCTCTGACCGAAACCGCGCTGACAAATCCGTCAACGCGATGACCCGGTCGGTCGCGACCGCATGGGCGTCGCGGATCACCTCCCACAGTTCGTCAAGATTTCGCGGCCAGTCATGTTCGGTCTGCAGTTTCGCCACCTCCTCATCCAGGCCGGCGATCTGACGGTCCCCCTGCCGGTTGAGCTCTTCGAGAAAGTGTTGCGACAACAGGGGCAGATCTTCCGGCCGGTCACGGAGCGGCGGGAGTTCGATCACCAGCGGACTGATCAGTGCTGCGAAATCCGGGCGGATATCTCCCGCCGCCATCAGTTCGCCCAGCGATTTCGACGTCGACGCCAGCAATCGCAAAGGGGAGACCGAACGTTGCTTCCCCGTGGTGAGGAACTCCGCGCACAGTCGTTGTTGAAGATCTCGCGGCAGCGAATCGACATCCGAGAGGAATAGCGTTCCAGGCTGCGGCGTGGCGGAACCGGTCGCCGGCGCGCGATGCACTTCCAGCAGTCGGCCAATCACCCGTTCCAGTTCGTCGGCCGCCATCCGTCGGCAGTCGAGGGGAATGAACCATTGCCCGCGCGCGGCACCTCCAAAGTGGATCACGCGCGCGAGATGCTCGCGCCCGGTTCCGGGTTCCCCGACCAAGAGCGCGAACGTATTCGTCCGGACCGCCAGATCGAGTTGGGCCAGTACACGACGCATCGCCAGACTGGAGGCAACCAGCGACTGCTGACCGAAACGCTGTCGCAACGCCCCTCGCAGGGCTGCCAGTTCCGCATGCAGCCGATGCGTCGCGGGGATTGTCTGGGTGGCCCCCGGCGGGGCCGGTTCACCAATCAGCCCCAGCACCCCTGTCAGTTGCCGCTGGGGGTCGAGCAGCGGGAAGTAGTGAATCGTGCGAGCGGCGACGTCGCCATCACGCAAGACGATTTGAGCGGGCGTTGCGAGTTCCTGACCCGCGAAAACTTCCGGGGGCGGGCACAGACTGGCCGCGAGCGCCACTCCTCCCGTGACATCAGCCACACTCGCGTACTGGCAGACAACCCCCACCACATCCGCCGCCGTCCAACCCGTGAGCGACTGGCAACCGGCGTTGAAAACACGAATCCGCCGTTCGGGATCCAGCACGAACAGCGGCGTCGACGCGGTGCCGAGCCACGTCGCCAGATCAGTGTGTTTCTTGGGTCGGCGCGGCATGGAATTCCGATGAGCGAGACCGAGGGCTGTCCGGACAACGGTGACCGCTTCCTGACGGGCGCGGCTCTGCGGTTTCTTATCAACGACCTGTCGGGGTCTCGCGCATTTGTCGACAGGCGCGGCTCGCGGCATCCTTCAACAGCAAAAAGTCGGTGGAGTACGACACAAATCGCATCCCCCGGCCAATCCAGAACTGAATCGCCCGCATGTCGGCGGTGATGATTCCGGCGGCGATGCCCCGGGCGCGACACACTTCCACCACGCGGTCGACCGCGGCGATCATTTCGGGATGGTCAATCTCACCGGGAATCCCCAGATCGGCCGAAAGATCCATCAGTCCCATACAGGCGACATCGACCCCCGGAACCGAAAGCATCGCTTCGAGATTCTCCATCGCCTCCCGGCGTTCGATCTGAATCACGACCAGCGTTTCCGCGTCGACCCACTCGATATAGTCGCGGGGAGAGATTGGTTCGCCTTCCGACTGGGCCCGCGTGCAGGCGAAACCGCGAATTCCACGGGGAGGATAGCGCGTCCAACTGACGATCTGCCGGGTCTCCTCCTCCGTGTTGACCCGCGGGACAATGATCCCCAGTGCGCCATTGTCGAGGACGCGGGCCACCCAGGGATATTCCGCCTGCGGGACTCGGACGATCGGGGTGATTCCCGCCTGTCGGGCTGAATGGACGAGGTCGGCGACCGTCTCCAGCCCCATCGACGAATGCTCCATGTCGATGAAAGCGAAGTCCAGTCCCGCCTCGGCAAAGAGGCGCGGCACCTCGGCGCTGTGCAGTCCCGAGACTTCACTCCCCAGGACAACCTGACCCGCCTTCAGCGCGGCTTTGACGCGATTCGTTCTCATTCTATCGATCGATTCAATTTCCGCCGAACATCTTGTTCGTTCGGTCACCCCGCGAAAGCAGGTACGCCATCAGATCGAGGACTTCCTCCTGTTCGAGAACGTTGAGCAGCCCTTCGGGCATCATCGAAGTATTCGAGCGTTCGATCGTCTCGACGTTCTTCGTGTTGACGTTCACCAGACCGTTCGGGTCGAGCATATTGGTCATGATGATCATCGTGTCGTTGTTGTAATTCACGATGCGGCCGGTCACGACCTTACCATCCTTCTGTTCGACCACGATCGCCGTGTATTGATCGCTGACTTCTTTGCTGGGGTCAACGATGGTCTCCAGGAGATCGCGGATGTTGAACCGCCCGCCCGCGCCGGTGAGATCCGGCCCTTGCGCTCCTCCTTCACCATCGAAGCGATGGCAGGTGAAGCAGTTCGCCTCACCAAACAGCCGACGACCGCGGTCGAAGTCGCGAGATTTCAACCCGTCGTTGAGCGCGGGGAGCAGGTCGTCGAGTTTCCAGCGTTTGACCAGACTCCGGGGCTTGCCGGCGATCGGGGCGGGGCCGGCGGGCGTGGCGTCCAGAATCGCCTGAACCTGTTCCTTTTCCTTGGCGGTCAACGTCGCCACCGCGTCGTCCTTCATCCGTTTCAGGAAGCCCCGCAGGCTGTTGCCTCCCTTGAAGTTCGACGCCTTGAGGAACCAACTGAAATACTCGCTGCGCTCGGCCGTCGTCCACCCAGTCGACAACACCCGCAACGCGCGAACGTATTCCATCTGTTCTTCCTGCGTCGGAGCCTTTTCAATCAGCCCCAATGTCTTTCCCGCGACTCCGGGAGCCTCGAGGTAGACCAGCAGATTGCACAACTCGTTGTTCAGTTCCCGCGACTCCGCCGGGAACAAGAGATCGAGCCGCGCGATCACCGCGGCCCGCGCCGCGCGACTGGGCCACCCCAGTCGATTGAACTGCACGGCATACACCCGCAGCACATCCAGCTTCTGTGAATGGGACAAATCCCCCCAGTTGAGCTTCGCGAGCGCGTCAAGAATCGGCCCCTGCAGCGTCGCGCCCGGAACCGCCACTCCCGCGGTGCGGGGGTGATGGAACGGATCCTGACCGGCGGCGCGAACCAGCGCCAGCAGGGCGGCGATGGAGCGACCCGGATCGGTCTCGGCCAGTGCCTTGTCCTGCCAGAGTTTAAGGTCCTGATGCTCAACCGCGGTGCGGGCGGCGTGCCGAATGAAGCGATCGGCGTGATTCAAATGGGGCCACGCCGCTTCAATCGCCTGCGGATCCTGCTTGCCGTGAAAGAGTTCGAGGTTGTGCCGCAATTGATGCAGTACGGGTATCGTGGACTTGTCGGATTCGAGAGCCGACGCGGTGGACTCGGAACCGGTGTAGGTGACGCGGTACAGTCCCGACTGCATCTTGCGGCCACCCACGGTGACATACATCGCACCGTCGTGGTGATTGATCACCACGTCGGTGAGCGGAAGTGGCGAACCCGCCAGAAACTCCTCGGAATTCCCCTTGTAGCTCGCACCGTCTGGCGTGAGCTGAACCGCGTACATCTTGCCGTAGCTCCAGTCGCAGATGAACAACGACTCCTGGTACTTCTTCGGGAACTTCGCACCGTAACCAAAGCAGATGCCGGTCGGGGATCCCGGGCCGATGTTGTGAATCGAGGGAAGGCTGTCGGCGTAATACGCGGGCCATTTGCCGGCACCATTTCTCCAGCCAAAGTCGGCACCACTCGCCGACAGGCAGATGCGCGTGGGGCGATACCACGGCGTGTTCATATCCCACTCCATGTCGGCGTCGTAGGTGAAAAAATCACCCTGGTGGTTGAAGGCGCCGTCGAACTGGTTGCGGAAACCGGTACTGATCAGTTCCCAGCTCTTGCCATCGGGATCGGTTTTGTAGATGCAGCCGCCGGGGCCAAGCACCCCGGCCATGAAACCGTTGCCGTCGGGCATGCGGGGGAGCAGATGATCTTCACCCCACAGCCGGGGTACGCGCGACGCGTCAAGCTGCGTCATCTTCGCCTGGTTGCCGCAGACGATGTACAACGACTTTCCGTCGGGAGTCGGGACGATGGCATGTGAACCATGTTCCCCCTGACCCTGGAATTCCCTCAGCAACTCGGGGGCATCGTAGGTATCCCCCCCATCCCGCGATTTGAGACGATGCAGACCGATCTTGGGTGCCTGGTCGCCAAATTTGACCGTCTCGTTGACCATCACGTACAGGCCATCGAACGCCCACAACAGACCATGCGCTCCACCAATGGCATGGGGTAGCTTCTCGACCTTGGTTTCCACTCCAGGACCACCTGGGGTGATGCGGTACAGCGGGCCGTATTGATCGCTCGTGATCAGCCGACCTTTGGGGTCGACGCACAGATTGACCCACGAGCCCTGGTGATCTTTGGGAACCGAGTAGAGGAGTTCAACTTGAAATCCCTTTTGAATTTTGAGCGCCTCGGCGGGAGTCGCGGCGGTCAGCGAAATCGTCCCCCGTTCGCGGAACAACCGCTGCGAGAACAGGAACAGGTCGTTCTTCCAGACACTCCAATCGTGGGCGCCCGGACCGATGCGGTAGGTGTGGGGGATCTTCTTTTCGTCCAGAAACGCGTGCAGTTCTTTGACCCGTTCGATCACCTGCTTGTCGTCTTCGCCGCACGAGAGCCAGAAGAGCTTGAGCTTGGTCTTGGCACCTTCGACATCGGGGACGTAATCCGACTGAGGACCACGGAAATTCGCTCCCGAAAACGCACCGATCGAAGCGAAGCGATCGAGATTCCCCAAGCCGATCAGCAGCGATTGAGCCGACCCCATCGACAGCCCGGCGATTGCCCGGTCGTCCCGTCCGGTTTTCACGGCGTACTTCGATTCGACGAACGGAATCAGGTCGTTGAGGAGGTCTTTTTCAAATGTCTTGAACTCGCCACGGGACTTCGGGTCGTCCCCCGGCTTGCCGGCGAACCCGTTGGGCATCACCACCAGCATCGGGACGATTTTCTTGTCCGCCATCAGATTGTCGAGAACCGCTTGAGCGGCCCCCTTGGTCTGCCAGCCCGTCTCGTCGTCACCTGAACCATGCAGCAGATACAGCACCGGCAGCTTCACATCCTTCGAATAGCCGGCCGGCGTGTAGATCACGAACTTGCGGTTTCCCTCGGTCGTTTTTGAAGGGTATTCCACCAGCTCCATTTTCCCTCGCGCCACTCCCGACCGTTCTTCGTCAAACCGGACGACGGCGGGAGCCGGTTGTGGAGCGACGGCGACCGCCACTTGCTTCCCCTCGAAATCAAACATTCCCGTCAGCGCGAGGTACTCATAACTGGCGGTCCCTTTCACCACCTGATCCGCGACGGCCCCTTTGAACGTCACCTTGGCGTCTCCCGCGGTGACGACAAACGTCAGTTCGCCTTTCGCGAATTCGACCGATTTCACCTCGGGCAGTTTCTCGGCGTCGTCACGTTGTTTGTACTCGCCTTTGAGTCCCTCGCCGGCCCGCGTGATCGTGAAGACCGGCGTGTGTTCCCGGTTGTCGGGCGTGGTGAATTTCAGATTCCACGCCCCCACCACGGCGTCGGCCGGTTCAGCCGCGAACACCGCTGGAATGGAACTCAGACCACCAACCACAACCGACGCGAACAGGGCGCACAAAACCAGCGCGCGAACAAATCGAAACAACATCTTGCGAAGCTCCTGAAAGACGCCGCCGACGATAGTCTCGCCGTTCGAACGGGTCAAGCGGACTAATCCAGCGCGATCGCCCGTCCTGGACCGCCGTGGCAATCTCTCACTTTGATCGGTGCGAACAGGAAGTACGCCCCCGATTTCAGTTTGCCGACGCCAGTTAGAAACTCCACTCCCACGACGCCACGGCTTCCGAGCGCCCAGTACGTGAACAGCGCCTGGCGATCGTCCACTCCGCCCAGCGTCGGAGCGTCGGTCGCCACACAGGCGATCCCCTGGTCGGCCAGATACATCGCCCCTTCGGCGGAGAGTGCCGGCCATCCCTCGCTCTTGCCGTTGAGAGGATCCAACTGGCACTTCTCCCCCATCGGGAGCGGTTTGTAAAAGTCGTCGGTCCAGTTTGTATGGAATACCACGATCTCTCCCTTCTTCAACTTGCCGTTGTCCGCCTCGAATTTCTTAAGGTGGTCGACAGTGATCGAGGGCGAGGCGGGCCACGCTTCCTTTTTCGTGGTCCCACGCAGTGACCGCACATCGATCACCCGCGCGTTGCCACACGTCTGCGACAGCGGCACCTTCTCGGTGGTGACGTCGCTCGTGCCGCGCTGGCCGAACTTCTTCTCATACTCGGCGAGCCATCCCCGCACCTGGGGAGCGTAGCTCTGGTTGTCAAAACCCTTGGTCGGCAGGCTGTACGACGGCGGAACCAGGTGGGTGCCAGTGTGGCTGTCGACCATGTGCATCATGAACGGAATCTTGATGTTCGGGTTCATGCCGAACTTGATTGTGAAGTACGGCTGCCGATGGTTGCCCACCCCCCTGCCCGGCCAGCTTGAGGGGAGGTCGTCGGCGAGTGTGACCGAGAGATCCACTGCTTTCTTCGCCCGCGCCGCCGCGTTCAGTCGGCTCGCGAGTGGCTCCCCCACAATTCCAAACGCCCGCCCCTCGCTGTATGGGTCCCCCGCGTGCTTCGGTCCAATCATGCAGTAAAACGCCCCGGTGGTCGGAAGCTGGCCAAAACCGATCCCGCTCTCCGTCCAGATCATTCCATGCTTCAACCCCGCGTAGTGGGTTGGCTCGGCGAGATTGGGCAACGGGCCCATGCTGGTGCTGTCGGTTGCCAAAGTGAGAACCTTGCGGCTCGCGAGGTACTCCATGCATTCGGGGTCAGGATCGGGCCAGCCGGGGGTGACTCCTTCGACCGGGTCGGCACCATACCGCCGCCCTTCGGGGAACGGTTTGTAGTATTTGTCGCTGAAGCCGCTATGGAACAACACCACGTCCCCCGGGCCGAGCGGACGATGGGCCTTTTCCCACGCCATGATTCGCTCTTTCGTGACCAGATCGCTCCGGCCGTTGGGCGTCGCGTCGAGCAGATCTTTGCAGTCGATCACGCACGCTTCGCCGCCAAACTGCCAGGGTTCGATTTTGTCGGTGAACGCCAGCCCGAATCGGCCGGCGTTCGGCAGCCCCGAGTCTTGGGCCGTGACCGAGTGCGGGGGGACGTCAAGCTGGGTCCCGGTGTTGCCATCAAGAATCAGGATCTCGCTGTTGTACGCGGACAGCGGGCCGATCTTGCGGTAATGGTTGATTTGAAACGGGGGAAATGATGGCCAGGTGGAGGGGTATTCGGGGGCGATCAGGAGGGAGAGATCGACATGCTTCGGCTCTTCGGCGGCAAGCGGCCCGGCCAAGAGACCAAAGGTGATCGACAGAATGGCGGCCATTAACGGTCGCAGCGCCCCGCCATGACATGGAGACGCCATGTGGCTGCGAGCGGGAGCGGAGGGGACGCGTGGATGCTGTCCCGATACTTCCTGCGACAACCGGGAGAGATGAGCGACGACTCGACGACGAAGCATGGCGGCGACTCCAGGAGCGCGAATCGCCGCGATGTTCCAGAGCGCTCTGGAAACACCCGCAACGCGGCGACGGCGATGTGTGAAATGTACAAACCGGCTGAGACGGATGCACGCGTCGCCGACGATTCTCAGCCAAACGCCAGCAGCACAATCGTGGTCGTCATGCCGTTCACGATCATGTGCGTGACCGTCGGCGCGACGAGGGAACCGCGCCATTCGCGCGAAACCGCGAGAACGATCGCGATCGACATCAGCAGTGGAATTCCCAGAATTCCCTGGGGATGGATGGCGGCGAACAGGAACGCGTTGAACAGAATGGAAAACAGCACCGAGATCACCGCCCCCCACCGTAGCGACGCTTCACGCAAATGCCGGTAAAGCACCCCGCGAAACATGATCTCTTCGGTGATCGGGACCAGCAGCACAACGGCGACGGCCTGAATGCGATCGAGCGTGGTGCCCCGTGCCAAGGGCTGAATGATCGGGTGCATCGGAGTGTCTGCGAATGCGAGGAGTGCCGGACTTTGCATCGCTTTTTGTAGTTGCATGAGAAAGACGGTACACACCATGCCGATCGCCAACAGCGGCGCACCGGCGATGTACGACACGACTCCCGTAGCGATCTCGCGGACGGGGTGTTTTGGCCAGGTCAGCCCCACTTCCTCACGCACCTGCGACCAGGGGACACCGCGTCCGACGGGCCACAACAAGGTCAGCAGACTGAGAGCTGACATCAGCCCGACGCAGAGCATCCGGTATGCTGCGGGACAAAACGGCGCGACGAGAATATTGAGGAAGAAAAATGTGACAAACCACAGTGCGAAGGTCTCGGCGTAAAATCCGCCGGTCCCCGAGCCAACCCGCAGATGAAATTGGACTGTCCCCAGAAACGCGAGAACCCCCCAGATCACCAGTAATGCGAGCCCAACCACAACCGACAACACTCCCGCCACGGCGGCACAGAAAAAGACGACCGCCGTCCGGTTTGCCTCGGCCATCAAAGCCTCACGCGCCTCGGGTTGTGGCCCATTCACGGGATTGACCGCCAGCCGTCCGGTCCATCCGAGTGTCGACTCCAGGAATTCGGTCGAGTCGGCCGGCAGTCCTTTCTCAGCGAAATCGTCGCCCCGCCGCAATTCGTAGAGTTCGCGCAGCACCGTTGCCAGGCGGACCTCATCGGGAGTGGGGGGAGTTTCCGTCGAGAGCCAATCGCCTGCGAGTTCATTTAGTTCTTCGACTGCGCGTTCCAGTCCAACGATCTCCGCCGTCACCACCGTGGTGCGGAGAATTCCGGAGTAATTCCCCGGTTCGAGCCCATCGCGCAATGAACGGTGCATCTCGGCGGCAGTCCCGGGGAATTGCGACACCCCCAAGGCAATCCGCGCCTGCATGTCGGCCGCCAGTTCCTCCCCCCCCTTCCCGCCGGTCGATCGCGAGGTGAGAAAATTGAGAGCGAACACCGTCCCGGCGGCGATGAGGATCACGACCCAGGCGGACTTTGTCCAGGCGCGTGACAGACCCGGCCTAGCGGCAGATTCTCCATCACCGTGACCGACTTCGTCGACGGTCAGCGGGTTCTCATCGGTCCATGGCAATGGAACCGGACTCGATTGGAAATCGTGGAGTTCGGAAGAATCTTCGGTGGGCATGCGGACGGCAATGGGATTGCGTGAGGTCAGAACCGGCTTCGGCAGTTTCACCACGGTGATCTGCCTGTCGTCTTCGATGCTGACTCCCGAGTCGCCATCCGTCAATCTCGACGAATGCCAGTGCAAACGCAATTCAAGCACCGACGCGACTGCGAACACGAAATTTCCCACCATTCATGAATTCCCGTTAACCCTCCGAGACCAATCCCTCAGGTATGATCATGCGGACGACTGTTCGCGGGTCCCAGACTCGCCATCGTCGGCAGTCCAGCGTGATCCTGTGACCACCATGCGCGATTCGTCCATTGACACTCTCTGCCCCGAATGTGGCACTCGAATTCCTGCGAGCGCCCCGTGGGGACTTTGCCCTCTGTGCCTGATGAAGCAGGCGGCGACTGACGATGCGGAACCCCCTCGCGAACCCGCTCCCGCGCTGGAAGCTGTGGGGGCGGCTTTCCCTCAGCTCGACATTCTCGAACTCGTGGGACGCGGGGGAATGGGGGTGGTCTACAAAGCGCGCCAGAAATCGCTGAACCGCATCGTCGCGCTCAAGTTGCTCGCGCCGGGGCGACAGGCGGATTCCGGTTTCACCGCCCGATTCCAGCGCGAGGCCCAGGCGCTGGCTGAACTGAACCACCCCAACATCGTCACTGTCTATGACTTTGGCCAGTCGGGGGGCTTCTACTTTCTGTTGATGGAATTCATCGACGGGGTGAACCTGCGGCAGGCGATGTTGGCCGGGCGGTTCACTCCCGAACAGGCGCTCGCCGTTGTGCCGCCGATCTGCGAAGCGTTGCAGTTCGCGCACAACCGCGGAATCATCCACCGCGACATCAAGCCCGAGAATCTGTTGATCGACCGGACCGGCAAAATCAAGATTGTCGATTTCGGAATCGCGCGGATTCTGCGGCGGGAATCGACCGATCACCCCGCCGGCGCAGGCAGTGACCCCCGCACCCGACTGACGGGAATGGAGCTGCTGGGAACTCCGGGCTACATGGCCCCGGAACAACTGCGGTCACCTGTCGTCATTGATCAGCGAACGGACATCTACGCTCTGGGAGTCGTTCTGTATGAGTTGCTGACCGGCGAACTTCCCGGCCGAGTGTTGCAACCGCCATCACGCCGGGTTCAAGTCGATGTGCGGCTCGATGAAATCGTGCTACGTGCCCTGGAGTCGCAACCCGAACTCCGGTTCTCCAACGCGACCGAATTCCGCACGCGGGTCGAAGGACTGGCGAATCCCGACGCGAAGCCGCTCGATGTCGGGACCGCTCGAATTCCCCCGGCCCCGGCACGCTCTGTTCCCCCGCGGATGTTGAAGTCGGGACGCAGCACTTTGAATTCTCCCGAGGAACTCAAGACGCTGGTCGGCCAGTTCTTGATCTGGAGAAGCCAGGGGACACTGCGGCTGGACGAAGAACGGTTGATTTACACTCGGGGCAACGTCGATACGGTGATTGAACTCGCGGAGATCAGCGAAATGGGAATCGGTCAGTATCCGCGCAGCGTCAATATCGCCGGGATCAACTTCATCGCGTTGACCTACGCCAATCGCGGTTATCAACGACGAATCTGCCTGTCGCCGAACAATGGATTGATCGGATTTCTGCCGTCGCAGTTCAATCGGGAGGTCGACGACTGGCACGATGCGATTCTCGACGCGGTCGTGCGCACCGGTCGCGAGCCAGCGCTGATCGCCCCCCAGGAACTTGTCATTCGTTCGCATCCAGCGACGATTCTGGGATTGTCGTTCGCGGTGCTGTGGATCGTGTTCTGGTTTGCCGTCACGATGGTCTGGCTGGGGACTCCCCGGATCGAACCAGCAAACCACTTTCCACCCGCTCCCGTCATGATCGATTCGCCGGTCCCGAGTGAGTCGAATCGAATGGGAACGATTCCCACCCCGATCCCCCCCACCGATATCGAGTTTCGTTTCCAGCAAGTCGAGGTCACGCCCGACTCGCGAACGATCGTGTTACGATTCGAACGCGATTCGAGGTACGGACTGGCAATCGAAGTTTCGCAGAGCCTGACGGCTGGCCCGAATGGCGAACTCCCCCAAAACGCGGCGGATTCCCGACCGGGAGATGTAAAAATCGGACTCAACCAGGGGAATGCGCTGTCATGGACCGTGCCTGGGGAATTCACGCGCGATGAGATTCACAAGGCGGCGAAAGAAGTGGAGCGCACAGCGCGACAAATGCCCCGATTACCCGAGGGGGCGGTCCCCAAGTTCGCGGTGATGACGCACCGCGACGGGTGGAAATGCCACCTGATCGCCCGGATCGTGCGTGAACCCGGCTCGGCGTGGCCCCCCGCGCCGGCAGGGGCGCGGTTCACGGCGGAGAGACAGGTGGTGGTTCCCTCCAATACCCTCGTGCGTGTGACTCCCCGATCGGCAACCAAGGGGCAAGCACGGGTCGCCTCTTCGAACGTGCTGACGTTTCAAACTGCGACCGATCGGGCCACCGGCTTTCTGCTGCGATGGCACGTGTACTCCCCCAGAAAAACCAGTGTGCTGCCGACGCCGGTCGTGGGAGAACGGCTGATTCTGGACTTCATCGATCCTGAGACAAAAGTGATCTTCCATCGCATGGAACGCAGTCTGATGGTCGGCATGGTGTCGCTGTCACCCGAGACAACTCCGCTGCCCGACCGATACGCTCCGCTGGTGCTGTCGGAGCCGCGCTCTTCCAGTGAACTGCACTTGTTGCACATGTCTACGCTCGCGCCCGACGGGGTGACAGAAACGTATTGGATGGATGATTACCTGAACGTTGAGAATCTGGGAGAACTGGCACCGGGCGTCACACCGGCCTTTCGACTGGCGCCACTGCGTGGGATTGCGGGTCAAACGCTTCCCGCGGCACACCCCACGGGGGAGCGTTTGGAATCCCCGACGGAACCGGCCGCCGAGAATGAGTGATCTCCCGCAGTCCGCATTTCAGACAACCCATTGGACGGCCGTGATCGCCGCGAAGGGGGACTCACCCGAGGGAAAGCGGGCATTACGGGCGCTGTGCGAGTCGTATTATGCCCCGGTCGCCGCGTTCATCGAGCGGTATCGGCACGGGAATGAGGACGCCCGGGATCTGACGCACGCGTTCTTCGCGAAACTGCTGGAGGGAGAGAGTCTCAACACAGTCGACCGCACGCGGGGCCGATTTCGATCGTACCTGCTGGGAGCGGCCAAGCACTTTCTGGCGGACCTCCGTGAACGGGGACGGACGCTCAAACGCGGGGGCGGGCGGATCGCGGTCTCGTTCGATTCGGTGGAGCCACAGGGGGAATCACCGGGGACACCCAACAACCAGTCAGGTTCACCAACCGCCCAAGAACCGGCCGATCCCCAGGGCTTCCCCGCCGACGCGTATTTCGATCGGGAATGGGCGCTGGCGGTCCTGTCGCGTAGCCTCGATCGGCTGCAAGCCGAGGCGGTCGAAGCGGGGCGGGGCGAGCAAATGGAAGTGCTGCGTCCCTGGCTGACGGGGGAAGCGGCCGCTCCACTTTCGGGAACGATCGCCGACCGGTTGGGGGTCACGGAAGGCTCGCTCAAGGTGATCATCCACCGGTTTCGAAAAAGGTTTCGGGAACTGGTGCGGGAAGAACTGGCGGCCACCGTGGATTCTCCCCACGAGATCGACGCGGAACTCGACTATTTGATTCGGGCACTTTCGTTCGGCGGAAAGTAGGGGATCACACCATCAGTGCCGCACCTCCGCGTACGGCATTTGCCGGCGCAGTTCGCGAACGGCTTCCTCGGTGACCTGAGTCCCTCGAAGGTCAAGCTGGCTCAGATGCGACAGCTTAACGAGCGCGGGGAGAGCCGCCGCGGTGACGGCTGTCTTGGACAGGTCCAGGGACTGCAGGTTGCGGTGTTCCGCCAAGACCGCGACACCGTCGTCTGTAATCTTGGTCTCGCTGAGATTCAGCGACCGCAAATCGGACATTTTCGACAGTGCCCGGAGCGCTTGGTTGTCGATATCCGACTTGGACAGGTCGAGTGAATGCACGTTGCGGTGTCGCGACAATTGAGGCAACTCTCTCGCGGACACCGGGATCGAGAATGAGCTGGTTCCATCCCCACTTTCCGACGACACGTAGAGTCCGTTGGCATTTCGCGTGACTGTCACACTTGGCTTCTCCGGACTTCGGGGCACCATCGGTGACGTGAACGCCCTGACCCAATCTGGTTCTGGCGGGGCGGCTCTCTTCGCCAATTGAACCCGCCACTCCTGGTCGTTCAGACGCTTTTCGACAGGCTGCCAGAACTCGTAATACGAATACGCCGGGCCGACGTAGACCGTCGAATCGGTCATCCCTTCAATCGCCATGACCAGCAATCGGACGTCCCCCGTGGCGACCTCAAGCGCTTCGGCGTTATGGACATTCGTATGGACGTCGGCCACGACCGGTTTGCTGACCAAGGGCTCCCAGCCGGTGGGATCCTTGTGCCGCGCGTAGTACAGCCGGCAATACCACCCGCTGTAGTCCGGTAGCCGGGAGCTGCCGAATTTCAACCGGGCGCTATCGTCAAACGTCCCGCGGAGAAAATCGCGCTGAGCGTCATATCACGGAAACGGTTCCTGCCACCTTTGTCGTGCCCGATCGAAATGGGTTTCTACCCACGTTTTCGGACCAACCTCAGGCAGGATGCCTGGGGTTTTCGCGTACCACTTCTCCAGCGAGATGCACCGTGGGAAACTGCTTTTTCCACCTGACGATGTGCCCGATTCGCACAACTTCGGCAGACTTCAACCCGTCGTCCGAACCAGCGTCCGAAAGACGGAAATCCGATGCGAATCAAAAACTCAGTGCCGTGGTGTACCCAGCCGACCGCCTTCGATGAAGAAGTTCGTAAGGTGGCGTCTGCGCCCTGTCCTAATTGATCACCGCACATCCCGCTACCGGCAATGGCACCAACCTGCTCTGATACAGACCGATTCTAGGAAATTCGGCGACACAACTGTAAAATGCGTGATTGGCCTCCTTTCTGATGGCGGCCATTGATCACTCGCTGAGTCGATACCCGAATGTCTGGACTAACACCCGTAAATCTGCAGACCGTGGCACACGAACTTCGTTCGCTGGCAATTTACCTTCATTGTTGCAATCAAGACCTTCCTGAGCAGCCGAATTCATTCCTCATGCAACTGGTACTGGAACAGTTTCAGCGGATTCGCGCACTGATTCCAGTGCCGCTCGCGCTCGCAGATTGCGATGTATTGGCTCGGAGAGACCTCATGGATGTTCTTGAATGGATTGATGCGGTGGAACCGCAACTGGGTGAACTCAGGCCGCCGTTTCGCGTGTCGGAGTTGGGGCTCGTGTATGCTTGGGCCTCGAAATTCGATGTCCATGCGGATCGAGCGGCAAGAAAGATGTCAATCGCTCCACCATTTACCGACCTTGTCCGGCAGAAACTCCAGAAAAAGTACGGCGCGACCGAACACCTCCGGCGTCGGTGGGCCAGCGAGCCGGATGATGCCATGGCGAGAATCAATAGCGGAATAGAAGAGGCACTGCACCAGTTTCCGGAGCTTGAGCGTTGGACTGAAGATGATTGGTCGGAACTGTTTGTCTGCTCGTCCGAAGTCGTTACGCAAACCGCAGCATGGAAAGCCGTCCAACGCAGCAAAAGCCAACAAGGCGGATGGCCGACGACACTTCGTGAACCCCATAGCGAGAAGAGCATGAGACTTATTACCGATCCAACACTACGCGCGGACCCGCTGTGGCTGGCGATTGATCGCGTCCTTCGCGCAATTCACGACGACAGGAACATCGTGTTCACAAAAGAGCCGGCATCCGAACAGGGCTGCAACAGCGAAACTATAAACAGGCTCGCAACTGAAGCGCGACTGGCACAGTGGCCTGTTTTCGAAATCACTGAATTGCTCCAAGGTAACGTCAAAACCGATCGCTTGCTAAAGGTTCATCATCCCGAAGTCGACGAGCCCGTCACACTTGCAATCTGGAGACGATACGGCACGCCGGATGTGCCTGGCGCAAAACTCGATCGGATTCTGACCTACTTGGAAGCGTGGCGAAACAAACGAGCCTCACAATTGAAACCGACTGCTGCTTTGTTGCAGGAATCAGGCTCGAAAAGTCGTTTTCGGATTGCTCTTTCTTTCCCTGGAGAACGCCGCGATTTCGTATTACGCGTGGCTGAATGCCTCGCCACGCATCTTGGTCGCTTCAGTATTCTTTACGATCATTTCTACGAAGCAGAGTTCGCGCGGCCTGATCTAGATACTTACCTGCAGGCACTCTATCACGATGAATCGGATCTGATATGCGTATTCCTCTGCGCAGAGTACGAGAAGAAAGAGTGGTGCGGACTCGAGTGGAGAGCGATTCGCGACATCATTAAGAGACGCCGCGCGTCAGACGTTATGCCGTTTCGTTTCGACATGACCGAAATTGCAGGACTATTCTCTATTGACGGATACGTGTGGATAGGTGATCGCGAGCCTGACGACATTGCCGAACGAATTCTTGAGCGGCTAAGCAGAAACGCAGCTCATTCCGCTTCGTCGTCGGACGGAACGCGAGCATCTT
Source organism: Planctomicrobium piriforme (assembly GCA_945860955.1). Taxonomy (GTDB): domain Bacteria; phylum Planctomycetota; class Planctomycetia; order Planctomycetales; family Planctomycetaceae; genus UBA10511. The sequence goes on from CAMATH010000053.1 coordinate 31,841, forward strand.
CGATGCAGGAATCGCCGTCAACCGACGGCGTTCTCCGAAGGGCTGGGAATGTGACAGTTTCTGGAATCCTCGCGGCTGGTGATGCGATTGGCGGACCGGGCGGAGATGTTCAGGTTCAAGGCGGCACCGGTCGGCACGGCGCACACGGCGGTGATGTTGACATTAAGAGCGGGGAGCATCGGGCCGGGGCAGGTGGCTCTGGGGGAAAGGGTGGCGACATCATCATAATAGGCGGTGACGCTGAGTAAGCAGGTCGGTGCCACCCATCAGGCAACCGCCCGGATGCGTGAGTTTTCCGACATTGAGTCGAGACAATTTGGCGGCAGGGATATCACCCGCTGCCATGACGTCGGTGTCGCCTGTCCCGCCCGTTTGTCTGGGCAATTGTCAGTAGCAATCTACCACGGTACCACTTTCGCAGTGCCACCAGGGCCATTCTGCGATCGGTCGATCGCAAGATATACCGGACCACTTCGCGTGACCGGCATCTCGGCGTGGGGAGACGCCCAGTGGCAGTGGTGTTGGCGTGAGAGGGGGATGGGCAGAGTAGACTGGTAGTCGGGAGGTGCATCGCCCGGATGGGAATCGGAGTGAGCGACCGTTCAGCCTGCCGGCGAAATTTCCGTTGTTGCGCCAGTGGCTGATCGCGGGGAACCTGCCCCCCCCGTTTTGGGGAGCATTGCTTGTTCCCAGGACCACGAACCGGTCGCGCTCCGGGTGATCGAAGCCCTTCCCCTCGGCAGGTCTCGAAATGGCGAGAACCGGAGTTGCACACGCTACTCGAACAACTCAACTTCGTTTTAACTCGGCGAATGAGGATTGACATCCGCAGTTTGCGCCACGATAAATGGGTTGGATGGGTCTCACGACGGGAACCGTCCACGTTGGCCATGATCGCTCAACCCGTGTTCCAGGAACAGGGGCTGGGCGTTTTTTTTTGCTGCCACAGCCGTTCGATCAGTCGACAGACACTTCCCATTCGGGGAGGCAACGGTCGATTTCTCTCTCCTTTGCATTGCATCCAGGGGGAGCGATTGATGTTCCGAATGGCCGTCGGCGGCACGGTGATTGAGAAACGCGCTCATGAATACCTCGTCTGTACCCGATTCCGGGGACGGTTCGTCTTCCGCGCCACCCGCCGACGACCCCACCCGCCGCTCTTTTCTGGCCACGACCACCATGTTGTGTGGTCTCGCGGGCGGATATGGCATGTTCGGGTCACTTGCCGCCCGGTATCTCTTCCCGGCGCACGGCACTCCCAAACAGTGGCTGTTTGTCGCCCGTCTCGCCGACTTCGCCACCGGTCAGACTATGGACTGGGAAACGCCGACCGGCCAAAAGGTCTCGATCACCCGGCAGGGGGATGCTGGAGTGATCGACGATTTCATCGCACTGTCGAGCGTCTGCCCGCACTTGGGATGCCAGGTGCATTGGGAGCAACCGAAACAGCGATTCTTCTGCCCCTGCCATAACGGCGCGTTCAACCCGCAGGGGGTGGCCACAGACGGCCCACCCGCCGACTCGCACCAAAGCCTCGCGCGGTTCCCGCTGCAGATTGAAAACGATCTGCTGTTCATCGAAGTCCCCGTGGTCTGAGCAACATGTCCGCGATCGCCCACTGGTTTCGAGAACGGCTGCCGATCTCTCAGAAACAGATCTTTGACGTTCTGGACGAGCCAGTCCCCAACCACCTCCGCCGCTGGTGGTTCTGCCTGGGAGGAACGCCAGCCTATTTGTTCGTGGTGCAGATTTTCACCGGAATTCTGCTCGCGTTCTATTACCAGCCGGGCGCGACCACGGCATACGATTCGGTGAACTACATTACAAACGAGGCGGCGTACGGCTGGTACTTTCGCAGCGTTCACAAGTGGGCGGCGACCGGCATGATCGCCGCCGTCGTGCTGCACCAGATGCGCGTCTATTTCACCGGAGCGTATCGCAAACCCCGGGAAATCAACTGGATGATCGGCATGTGTCTGCTGATGGCCACGCTGCTCACCGGATTCACCGGCTACAGCCTGGTGTTTGAACAGTTGAGCTACTGGGGGGCGACGGTCGCCGCCAACATCTGTGACACAGTCCCCGTGGTGGGACACTTCGCCAAACAGATGCTTCTGGCGGGAGAAACGTACAACAACCAGACGTTGCCCCGGTTCTACATTCTGCACGCCGCCGTGCTTCCCGCCACGATCATTCTGCTTTTGATCGTGCATGTGGCGATTCTGCGAGTGCAAGGGGTGACCGAGTTTCGTTTTGAAGATGAACCCCCTGGCCCCGCCCGGCACTTTCCCTTCTTCCCCGACCACATGTGTACCGAGCTGATTATCGGCCTGTTGCTGATGATTCTGCTGAGCGCGCTGGCGACCATTCTGCCGGCGACGATGGGGCCTCGCGCCGATCCGTTGATCACCCCGGAAGTCATCAAACCCGAATGGTTCTTCTACGTGACCTTTCGCTGGCTGAAACTGTTTTCCGGAACCGTTGCCGTCCTCTCGACCGGGCTGATCATCTTCGTGATGTTCGTGTGGCCCTTCATCGACGCGGCGATTCGCAAACACACGCGGTTCGCCGAGGCGAGTGTCTGGATTGGAATTCTCGGTGCCAGTCTGATCATCGGACTGACCGTGTGGGAAGCCGCGGTGGAACATTGATTCCCGGAAGACTGAATACGCTCTTGAGCCAACCGGCGAGTGCCGGCCCAACATATTGGAGTGACCTCCTGTGAGTCTGAAAGCCAAACAAGTTGTTATCGCGATCCTCGGGACCGCGTTTCTCGGATCGCTGATTTTCGTGCAGTGGATGGAGGTTGTCCGCCGGAAGGCCGAGACCGGAACCCGCCGCGGCCCGACGACAATCCCCGTCACATCGAAGGGGTGCGTCGAGTGCCACAACAAGACGACCCCGGGCATCATCGACCACTGGATCGGCAGCACCCACGCCACGAAAGGGGTTGGGTGTGTGGAATGCCACCAGGCGGCCAAAGGGGACGTCGATGGATTTGATCACTACGGGCACCACATCGCCACCGTCGTCACGCCGCGAGACTGCTCCCGGTGTCACACCAAAGAGTACGAGGAGTTCGAACACAGTCATCATGCGAAAGCAGGCAACATCCTCGCCTCGCTCGACAATTTCCTCGCGGAAACGGTGGAAGGTTCGCGTGTGCCGTTCAATCCCCATTCGAAGACCCCGGGGATGGACGTGGGAGAAGTCAACGGCATGTCGAGCGCGATCGTGGGCTGTCTCCAATGCCATGGCAGCAAAGTGGGGCTGGAAACGACCGACGGGGGCCGGGTCACACTCGACGATTTGAAGCCCGACGCCGATGGCAAGCCAACCAATCTCGCGGCATTGGACAAAATCAAGAAGACAGCAGACGGGCGTCCGGTGTTTCACGCGGCGACCTGGCCGAATACTGGCATTGGTCGTTTGAATCTCGACGGCTCGCTGGGATCGTGTTCCGCGTGCCACAGCCGGCATGACTTTTCGCCTCGCCGCGCTCGGCAACCCGAGAACTGTGGCAAATGTCATTTGGGGCCCGATCATCCGCAAAAAGAGATCTACGAAGAGTCCAAGCACGGCGTCGCCTATCGCGATCTGCTGGGACACATGAACCTCGATTCGAAACAATGGGTTCTGGGGAAAGACTACACCCAGGCCCCCACCTGCGCGACGTGCCATATGTCGGCGAATACGCGCGATCTGAAGGTGACACACGATCCGGGCAAACGGATTTCGTGGACGAACCGCCCGGCGATCAGTCAGGTTCTCGACACCGACGTCGACGGCAAGGTGGTCACCGCGGTCGACCCCGAAGAACGCCGCAAACTGACGAAGTTTTCCGCCGTTGAAAAGCGGAACAACATGAAGCAGGTGTGCAATCACTGTCACACCCCCGACTATGTCAACGCGTTTTACAAGCAGTACGATGACTTCGTCGTGTTGTACAACGAGAAGTTCGGGAAGCCGGGCCAGAAGATCATGAAGGCGCTCGAAGAGAACGGCCTGATCACGAAAACCCAATTTGACGAAGAGATCGAATGGACCTGGTTCTATCTGTGGCATCATGAAGGCCGCCGGGCCCGGCATGGCGCGTCGATGATGGCACCGGACTATGCGCACTGGCATGGCATGTACGAGGTGGCCGACCGGTTCTACATGCAGCTCATTCCGCAGGCGCGAGAGATCACAAAGCACGCGACCGAGTCCGGACAGGCCGACGCCGCGCAGAAAGTGAATGCGGTGATCGACGAGATCCTCGCCCGGCCGGAACATCAGTGGTCGGTGAAGAAGTAACCAGACGCCTGGGAGTGGTTCATCTCCTCCCGTGGCTCGACGACCTGATGGTGAAGACAGCAACGCTCCCGTTGTCGGTCGACCATGCTCAATTCACCGGTTCCCCCGCGTCCGCGTCGCTCAACACATCGCCGCCGAACTTCCAGAACCAGTCGCGGCCGCTTGCACCACTGAGCGAATCGTTCGCTGTCCCGTCGGTCAGGAGTGTCAAGTTGGTCAGTTTGAACGCTCCGCCGGCTCCGACGCCGATCCGCAGGTTCGCGACCCGGGTGTCGTAGTCGATATCGCTGCGGGCCCACTCGGCGACGATCGCGCCGATCGCCGACCGGTCGAGGACTTTTGTCGACTCGTTGTAGTACGCCGTGATTCCGCCGACCACGATGTCGTCGTCGTCACCCCCGTCGAGCGTGTCGACTCCCGTCCCACCCAACAGAAGATCGCGACCACCGAACCCGAACAGCGTGTCGATGCCGGCACCGCCGAACAGGGTGTTGTTCAGGCTGTTTCCTCGGATCGTGTCGTTCTTCGCCGTTCCGATCACAGTTTCGAACACATTTCCGGCCGACAGGGTGAGGATCAGGCTCGAATTCAACGTTTGCGGCGTGGTCTGCGCCAGATCGAGAACAATGCCCGTCGTCATCGCCGAGAAGTCGAGCAAGTCACTCCCCTGACCCGCCAGTTCAACCAGCGCATCACTCCCCAGCGCACCCGTGCCGAACGTGAAATTGTCGTCACCCGGACCACCGGTGAGGTTGTCGTTGCCGACGCCACCAATCAACGTGTCATCGCCGTCAAGACCCGTGAGCGTGTCATTGCCGGCCGCGCCATTCAGCGTGTTGGCGAGGCTGTTTCCGGTGAGAACGTCATTCAGCGAACCGCCGGCGGCGTTTTCGAACAGGTCATCGGCGTTGAGCGAGAGGGTGAGGTTGGCATTGACGATCTGGGCCGTGGTCAGGGAGAGGTTGAGCGCGACCGACTGCGTCGTGGTCCCGGTGAAGTCGATGGTGTCGGTGCCACCCGCCGCGGACTCGATGACCGCGTCACTTCCGAGCTGGGCGTCGGCATCGAACAGATACACATCGTTGCCAGCCTGGCCGGCCAACACGTCGTTCCCAGGGCCACCCACCAATGTGTTCGCGAGACTGTTCCCGGTGAGCGCATCATTCAGCGATCCCCCCGTGACGTTCTCCAACGCGTCCCCGGCGGTGAAGGTGAGCTGCAGATTGCTGTTCACGACCTGGAGCGACGTCAACGACAGGTCCACGCTGACAGTTTTGGTCGTTGTCGTCGAGAAATTCAGAATGTCGACCCCACCGCCAGCCAGTTCCGAAATCGTATCGCTGCCGAGCGCCGCATCGGCGTCGAACGGATAAATGTCGTTATCCGCGCCCCCCGCCAGCAGGTCGTCGCCGACACCCCCGGTGAGTGTATCGGCCCCAGCCGCTCCATTGAGCGTGTCATTGCCGGCGTTCCCAACCAGCGCATTCGCCAGCGAGTTCCCGGTCAATTGATCGTCGAGCGCTCCCCCCGTGGCCTTCTCAAACACATTCCCGGCCGACAGTGTCAGCGTCAGATTGCTGTTCACGACCTGTGCCGTGGTCAGCGACAGGTCGACCGTCACCCCCGCCGTGGTGGTCGTCGAGAAGTCGAGCAGGTCAGTGCCACCCGTCACCGCTTCAACCAGGGTGTCGCTGCCGAGCGACACACCGGCGTTGAACGCGTAGGTGTCGTTCCCCGCTGCTCCATCCAGCACATCGTTCCCGCCGCCCCCGGTCAGCACATTGGCACTGGCGTTCCCGGTCAGCGTGTCACTGCCGGCTCCGCCAATCAGGTTCTCAAACGTCGTCGCCGAGCCGAGCGTCAGCGTCAGGTTGCCATGGACCACCTGGGCAGTCGCCAGTCCCAGATTCACCGCAACGCCCTGGTTCAACGTGGTGGAGAAGTCGAGGGTATCCACGCCGCCTCCGGTTTCGTCCAGGATGTCGCTCCCGAGTGCCGAGTCGACGTTGAACGCGTACACATCGTTGCCGGCTCCACCGACCAGACGATCGTTCCCTCCACCACCGGTCAACGTATTCGCGAGCGTGTTGCCGGTCAAAACGTCGTTCTGCGCACCGCCGACAACGTTTTCGAACGCGGTCGCGGAGGCGAGAGTCAGCGTGAGGTTCGCGTTCACCACCTGCGACGTCGTCAAACCGAGGTTGAGCGTGATGGTCTGTGCGTTCGTCGCCGAGAAGTCGAGCGTGTCCACGCCGGCACTGTCGGTGACGGTATCCACACCCGACGCCGAGTCGGCGGCGAACAGATACACATCATTCCCCGCGCCCCCCGTCAGCGAATCGTTCCCCGCGTCCCCCGACAACGTGTCGTTCCCGGCGTTGCCGGTGAGCGTGTCATTCCCCTCGCCGCCAATCAACGTGTCGGCACTGGCTCCCCCCGTCAGCGCGTCGTTCCCCGCTCCGCCGATCAAGACGGCGGGCAAGGTCAGCGTGCTGGCGAGCGCGATCGTGTCATTGCCGGCGTCGCCATCGACGACAATCCGACCCGTGGCGGCGAACGTCCCCAGAACCACACCGCCAAACGTCACCTTGATCCCTCCGGTAACCGCCGCGAACGCGATTGAATCGTCTCCCGTCGTGCCGCCGACAACCAGGTCGTTCTTCGTCGGATCGACCGGATTGGCCACCAGCGCCGCCGACACGACCGAAATCGCCTGGCTCGCCGACCTCGCCCCCCCGTCGTCGTCGGTCACCGTGACCTGAATGGTGTAGTTGCCATTTGTGGTGTAACGATGCGATCCCGAGACACTGCCGACACCGTTCAGCTCACTCACCGTCCCCACGGACGACGTTCCATCTCCCCATTGAATGACGGCGGTATGCGTATCCGCCGACCCCGCGTCGGTGAACGGCAGGCTGTACGCGACCGTCTGACCACGGACGACGTTCGTCGGGCCGTTAACCGTTCCCACAGCCGGCGTGACGTTCGTGACGCTCACCTGTGATTCGCTGGTCGCCGTCGTGTTTCCATCGCTCAGCGTCAGCGTGACTGTGTACGACCCGTTGTCGGCGTAGACGTGCGTGTTTGATATCGCCCCCCCCGTCGTGCCGTCGACGGGTACTAGCAAACCCGCTTCACTCATCCCATCCCCCCAGTCGATGCTCAGCGAAAGCTGGCTGACGGGCCTAGTCGACGTGTAGGTCGCGGAATTCAGGCTGACGAGTCCTCCTTCACTGATCGACTGGTCCAGCCCACCATCCACCGTGACTGTTACCAACTCCGCGGAACCGAAATCGAGTCCGGTCAGAATCTGACCCGCCGCGACCGTTACAATGTGGACGCCGGTCGTCCCGGTCCGCAACACCGGATCGCCCGTGCCTCCGCCATTCCCGCCGCTGGATCCGCCGCCAGCCGATCCCTCCTCATCACCCGGTTGGCCGTCGTACAACGCCTGCACGAGCCGAACGTCGGTCGACGAGAAGCTGGTCCGTTCGTGCGCATAGCGACCATCCATGATGTCGTCGCCAAGGATGAAATCGGTGTGCCCCAGACCAATGGCGTGGCCGATTTCGTGAGCCATGACGGTGTAGAAGTCAAACGTGCCGGCCGGGTCGCCGTTCCCGTAGAGAACGTCCCAGGTTTCCGCCGAATCGAGCCACACCTTGCCCGCAGTGATCGTGTACTCGCCATCGATTTTCGAGAACGTGCCTCCCCCGAGGGCCAGCGTCCCCCGGGCGGCACTCCTGTAACCGAGCGTGGCGAGATCCCCCACGCCGATCGTGATGATGTCGCCGGCGGCCGCCGACGTGTTCCGGATGAAGTTCAGCCGGCCGTCCGACGCGCTCTCCCAGCCCTCGAACGCGAACTCGGTGATCGCCATTTCGGTGGTCGAGATCGAGTTCGTGTAGCCGTTGAGTGTCCGGAAATCGTAGTAGATGTCGATCACGTCGGGCGTGGTCAGGTCGGCGTCGCGCCAGTTGTACTTACGGCCCGAACCGGTGTAGAACGGGTTGCCCGAACTATCGTGTCCACTACTGCCACCATACACGGTTTCGAGCAACTGCCCATCGTGCGACGAGACCTGAGTGATCTCGTTGGCGTACTTCACTCCATTGGCCGGCACGCCGCCGCAGCCACAGTGGCTTTGGAAGTAGAGCGCCTGCACCTGACCTGCGGGAACGTCAATCACGACGCCATCCGGACTGGTCTGTGTGATCGCGACTCCCACCGCGTCGCCAATCACACGCGACACGACCGAGAAGAAGTCGTACGTACCCGCGACATCCCCGTTGGCGTAGTTGTTCTCCCACGAATCTGCGGCGTCGAGCCAGACCGACCCTGAGCGAATTGACTTGTCGCCGTCGACGTTGACGAACTCGCCCCCGCCCAGTCCCAGAGTTCCCTTGACCGCGCTGTGATAGCCGAGCGCCGCCAGATCACCGACACCGATCGTGATGATCTGGTCAGCGGAGGCAATTGTATCACGCACGAACTTCACCCGCTGACTCGCCGCCCCGGACCACGACTTGAGCGCCAGCTCGGCGAGCGCCTGCTGCTGCGTGGTGATGGTGTTCGAAAACCCGTTCAGATCGCGGAAGTCGTAGCGGATTTCGACGACGTCGGCGGTGACGGGGTCCGCGTCGGCCCAGTCGTAGGTCGCATCGACCTCGGGGCACGCCGATTCCAGCAATTGTCCGTCGTGTGACGCAACCCGCGTGATCTCGTTGGCGTACTTGACCCCATTGGCCGGCACACCGCCGCAGCCACAGTGGCTTTGGAAGTAGAGCGCCTGCACCTGACCTGCGGGTACGTCAATCACCACACCATCGGGACTGGTCTGCGTGATCGCGACTCCCACCGCATTGCCAATCTCACGCGAGACAACCGAGAAGAAGTCATACGTACCCGCGACGTCGCCGTTGGCGTAGTTGTTCTCCCACGACTCGGCGGCATCGAGCCACACCACGCCTGAGCGAATTGACTTGTGACCGTCGACATTGACGAACTCGCCGCCGCCCAGTCCCAGAGTTCCCTTGACCGCGCTGTGGTAACCGAGCGCCGCGAGGTCGCCGACACCGATCGTGATGATCTGGTCGGCGAAGGCGATTGTGTCCCGCACGAACTTCACCCGCTGACTCGCCGCCCCGGACCACGACGTGAGGGCCAGCTCGGCGAGCGCCTTCTGTTGTGACGTGATCGTGTTCGAAAACCCGTTCAGATCGCGGAAGTCGTAGCGGATTTCGATGACGTCGGCGGTGGTGGAGTCGGCGTCGGTCCAGGTGTAATGGCTATCCGCCGACCCGTCTTGGGAGGGCGAGGCTCCTGCCGAGCCGTCGGTGTAATCATCGACAAAGTCGTTCGATGTCGCCGACGTCCCGCCACCCAACGATTCCCCAACGGTCGGCGACGTCCCCGGGAACGTCTGTTTCCAGCCCTCCGGAACCACCTGCGAAATCACGTACGTTCCCGCTGGAAGACCGGTAAATTCATAGGTGCCGTTCGTATCGGTGACACTCGTCAGTTCGCCGACATCGAGCGCGCCGTTGCGGTTGGCGTCGAGGAACACCGTCCAGCCCACCAACGCCTCTTCGTTCGTGTCACGCAGCTTGTTCTCGTTGCGGTCGTTCCAGGCCATGCCATGCAGCTCGGCGGGTGCCGGGGGAGAGACGTACTCCCATTCCACAAAGTCCACCCCCAGGCCGGCATTGTCGGCCAGGTCATGCAACCCCTGCGTGTCCACCGACAACCGGTAAACACCGTCGGTCGCCACCAGTCCCGCCAGTCCCGAAATTCGGAAGGTGTGGTCGTTGAGTTTCGTGATCGTGGGGGACGCGGGGAGCAGATTCGCACCACCGTTGCGTGCCAGCGAGACCGCCGCCGCGCTGAGCGACGACTCGGCGATCGGCTCGGTGAACACGACGTCGACGTAGCCCGGCGTCACCGAGCCCGCGTTCGCGGGAACGTTGCCCCACTGCGCCACGACCGGCGCGATCTGGTCGACATACAGCAGGTATTTCGACGAAGAAGAATTCCCTGCGGCGTCGGTCACAACCATCCGCAGGTCGTGGTTGCCGACCACGTCAAACTGCACATCAAACGCCGCCGGCCCGAACAGCACGCGCTGGCTGCCCAGCGAAGCACCGACAGTGTCGTCGAAGAGTTCGATTGTCGAGGGGAATTCCGAGACGATTCCCGTCAAGCGTCCCGCGAGAACGTTGGTCACCTGATCGTCCGCGACGCCACTGTCGGGGGAGAATTCGAGCGCCGAGGGGGCGGCGGGGGCGGCGCGGTCGATCTCGACAAATCGCTGGATCTGACCCGAACCGACATTGCCTGCGAGATCGGTCACGTCGGACCCGAGAATGGTCAGAGTGTACTGACCGTCAACGGTCATGAGTGACCGCAGACCACTGAGCCGGTAACCGTTGTTCGGCAGCGCCGTCACACTCAGGCCGGAGGTCACAATGGGCAACTCCATCGTCGTCAGCCGCACGTCGCCAGCGGTAAAACTGCCGGCGAGCAACGGTTCGCTGAAATAGATGTCGACGGTATCGGGAGGCAGATTGGTGACGGCCGTCGGCAATCCCGAGATCGAGGAAATCTGCGGGGCGGTGACGTCCATCGTCCAGGAGATCGACTGCGAGCCGACGCCGGCGAGTCCGCCTGCGCTGTCGACTCCCGAGGCCAGAACTTCCAGCACGTACAGTCCGTCGGCGGACGTGGCTCCTCCCAGTCCCGAGACGCGAATCGTAGTCGACGCCGTCTGGGTGAAGGTCAACCCCGCCGACGAGAGGTCGACGGCGACGCCGTCGCGAGTCAGCTTGAGGTCGGCGACGCTGAACGTGCGGGCGTCGATCGCCGAGCTGAAGAAGACTCTGACCTCGTTGACCGCCGACTTGCGAAGGGCGCTCGGCACACCGGTGATTGCGGTGACCGTCGGGGCCGTCTCGGCTTTGGTCCACTCGACCGACGCGACACCTGTGCCGGCGTTGCCAAACAGATCGGCGACGCCTGCCGAACGGACTTCGAAGCGGTAATGGGCGTCGTCCCCCGTGAGGGCTGTCAGGCCCGAGATCTCGAATCGGCGGTCGGACGATGCCGAGATCGACACCGCCGACGTGATCAAATTCGTGGTCCCTCCGTCGCGGTAGAGCGCGAGGTCAGCCAGTCCGAAGCGACCGCCGAGAAGCGGTTCCGAGAAGCTGACGGTCAGGGTATCGACGGCCGAGGTGACAACGGAATCTGGTGCCGTGAGTGAGACGACCGTGGGGCCGACCGTATCGACCGGGGTGTAGTAGATCGTGTAGTGACCCGACCCGCCGAAATCGAGGATGTGCAGGCGGTATTCGCTGATCGGCCGGTGCCCGTGTTCGATAAATGTTCGATCGGTCTGCCACGCGTTGCCGCCAGACACATTGTCGCCGATTTCGACCTCGAATCCATCGTCGCGCACGATTCTCGCCAAGCGGTATTTGCCGTCGGCGGGGTCGAGCAAATCGATGTAGTTCCAGCCCGATTCAACTGTGGCGATCAAGTTGACCGACAGATCTCCGGGCGCGGGCGCTCCATCGACCGCGACGTCGACGGCGCTAGACACCGATTCGACGCTGCCGTCGCTGAGCCAAAGCGTGTCCGGCGTGTCAAGTTCATCGGGAATGTCGTTGACAAGGTAGTCAAACTTTCCGTCGTCGAAAATGCCGCTGGCGGTGGCCAGGTGAATCAACTCGTGGATGTCAACGCTTTCAATCAGCGACTGCCGTTTGCCACCCAGTACGTCGGTGTTGTCAAATGTCGCCTTGTAATCAATGAACTGTCCCTGAAGCGTCGAAGTGATCAGCCAGCGAGCGGCGGCAACCTCACCAGGATCGATCTTTCCGAAGTCCGCCGTGAGTGACGGCGTCAGATTCTGTCCGTCAACCTGTGTGGCGACAATCTGAAAGTCAATGAGCAGTCCCTTCTCGTTCTCAACAATTTGCGGTTGGGCCGACACGATTGAAACATGATTGGCGACGCCATGACCGACATTTTCAATCATCACCGCGAGATTGAACGGCTGCGAGGGTTCGATTTCATCGGTGAACGGATCGTCGCTCAGAACGTCGCGCTGATGGAAGTAGTGGATCTGCAACGAAGGATCGGGAAGCACGGTGATGTTGACGGGAGTGAGCGCCATGGCAATTTCCGTCGACCCGGTTTGATAGCGCAGAATGGCACCGACGCTGTATATCGACTGAGTTACAGGTGCAGCCTCCCGCGTCGGGACGATGATCCAGGTCCCCTTGCCAGTCGCACCGCCGGGGACGGCGTCGTCGGGAAACACGGTGCCAGGTCGGATGTCAAACAATTCGGTTACGTCTCTTCCCTGACTATCGCTGACGACGATTTGGACCGCGACATGCGACAGATCAGCGGAGGTGAGGTTGTCCAGTTCCAGCGCGGCCTCAAACGCGTTTCGAGTAATGACCGCCGTTTGGTCGATCGCCAATCGGACCCGGCCGCAAACGCCTTCCGGCTCGTTACTCGTGAGTTCGCCGATGAGCAACCGAATACCAGCCAAGATCGCGTCCACCGGACTAGCGAACCCTTCGGCGCGAAACTGCTCTTCCGCCGTTTGCGCGGCGGTGAGTTTCGAGTGGAAAACCGACTGATCCAGAAAATCGGGATTGTCGTCAACACCGAGCTGATCAGCGGTCGTGATTCCGCGGTCGAAGTACTCGGCGGTGCGATTCCAGCGGTCGAGCATCTGGTTGATCTGTTCCAACGAGACCCCTTCCGGAAGCTTTCCGGAAACGAGGCCGGTTCTTTCGGAAGTCGACACGATCCGCGCGTCGCTGGAAGAAGTAGCAATCGCATCAGAGAATTCGGCGATCCACTCGTTGAACCCGGTGCCGGTTGCCTCAGTAATCCAGACATTGTTTCCGAAAAGGTACCGTGTCGCGTCCAGAATCACCTGGTACTGCGCCACTCGCGAGTCGATGAGTTCCCTGATTGCACTTTGGCCGGCCCCCGAACCCAGTACGTCGATTCCCCGGATCACATTCGGGCCTCCGCCCGGTTCGGCACTTGAGCCGAAAAGGCAGTCGCTGATACTCGGCCAGACATTAATGACGCTGATCACCTGGCCAATGACGGGAACATATTTCCCAAGATTTTTCCCAAGTGCGCTGAGACAATCGATCCCGGTGGCTACCACATCCAGGGCGCTCTCAATTCCGAAGACTCCCGTGATGCATTTGGGCCAATCGTTGAATGGAAAGAACTCCTTAACAAGTCTCAATCCCGCGCCAATGCAAGGGTCGCAGTCCATTTCGGAAACCACCTCGGGGTGATACTGCAGTTGCGGCGGTTGCGGGGGTAGTTGAATTTTTTTCAACTCCAATGGCGCGCACCCAATCGGTGTCGGTGGTGGCAGTGGTGGTTGTAGTGGTTCCGGCGGCTCCGATTGATCCGGCGGCTCCGGCGGATGAAACCGATCGGGCGGTATCGCAAACTGCCAGCATTCGAGCGGATTGAGTGGAATGTTGATCACAACCATGAGCAATCTAGAATGAAGCGTGACTGGGCCGCACGGGACTCCAAAATCCAGACTGATTGGCAACGAACAGTCATCGGTGGAAGCAAGAATGCCGGCCGACGCGACCGGCCCGGTCCGTTCGAGTATGACTGGAATGGTTATGGAAGCGCCTGCGGCCAGAGTCCCGAAGTCGGTCAACAGCGGGCGAATCGCCACGTTGGGATTTTCACCCACATTGAGGTGGACGTTTTGGGCTGCGATGAGTCCGTGATTCGTAATCGTGAATTCGATTTGCTTCACGTCGCCAACGTTGCGCAGATCTGCAAAATCGAAAACCGCCGGCTCGACGACGATGACCGGCGCGGGGACGTTCGCCTCGAACTTCGACTCAACATGGATTGTCGTCCGAGATTCGATTTCCGTGGGAACCACTGTGAAGCTGTAGCGCACCAACTCACGTGCGATAAACAACGACACCTGGTTGGTCAATCCACCTTCGACGAAGACATCGTACTGCGTGGTCACGTGTTGCGCGGCGCGGATCTCGACCGTGTAATAACCTTCTGGAATATTCGGCACAACGAAGCTCCCATCGCTGGCGCTGATTCCACTGACGACGACCTCGCCGGTGAGCCTGTCGGAGACTTTGACGGCCGCGCCCGACACATGGGGAGCGCCGGCGGCGTAATAAGTGAATTCGTCGACCAAGTCGAGCGACAAGTCCCCCTTGGCCTCGCTCAGACTCCGGAATCTGAATGGCACCGTGACAAAGGTGTCCGCCGCAGCCAACACCAGACTTCCATCGTAATCTCCCAGTGGAAGGTCAGCAGGCGGCAGCAGTTGGAACACGATTTTTGCCGACTCACCAGGGAGTATCGTCGGCGGCGCCGTTCCGGTCGCGGCTTTGATCCACGGGACTTCAGGCAGTAGGACTTGCAACGGACCCGTTTCCCGGCCACCGTCGTTCGTCACCGTAAACTCCACCATCCGCTGCTGCCCTCGCACCATCCCGGCAACAAGGATACCCGGATTTGCCGTGAGCCTCGGGTGCGGCGACTCGACAGTCACCTGAATCGGCAGTTCCAACGTCGCCCCCTCGGCACTTGTGAGACGCACTACAACCACTCCCCCGGGGCTGGACGGATTGAGGGCGCGGAGTCCATAGCGAAGATTGAGAGTCGCCAGACCGGCGAGGGTCTGATCCGTTGTCCCGTCGCCTAACGTCAATGTTGTATTGATATTGGACGGCTGATTCACGACCTCGACGTTCACCGCCGTCAGCGGGACTTCACTCAAATTGGTGATCACCACGTCGCCAGTCAGCGGATCGGCACCCTCAATCAATTTCAACGCAAATTTGGGCGGGGTCGTCGACATACCAATCAGTGTGAATTGGTCTTGCGCGGCAGCCGGTGGCATACCCGGGTGATAGGCCACGATCGTGTAATTCCCCGCCTCGCCAGGCAGCGGGGTGAAATTCAACTGAAAATGTCCGGTTGAATCGGTGATTGCCAGCAATGTGCGTTTGAATCCGCGGAGAACGAGATCGATGCTGACCGGAACAAATTGCGCTGGTGTGCCGCTGTCCGCCTTGACCGCCATGCCGGTGAGCGAAACCGTCGTGCCGGCCAACGCCACGTTGATGTTGGACTCGACGGTGGCGCTGTACGCCGCCTGAACATGGATTGGCGTCGCTGAGATCAGAGAATTGTTCGTCTCCTGCCCTTCGAGAATCGCATCGTTGACATCGGCTGTCACCAGAACCCAAAAGTCTCCCGCCTTCTGCGCCAGCCTCACCGGGACCGACTGCGCGATCGCATTGAAGGGCGCATCCGGCTTCAGAGATCCGGTGAATGTGATATTCCCCAGCAACGAGTCATTCCCAATGAATGGATCACTGGACAGAAACACTCGTTGTGTCATCGTGCCGGCCGCCTCAGACACCCCGACGTTTTTCACGAGGAATCCGACGTCGATGAACGTATCTGTCAAGGCGCTGTTGGGTATTGTGACGTCGCTGATAATCAGATCCGGTATGTCCTGGTCACTCACCGAGACCGTGTCACTTCCTCCCGAGAATCCGGTGCCCGTGGCGACAATCGTCACCAGATAAGTGCCATCCGTGACGCCGTCGGCGACCGTTGCGATATCAAAGCTCGCGGAGGCTGCGCCGGCGGGAATCGTGACCTGAAACGGTACCGTCGCTTCGGTCGTGTCGCTGCTCGTAAGGGTCACGACCAACGAATCGGTCACGTTCGTGTTGCGGGTGACGACGCCCGTCGTGGCTCTTGAAAGGCCCTCACCCACAAAGTGCCCGGCAATTTTGACCCCGAGCGTCGGGCCGTCGTCGTCCTGCACGACGACTTCGGCGGAGGTCCGGCTGCTTTGAATCGGTGAGCCGTTGATGGGGTACTCCCCGACAACATCGATTGTCACCGTCGCTTCGCCGTCGACCAGCGCATTGTCGATTGGGTCGAGGTAAAACGTCGCCGACGAAGCGCCGGCAACGATCACGACTGACTGCGGCGCATGCAGTCTGCCGCTGTTGCCAACGTCGATTCGTACAGTGAGCGGTTTCCCCGTGGCAACACCACGACTCACTGTCGCCGAAAGGGCCGAATTTCCCCAACGTTCACTGACAGTTCCGCGATTGAGAGACAGCGAGAGCGACGGGAGATCGTCGTCTTCGATCAGTACGGTGTCTCCGCCATCATGGTATCCGCTGGCCGACGCCGTCAGGCTGACATTTGAATCTGGCTCCGGAATCTGGTTGTCGACGGTCGATAGCGTGAAGCTCGCGCTTTCCGCGTCCGCGGCGATCAGTACGGACGTGGAACTGTAAACTTGGGAGGAGCTGGAACTCAAGAGATTGACCAGCAGCGGGCGACTCGTCACGTGGCTGCGGGTCACGGTTACAATCGTTGACGCCGACTCCCGCAACGTCGGGTTCGGAATGTCGACCGTCAATTGTGCCAAGTTGGTGTCGACGACGACCAACTCGGCGACTGCGGTTTCGAATCCCATCGCCTCGGCCGTAATCGTCACTTTTTTGTCGCCGTCAGGCGTGTTATCGGCGACCGGCGAAAGTTCAAACGTAACGCCCGATTGTCCTGCGGGTATCGTTATCGTTGCGGGAACGCTCAACTCGGTGGAGTCGCTTGAGGCGAGTGATACGGTCAACGAGTTGTTGGTGCTGCCATTGCGCATCAGAATTCCCCGCAGCGACGAGGTCGCATCTTCGCGCACCTGGCCGACGGGGAGCGTGACCTGCAGGACCAGCGGCATCTCGATCGGCGTCCCCGCGATCGCCGCGTTGTTCGACTCGCTCGATTCCGAAACGGTCCCCGAGGTATCGGTCTCGATGACCAGATAGACCGGACCTCCCGACCCTTGGCCGTACGTGGGAAGCGTCACGTTCAGGCTGCGACTGCCGACGTCGTCGAACGAATACTCTCCCAAGAACCGATCGTTGCCGATTGTCTGATCGTCGGACAGCCAGACCCGTTCCTTGACGGAAATCGCCCCCGAGGAAACCCCGGTGTTCGTGGTGATCCACGAGATCGCGATGGTTTGCCCGGCCACTGCGGACGGCGGCGCGGCCAACTGCACGGGGGACAGGTCGGCGAGGGCCAGCGCGAAGCTCGTGGTAAACGTGTCGTCGCCCGCCTCACCCAGGAGTCCATCTTGATCCTGGTCGAGCGCGTTCCCGGCCGCGTCGAGAACGGTCCGACCAATCGTCAACGAATAGTCCCCGCTGGTCGATTGCCGGGCGAAGGGAATGCGATACGTGTTGCCCGACAGCGGATGGGGTGTACTGACTGCGATCGCCCCATTGGGACCCATCAAGGTGATGTCCGACGCCCGCAACAGGCTGAGTGGTTCACTGAACGTGACGTCGACATGATCCGGGAATGTCTTGACGACTCCTGTGGGAGTCGCCGCCAGCGCAGCCGGACCGATCGTGTCGACGACCACACTGAATGAAAACGCCGCCTTCAAACGGTTTCCCAATGGGTCGTAGACATTGGGGCCAAGCGTGACAAGGTACTCCCCATTGGCGACAAGTGGCGGAAACGAAACGTCGAAAACCCGGTGCGCGTCTCCCACCGCGGCAATGGAGATCGACACGGGGGCCATCAACCCGCTGGGGTCGACGATCGACACGTCGTTGTCCGTGAATGTCGTCGGGTCGATCGCCTCGCTGAAGGTGACGCGGAACGTCGAAAAGTGGCTGTTGCGGAGTCCCAGCGGGGAAACGCCGACCACCGACGGAGGCGGCGGCGACGTCGTCGCCAGAATGCTGGTGTCGTTGTTGGTCTCCGCCGTGTGAGCGGAATTGAATTCGAGAATCGTGTTGTCGATGTCGGCAGTCACCGTGAAACCCAGATCGCCGACCCCCGAGGGACTCGCCGGCAGCCGCAGGGTGATCGACCGGTCCCGCGATTCGCCCACGGCGATATTACCGTTGCCCGCCTGATTCGGGTCGTAAGTCAGGTAGGTGGTGATCAAGGCCTGTCCGGTGGTGATGTTCACCACGGACACCCGGTCGCGCCACCCGCGGCCGGTCGTCGCATTGCCAGCGTTGGTGTCGTTCCAGGTCAACGTCACCAAATTCCCGGATTGCAGGACTGCGGGGCTGACCGCCAAATCGCGAACCTGCAGATCGGGATACGGACCGATTGTCGAGGTGACCGTTTTCGTGCCGGTGTTGTTGGTCTCCGCCGTCTCGGCGGAGTTGTACTCAAAC
>CAMATH010000054.1 GCA_945860955.1 Planctomicrobium piriforme
AAGCGACTGCGACCCCCGCACCCGAGACCGGATAATGGCAGCGGCCTGAGGCAACTTCTCCACCTCCGTAAACTCGCGCACTCAATCGACGCCTGCGACGAGCGCCGCCGGACCGCGCGCCGACCGCGGGGTTATTGAGCAGTTACGAATTCTCGGTGCGTGGATCACCGTTTGCAATGGCTCAACTTCTCCGAGTGAGGGACGCAAACCACAAGATAATTCATGGACGCCTCCTAAGCCACTTGTTATTCCTGATGTAGATGTTACAATAAGCCACGGATCGGAAGACTGAATCGATAGCAACCAGTTGCCGCTGTGAGCGGTGCCGGGGAGCTTGATACGAAGTAAGCCGGCGTGCGATGCCATTTTCGAGTGGCACTGCACGCCGGCTTTTTTATTTGTCTCTCCCCCAAAACGCGACATGCCTCGTTCACGCGACTGTCGTCTTAGCACCTCAGGAAGGGAAACGAGATCATGGCACATTTGAGCCTGTGCGTCACCCGGTTTCACTCGAAGCGAGCGAATGAAGTCAACGGGGTGATCGCATGACGATCACGCATACTGAGACGATTGAAGAGTCGGAGGAGCCTCCCATGAAGGACGCCAAGATCATTGTCCTGATGGAGGATCTCGAACAGTTGCAGGCGAAAGGACTGGAAAACGCCGCTGAGCAACTGGATCTGACAAAGTCCATCGGGGCCGCGTTAAAGGACGCCCATGATGTCCGTCAAAAAGCGGTCGAACAAAAGAACGATGTGGGGGGCGAGGGGTAGATATCGGAATCCCTGGTGTGATTCACGCAAGTGTCTCCGCACCCGCGAAATCGATCATTGTCGACACGGAGCTATTCCATCGCAATTCCTCCTTATGGCGGGAGTTGCGAAGTCATTACGTCTCGAGTCGGGAGTCTGCTTGTGTTGGTCCTTTCAAGGAAGAATCGCGAATCCATCTTGATCGGCGGAGCCGTCAGCAATCTGGGGGGGATTACAGTCACAGTCCTCGAGATCCACCACGGCGTCGTCAAACTGGGAATCGAAGCCGATCCCAGCATTCCCATCCTCCGTTCCGAAGTCGGCGATCGTCGGCCGTTCGCTCCGTCGCCCGACAGTCCCTTGGGCCGTCGTCGTATTGTTAAAGCTCGTTAACCGCCAGGGGCGACAGGCCCTTGGTGTTGTTTCACTCCGCTGTTGCGGGAAGCGTTTCTTTTTCTAAGGAGAAGTCGTCATGTGTCGTCATTTGCTCACTTTGGCCGCCGCGTTTGTCGCCGTCGTTTCGCTCACTCTGGGGAGTGCCGCAGCCGAGGCGCGGCATTGCGGAGGATATCACCGGAGTCGCTGTGGCGGACACCAGCGGCGATGTGCGACGCATGACCGCGGCGATTGTCGCTGGGGTGCGAACTATGGGTCAGCCGGCTCGTGCGCGGGGCCGATGTCCTGTGCGGCTCCGCAACCAACCTGCTGCGGGGCGCAGTCGGCGGGGGCGACGATGGCCCCGGTTTACGGCCCGCCGATGCCGGCGGTTGATGCGCCTCCTCCCGCGCCCGCTGCCGTCGCACCCGCTCCGGGAATCTGAGATTCCGCCAGCCGCCTAGAGTCCTTTCCGGCCGCGTGCGGCCCCTTCGAAAGTCAGGTTCCCCATGCGTGTCGCATTTTTGCTGTCCGATGTCGTTCTCGCGCTCGTGGTGATAGTGTTCGCCGCGAGCGACGACGCCCCTCGTCCGCAGACTTCCACTCCATCGGCCTCAGCGAAGGCGAACACACCGCCTAAGCCCAAATCCGGTGACAAAGAGCAACAGTCGGCGGCAACACCCGAGGAGACACCGGCTGCTGCCGCGGTGACAGAGACCGCCCCGCCGTCCCCCTACGTGAAAGAGGAGGCGGCGATCCGTGAGACCGGCGTGACGTTCGCCAAGGCATACAACGCGGGGGACGCGGCCGCGGTCGCCGCCCATTTCACTCCCGACGCGGAATATGTTGATGAGGAGGGAAATCTCTTTCAGGGTCGGAAAGAGATTGAAGAGGCACTGGCCGACTACTTTGAAGAGAACCCCGACAGTCAACTCGAAGTGACCGTCGACTCGATTCGGTTTGTCAGTGCCGGGGTGGCGATTGAGGACGGTTCGACCACCGTTGTTCATTCGGAGGGAGGCCTGTCGGATGAAAGCTTCTATACCGCGATCCATGTGCTGGTGGACGGCGAATGGTTGACCGCCAGTTCCCGCGAACATGCCCCGAAAAACGAACGTCAGCATTCGACCCAACTGGAGCAACTCGACTGGCTGCTGGGGGACTGGGTCGACGAGGACGATGACGCTGTGGTGGAGTTCTCGTGCCAACTTGTCGACAACGGGAATTTTCTGTTGCGGCACTTCGTTGTGAAAATTGCCGGCGAAGAGGCGCAGAGTGGCACACAGCGTATTGGCTGGGATCCGGTGACGGGCAAATTGCGGACCTGGATCTTCGATTCCGATGGGGGTTACGGGGAGGGAACCTGGCGTCGCGACGGCGAGAACTGGGTTTTGAAGACGACCGGGGTGACGGCTGACGGCCAAAGCGTCTCGGGAACCAGTATCTACACGCTGGTCAACGACCATCTGATGACGTGGCAGGGGGTCGACCATGAAATCGCGGGGGAATCGTGCGAAGACAGCGAAGTGATCACGATCGTTCGCAAGCCGCCAACGCCGGTCGTCGAAGGGAATCCGTTGGCCCAGGAGTGAACGTACGTCGTTCACAACGCCTTGAGACGAAGCAATCCCGATCGAGACCGCGACGATTGTTGGGCGAAACGCAGATTCCTCTCCGCTCGTGACACACAAACAAAACATTCAGCTCTTGAGAGCCACGACATGACACGCACTTCCTGGAAATTTCTCGTTGTTTGCCTTGTGACGTCCGCGATTGGCGCGGGCGACTTGTACGCGCGGGGCTTCGCTGGTGGAGCCGGTATCGGGGGGGGCGGCCGTGGAGGACATGGCGGCGGCGGTGGCGGTCGACCCGGAGGGGGCGGTGGAGGCGGGGGCCACCCAGGGGGCGGTGGGGGTGGCGGAGCTGGTCGCGCCGGCGGGGGTGGGGCTCCATCCGGACCGCGCGGAGGCGGGGGCCACCCAGGAGGCGGCGGAGGGGGAGGACGACCCAGCGGCGGGGGCGGTCGTCCGGGAGGTGGCGGAGGAGGAGGTGGTGGTGGTCGACCGACGGCGGGTCCGCCGGCAGGCAGGCCTTCGGGAGTGAGAGGCGGGCCGCCCGCAGCAGCGCCCCGATCCCCAGCGATCAGTCGCTCACCCGCGATGAGCCCTCCCCGTATCACGGGGCGACCTGCAGGAGGGCCGCCACGTACCGCAGATCGCCCGGGATCCGCCGGTCGTCCCCCCGTGGGGATTCGCGCCGGTGGGGCAGCGGGAGCGCGCACGCCAGGCGGCAATCCCCGTCGCCAACAGACGGTCGGCGGACGGGGACACCGCCCGGGACTCGCTCCGGGAGTGAACGCGGTTCCCGGTGCCATCGGCCGAGGGGCGAATCCCTTTCGTGCCGCCAACCGCGCGGGAATCACCAGCCGGCCCTATTCGGGCAACGCACTGCACTTCGGCAATCGGAACTTCCACCTTGCCCAGGGAGGTTATCGACCCGCGTTCTACGGACATCGAATGTACCACGGGTACTGGAACGGCAATTACGGATTCGGCGGCGGTTACCGTGGTGGTTGGGGAGGGGGCAATGGTCCCGGTTGGGGTTACGGTCCCGGCAACGGACGGGGGTTTGGCCGCGGACTTGGGATTGGTTTCGGACTCAGCCCACTGGGCTGGGGTAACGGAGGCTGGGGTTTGGGATCGCTGGCCTATCACAGCGGCTACCTGGGTTATTCGAACCCGTACTATGGCAATTCGGTCGGCGGGTACAACTACGCTCAACCGATTCCCGTGGATTATGGGGTCGCACAGCCAGCGATCACCGCGGAAGGGAATCCCGCCGACACGCTGCTCGAATCGGCTGTCGCTCTCTTCCGACAGAATGACTACGAGGCGGCGCTCGACGTCGCCAACCGGGGGATCGCGCAGTACGCCACAGATTCCGTGCTGCACGAATTTCGCGCCCTGGTGCTGTTCGCCAAGGGGGACTATCAGCAGGCGGCGGGGACGATTCACTCGGTCCTGGCGATTGGTCCGGGTTGGGATTGGACCACGCTGGCGAGTCTGTACTCCGACGTTGCGATTTACACCGCCCAGCTTCGCGCACTGGAAGCGTTCACTCGTGGAAACCCTCAAGACGCCGGCTCGCGGTTTCTGTTGGGATATCACTACATGAGTACCGGTTATGCCGCCGCGGCCGCCAAGCAGTTTCAGAGCGTTGTCACGTTACTTCCGACCGACCGGGTCGCGGTCGATCTGTTGAAAATGCTGCCACAAACGCCGGCCGCGACCTCCGTCGGCACGCCACCGAACCCCAGTCCTCAGCCTCCCGTGGAAACCGCGTCGGCGGCGACACCCGAGGCGGCTCCGATTGACCCGGCGACCCTGGTGGGGGCCTGGAAGGCGGTCCGCGACGACGGCTCGACGTTTGAAATGATGCTGACGCCCGAGAACACGTTCCGCTGGAAATTCACGTCGAAGCAGCAGCCAGTCCAGGAATTCACCGGAACCTACACCGTCGAAATCAATGTGCTGGCCCTGGAACGAACGACCGGCGGATCGTTGATCGCCGAAGTCCGGCCCAAGAACGCCGACGAATTCAACTTTAAACTGGTGGGTGGCCCCTCCGACGACCAGGGACTCGACTTCCGTCGATGACCGGGCGCTCGGAGCGCGGAAGCCACACGACGACATTTGATGGAGCGACTGGAGATGTTGCGATTCGCGATGCTGTCACTGATTTGTGCGATCACCTGCGGCGTGTCGGGGTACCCCGGGACGATGCCCTTCGCCTGGAATGGGGAGATCGTCCTGTTCGTACTTTTTCTGACGCTGTCGATCGCGGGGTTCGTGGGAGGAACCCTTCCCCGCCCGAGACACCGCCCGTCACCGGAACCGGTATTGAATCCTGAAACTACCAAGGCATCGATACGGTCTGCGGTCGGGGCCAAACGACCGCGGGCCTTGCCGTCGCCCATCCCTGGCCGGGGAGCGAATGGGGGTGACTTGAAACCCATTCAGCTCCCGCACCTCACGCGAAGTCGACATGACGCCGCGCGTCACTTTGAGAGTGCATTGGGTCGTTCCTCGGTGCGAGCGACGACGGCGATGCCCGACACGGTGACTGTCGGCGGCTGATAAACCGGAGAGGTCGTACCGCCTGAATGCGTTGTTCGTTTTCGATTCTTGAGTCTTCAACGGAAGAACCGTGACTTATGAAGAAGTTTACGTTCGCTCTGATGGCCTTCGCGTGTTTGTGCGTTCCCACAATGGCCAGCACGATCAACACCACGTTCGACGCCTGGACGTTGGCTCCCGTGGTGTTGGGGGACAAACAGTTCACGTACATCGCCGGCGGGAGCAATTTCAACAATGCCGCGATGACGTTCACAAGTACCGTGTTTCCCACCCAGACTGTCTATGATCTCGATGTGGACTTCGCACCGGGACTCACCGATACCACCATCGACCTGGACTATTCGATTCTCGTCCTCGATCCGCTGTCCTATATTAGTGGCATGGGACTCGACGCGCAAATCGGTGCCTTGGGTACGAACTTTGACCTGACGAAGACCTACTACAATGCGCCTGGCCACGTCGGCCAGATCGCGCAACTGACCAGCCTGAATGGCGGGAATGTGTCGGTCCTGGGGGATTTCGGACAATTGGTCTATGTCCACGTCTTTTCGATTGTTCCCATCGGGAACGAGATTGACTCGTTACGTGACGGCTACATCCAGTCGAGCGTCCCCGAGCCGACGTCATTCCTGCTCGCGGGAGTCGGCGTGCTGGGCCTGGTCTCGTTGAAATGGGTCCGCCGGCGCGTGACGGCGAAATCTGACCAGCTTTAGATCGATGTCTGCAGGCGCCGATTCGATGAATCGAGTGACTTGCTGCCTGGACTCGCCTCATTCACACAATATGCCTGTCGGAGTGTGAATGAGGCAGGCAGTGCGTTGGCGAATGGGTGTGCGTCGCGTGGATTTCAATCCACGTCATCTTCTCGAGGCTCGGTTCTTCCCTACCAATCGTCGCGGGCAGCGACTGTGATTGTATTGAGGGATCCTGGGGCGTGGACAGTCGGCGAGGCCGTTACAAAAAAGCGACGCCAACGCCAATCTCTGGAGTAGATGGCCGGCAAGCAGGGAATCCAGGCGTGGCACGCCGCCATCCGAAGCGTAGTCGAAAGCACCGGGCAACAGTTTCTGACGAACCCGCTTTCCGCTAAATTGTGATGACCACAGGACAGTTGGAACAGGTCGCTTGCTGCCCCACGCGTCGTCTGCGATGGATCGACACTCGCGATTCGGTTGCCGGCCCACACATTTCTCACAAAGTGCCCCGTGCCCCCAGCCGACAATCTTGCCGTATCCGTTTCATTCGGGGTGCTGCTGTTCCTGGGCGGGGCGTCACTGGCGGTCTGGCACTTCCGCTACTGGTCCTCACGCCGGCGCGATCCACAACTTGCGGAACCCGAACGCCATCATCTCCGTCGCCAGCTCTACCGCCGCTCTCAGGTCGCCGGCCTGTTGATCCTCCTGGGGATTGGCATACCGGCCGGGGACATCTGGCTCTCGCACCGTCGCGACCCCAAAGCGTTCGCCTGGTACGTCGCCGGGATTCTTGTCTTGTGCCTCTGGCTGTTCGCCCTCGCGGGGCTGGACTGGCTTGCCACCCAGGCGTGGAACCGCCGGCTCCGCAGTTCTCTGCGTCAACTGGAACGCAAACGCCACGAACTCGAAGCCGAGGCGGCCCGACTCCGACAACGGAAATCCTAGGAGTTCTCTTCCGACGGCCGCTCTTTCCATAGATCCTTCAGTTGATCAAAGGATCGAAGCGGCAGACTTCCGGGGTTGGGAGCTGGCTTGCGGGGAGGGGCAGGGGTTCCCATTGAACCGGGCGTTGGGGGGGAACGCTTCGGTTCTGCAGTGCGATTCGTTGACGATGCCGGCGGGGGAGACGGTCGCGCCGGAGGCTCGCGCGACGCCGACGCGCTGGGGGCGTCGCCACTGGGTTTGGTCGACGGGGTCGGAGTGCGCGGGGGAGTCCCCTGCGGAGTCATTTCGGACCGCCGCGGTCGCTGTCCACTCGTCGTTCCAGGCGGCAGCATCGACAGCGACACCCGTTTCCGGTCCACGTCGATCGACTGCACCCAGACCGTGACCACATCCCCCACACTCACTCGGTCATGCGGACTGCGGATGAATTCGGTCGACATCTGGCTGATGTGCACCAAACCGCTTTCCTTCAACCCCACATCCACAAACGCGCCAAAGTCGACCACATTCAGAATCGTTCCCCGCAACTCCATGCCAGGGGTCAGATCAGAAAGCTTGAGGATGTCCTGACGAAAGATCGGGCCGGGAAGATCGGCCCGGGGATCACGTCCCGGTCGAGCGAGCGCTTCGACAATGTCGCGCAACGTCGGGATGCCGGTCTGCAACTCCGCGGCCAATTGCTCAACGTCCAGGCTGGAAAGCCGATCGCGTGTTGTCGCGGCGTCGTCTCTCTCGCTTGTGCCCGTCGTTCCATGATCGAACGACAGTCGCGCCAGCACTTTCCGCGCGACGGGATAGCTCTCTGGATGAATCCAGGTCGCGTCGAGTGGCTCGCTGCCATCACGAATCTTCAGGAAGCCGGCCGCCTGCGTATACTTCGCCGGGCCGATTCCCGGAACGTCACGCAACTGCGCGCGGGTCTGAAAGGCACCGTGCTCGGCTCGATATTCTACAATGCGTTTCGCGGTCAACTGATTCAGCCCCGAGACGTGACTCAAGAGTGGAGCGCTCGCGGTGTTGAGATCGACCCCCACGAAGTTCACACACGACTCGATCACCTGATCGAGCGATTCGCGGAGCGTCTTCGCATCAAGATCGTGCTGGTACATTCCCACACCAATGTGCTGCGGCTCGATTTTCACCAGCTCGCTCAATGGATCCTGCACGCGCCTTCCGATTGACACAGTCCCCCGCACCGTCGCGTCGAGTTCGGGAAATTCTTCCCGCGCCGCGTTGCTGGTGGAATAGATGCTCGCCCCCGCCTCGTTGATGATCAGATAGCGCACATCGGGAACCAGCGTCGCGATCGTCTCGGCGACCAGTTCCTCCGTCTCCCGGCAGGCGGTCCCATTTCCGATCGCGACCAACCGGCAGTCGTACTGTCGCAGCAGACTGGCCAGCCGCTCGCGGGTTCCCGCCCGTTTGTCATCCGACCCCGTACAGTAAATGAGGTCGTTCGCTTTGAGGTTCCCGTTCGCGTCCAGAACAACAATTTTGCAACCGGTCCGAAAGCCGGGGTCGATCGCCAGCACTGGCTGACCGGAAAGCGGCGGCTGCAACAGGAGGTTCCGCAGGTTGCGGGCGAACACCGCGACCCCCTGCTCTTCCGCCCGCTCGGTCAGCTCCCGGCGAACTTCCCGTTCCATGCTGGGATGAATCAATCGATCAATCGAGTCGGAGATCGCCTCCGCGAAGAACGCCCGAAACTTTCGGCGGTCCAGGTGATAATGCGATTCAATCGAATTTCGGACCTGCTGGTCGTCCCATTCGAGTTTGATTCGCAGAGCCGACGCGTTTTCGCCCCGATTGAACGCCAGAATGCGATGCGCGGGGATCTTGCCCACCGCTTCCGAATGCTGGAAGTAATCGCGGTACGGCTGCGCCGCCTCGGCCGCAGGATCAACGGCAGCCGACACCAGTCGTCCCGATCGCCAGGACTGCCGTCGCGCGAGTTCACGGACCTCGGCATCTTCGCTCACCTTCTCGGCGAGAATGTCGTGGACTCCCTGCAACACCTCAGTGGTCGTCGGGAGTTGTTTGTCGTTCGAGACGTACGCCTTCGCCGCTCCTTCGAGTGTTGTGACCAGCGGATCTTCGTTCCAAATCTGGTCGGCGAGTGGTCCCAATCCCCGCTCGCGCGCCGCTTGCGCGCGGGTCTGCTTCTTGGGTTTGAACGGCAGATACAGATCTTCGAGTCGCTTGAGCGAGTCGGCCGCGCGAATCGCCCGCGCGAGGTCCGGTGTCAGTTTTCCCTGGGCTTCGATCAGCCGCGAAATCGTACTGGCTCGTTCGACGAGCGCCCGGTCCGCGGTGACGCGGGCCAAGACCTGACGGATTTGCTCTTCGTCGAGATTGCCCGTGTATTCCTTGCGATACCGTGTAATGAAGGGAACTGTGTTGCCAGCGTCGGCGAGTTCGACTGTGTGCGCGACCTGCGTCGACGTCAGCCCCAGATCAGCCGCGATGCGGTTGAAGTCTACTAATGGGGATTCAGGCATGCGGAAAGCGACGCAAGATGGGGAACGATTGTCGGAATCAATCTATCGTAGCGACTCGTGCGAGCGCGACAAGCGGGAACGTTTCATTCGACAAGTTGAAGCTCAACCGGCTTGACGGCCAGATGCCGCGCGGCGGACGAGAAAGTACACGAGCAGTCCGCTCGTCAATGTCACCGCGGTCCACGCGGCGGCCGTCGGCCGTTCCTTCAATGTGTACGCGATCATCCACCACTCAAGCGCCAGAAACACCAGCGGAGTGAAGGGGTAGCCCCAGGTGCGATACGGCCGAGGCGTCGCGGGCTCACGGATTCGCAACACGAACAAGCCGCCGACGGTCGCCGTCGAGCTGAGTGCCAGTGTGATTCCAATATAGGACGACAACGTTTCGAAACTGGCCGACACCAATAACCCAATCGCCGCCAGCGCCTGCAACGCGATCGCGAAAATCGGGCCGCCTCCCGCCCGCCGCAGTGTGAGAAATCGAAGCGCCTCGTACTCTCTGCCCACCGCTTCGTAGACCCGCGGACCCGAAATCAGATTCGCCGACGCGGTCGATAACAATCCCCCCGCGATGAGCGCCGTCACCAGTCGCCCGCCGACCGGTCCAAACAAACTGGCCGCCGCGATTCGCGCGACATCCTCCTTGCCGGCAATCTCGGCCGCCGGTGCCGCCGTCAGAAACGCCGCGTTGAGCGCCACATAGAGCGCCATCACGATCAAGGTTCCGATCAGCACGACGCGCGGCACGTCGCGTTGCGGGTGTTTGAATTCCCCCAGCAAGTAAGCTGCCGCGTTCCAGCCGGAATAGGCGAAGGAGACATACACCAACTGCACGGCGAACGAAGATTGAAACACCGCCGGCCCGATCGGCGTGTCCCCTTCGGTCAGCAGCCGAGGCTCGCCATGGAAGAGCGCCGCCATCGCGAAGGCCGCGATCAACGCGATCTTCCCCACAGTGATCACGTTGTGCAGTCCGGTCCCCCCCCAAACGTGCAGAGAATGCAGCGTGGCGAAGAAAAGTATGAGTGCGATACCCGTCGCCAGCGGATTGAGTTGGGGAATCAGTTCCGAGAGATACTTTCCAAAGACGTGTCCGTACAACGCGAGTGGTGCCGAGAAGCCCACAAACAGTGCCACCCAGCCGGCGATGAACCCGATCGCAGGATGGTAGATCCGAGAGAGAAGCTGGTATTCGCCACCATTCCGTGGGAACGCAGCCCCGAGTTCGGCGTAACAGAGCGCGCCTGAAATGGCGGCCACGCCGCCGACAACCCACGCCAGGAGGACTGCCGAGGGTGACTTCAGGGCGGCGAGCATGTAACCCCCCGAAGTGAACACGCCGACCCCCACCATGTTTGCGACAATCAACAGCGTTCCGGAAAAAACGCCAATGTGTCGATGATGAGCGTCCGGTGACGTGGCATCGTGTGGAGTGCCCGCCGAGGTGTTTGGATGAGAGGAATCTACGCTCACAAAGACCGCCTGAGGGGATGTGGGAGGAGTGCGGGGCAGTTTCGGAGGGGCAGTATACATCGTCGGAATCATTCCGGGGACAACCCGCACATCCGCTACCGACGGCAAGTCCGCCACCGACCGCGGTCGGGGTGAGTTCGTCAGCCGATTCCCCTAGTGATTCCTCCGCGACCCGTCAGGAAAATCACGGGATGCGGATCGCGTCCCCACTTTGGTCGCCGGGGTTCTCACATCCCCGCCGATCGCAGGAGTCTCCTTCGATGCGTCGATTCTTGTTGAGTTGTGTCTGCATGGTTTCCATTGTCGCCGGGGCGTCAGCCGACGAGGCTCCCGCGCTCCGCAGCTATATTTACTTCTCGAAGGGGACCGTTCCCGAAGGGACGGCGCGGATGGAGGCAGGCGAACTTGATTCCGACGCCAGCTCCGCCCGGAAGTCGCGCGATCGCGGCACGACTCGGAAAGCGAGTTTTGAGTCGGTCGACGAACTCGGGTACGACTATCCCGACCCCTTGCCGGCGTATTCTTCGCGTTACGCACCCGTCTATGGCGGGGCGACGGCGACACGTTTGTACGGCACCCGCTATGGCTTCAGCTACGCGGGTCGGCGGTATGCGTCGCACTGTTACACCGCCCCCGGTTACGAGTCGGCCTGTTGTGAGTCGCCCGTTTACGTCGCCTCTCCGCAGTATCGGATTGTCTGCCGAAACCCGGGACTGATCGCGTGTCTGTTCGGATGCCACGAGCCGCGCTGTCACATGGTGAAAGTCCGCCCGCCGCGGGTTCATCATACGGTCTGTTCCGCCCGCGCGTCGGCCGCTGCGCTGCCGGCGTTTTTGCTGGCGGACATTGAGCGGTATGAATTGCCGGAAGAAGGAGGAACGACACGATCGGCGATGCCCCAGGGACTCGCCGTCGAAGACGAATACGATTTGCCGCCAGCGAGCAACACTGGCCGCAAGATCGTACCGGCGACTCCGGTCAACCCGGCTCCAAACAAATCGACCGCCCCAGCTCCCGCGCCGCTTCCTCCGTCCCCCGCGCCGCTACCGATGGCGGAAGACGTGGGAGAGATTCCCGAACTGTCGCTGCCAGAGTAAAGGGGCCGCGCGAGCTGAATGTCGCATTTTACCCCGCCCGCAGTATAATCCGCCCGTCATTCCCCCCGACCCCGTTCGTGTCGGGGGCCAGCACCGGCGATTCCCCGGAGGGACGCCACCTCATCTAGGCGGAACATGCGAGTTCTTTCCGGCATTCAGCCCACCGGGCGATTTCACTGGGGCAACTACTTCGGTGCCATCCGGCAATACATCGCGCTGCAAGGCAATGAGCAGGCCTTTTTCTTCATCGCCGATCTGCATGCCCTGACTACGATTCGTGATCCCAAACAACTTCTGGAACTGCGGATCGACGCGGCTCTCGACCTCCTGGCGCTGGGGCTTAACCCTGCGAAGGCGGCCCTCTATTTCCAGTCCGACGTTCCCGAAGTCACCGAACTCACCTGGCTGCTGATGACGGTCACGCCGTTGGGACTCTTGGAAAAATGCCACGCGTATAAGGACAAGAAGGCCAAGGGGCTGCCTGCCGACGCGGGACTCTTCACGTACCCCGTGTTGATGGCCGCCGACATTCTGTTGTACGACAGCGACATTGTCCCGGTCGGGGTGGACCAGGTGCAGCATATTGAAGTCACCCGCGACGTCGCGTTGAAGTTCAATCATCTCTTCGGCGAAGTCTTCGTCCTTCCCGAAGCACGCGTTCTCGACGACAGTGCCAAGGTTCCCGGGACCGATGGCGAGAAGATGTCAAAAAGCTACGGCAACACAATCGACGTCTTCGAGCCCGAAAAGAAGCTGCGGAAAAAGATCATGGCAATCAAAACCGACTCAACGCCGGTCGAGTTGCCCAAGGATCCGGAAGCCTGTTCGGTCTTCACGCTGTACAAGCTGTTCGCCACGGTCGAACAGCAGACGGCGCTCGCCGACCGATACCGGGCGGGGGGAATGGGATATGGCGAGGCGAAGCAGGCGCTGTTTGAGGCGGCCAACGCCTCTTTCGCTCCGGCGCGGGCGCGTCGTGAGGAACTCGCCGCCGACCCTGACAAAGTTCGCGACATTCTCGCGGACGGCGCGCGACAGGCGCGTGCGAAGGGGGCCGAGGTGCTGGCGCGCGCGAGTGACGCGTGTGGTCTGGCACGGTGGAGTCGGGCGGTCCGATGAAACCGGACTCGACCGCCGACGATGCGGCCGCTTCATTCGCCGAGTTGCGAACCCGCTGGCTGGAATGGTTCGTCATCGCGGCGTTGGTGAGCGGATTGCTGTTTCTGGGGGCGGCCCGGCTGCCGCAACAGATGAAGATCCCATTCGTCGTCACCACGGGTCTCGCCGCCGGTGTGGGATTCGCGATGGGACGGCTGGCACATCATTGGAAAATCGGTTCTGCACGACTCGTCAGAGCGGGGCTCGCGGCGCTGGTCGCTGGCGGAGTCACGCTGGGCGCGTGGGACACCCATCGCCGGCTCGCCGAATTCACCCGCCTGGAACCGATCCCTCAGATCGCCGACGTGGGCGCGATCGACGACGGGATTGAAGCGATGTTGAAGCAGGGAGACGTTCCCGAGGGGGCGACCAACGTCAATGCGGCGGAGTTTCGCGCGGCGCAGGAGAAACGCCGCGAGATCCAGAGCGGCCGGGTGCGCGAGCGGGAGTTCCGTCAGACGTTTGTCGGTTACCTGGTGTTTCGGGTTCCCCGGCAATGGGGACGCTGGTCCCAGCCCGCCGCCATCGCGTTTTGGCTGGCGGAAGTGGTGGTCGCTGCGGGACTGGCGGGGAAGCTCGCCGGGCGCGAAGTCTATCCCTCATCGACAAACCCGATATGATGCATCAATCGCGCCCGAAATCGACTTTCGGGAAATCATCCTCTCTGCGTCCTTCGTCGCGAAATGCCCGTTCCTTCTGACCCCGCTCCGCGATCCCCCAATCATGTCATCGGCCTGGGGACCGATATCATCGAGACGGTCCGCATCGGCCAGATGATTGAGCGGCATGGCGAGACGTTTCTGCAACGGGTCTACACCGAAGCCGAAGTTCAATACTGCCAGAAGAAGCGGGAATACACCCAGCACTTCGCCGGGCGCTGGGCGGCCAAGGAAGCGGTGATGAAAACCCTGGGGACGGGATGGGCGAAAG
Source organism: Planctomicrobium piriforme (assembly GCA_945860955.1). Taxonomy (GTDB): domain Bacteria; phylum Planctomycetota; class Planctomycetia; order Planctomycetales; family Planctomycetaceae; genus UBA10511. The sequence goes on from CAMATH010000054.1 coordinate 14,060, forward strand.
GGGTTTCGTTCCGCGACATCGAAGTCTGTACCAGTCGCAGCGGGCGTCCGTCGATTGAACTACGCGGCGGTGCCCGCGAAGTCGCATTGGGATTGGGAATCACCGACATCCTGATCACCATTTCGCATTGCCGGGCGTACGCCACCGCCACCGCGATCGCCGTGGGGGAATGATGCCGTCAGCGCCGACGTTTATTCTCGCGGGGGGAGGAACGGGCGGCCATTTGACTCCGGGATTGGCTGTCGCCGAGGCGCTACGGCGTCTCAGTCCCGGTTGTCGCATCGTCTTCGCGGGAGGGGACCGCCCGATTGATCAATTGCTCCTCGCCCGGGAAGAACGCAGAATTCTCCCGTCCGAACCGCTGCGAAACATCTGGCGGCATCCGTGGCGCTTCATGGTGGCGCATGGCCGCGCGTGGCGGCTGGCCAAAGAGATGGTGGCCGAACTTTCGCCCCGATCCGTCTGTGGTCTGGGAGGAATCACTTCGCTCCCGCCGATCTACGCCGCTCATCGCGTCAAGATTCCCACCTTCGCGTTGGAGCAAAACGTCGTACCGGGCCGGGCCAATCGGTTCTTATCCAAGTCCATCGGGGCGATCTGTACGAGTTTCGCCGAAACGCAGCCGCTGTTGCCGCCAAATGTTTCCATTGTGCAAACGGGGAATCCCGTCCGCGGCGACATTGCGAAACTGACTGCGAGCCCGTCGAAGCCAATCCATCGACGGACGACAGTACTGGTCTTGGGTGGGAGCCAGGGAGCTCAGCCGTTGAACGATGCGATCCTGGCACTCCTCGCGAATGCCCCCCCGGAATTCAAGAAGTTTCGTTGGGTGCATCAAGCCGGTCCGAACCGAACCGGACCAAAGTCTCGCGCCGCGCCGAGCGCGTCCGGACAGGAGATCTCCGACGCGTCGGCAATTCTAAGTCAGGCCTACAAGCAAGCCGGCGTGTCGGCGGAGGTCGCCCCGTTTTTTAATGACCTGGATTCGCGTCTCCCCAACGCGGCGCTGGCGATCACGCGGGCCGGCGCAACGACACTGGCCGAACTCGCCTGCGCCGCGACTCCCGCCGTCCTGATACCGTATCCACAGGCGACCGACCGCCATCAGGAGGTCAATGCACTCTACTACGCCGCCGGTGGTGCCGCGCTGATCGTGCCGCAAGAACCCGATTTGAACCAGTTTGCCAGTCAGCTCGCGGACACGTTGCGGCCATTGCTGCTGGATACGGGGCGACTGCAACACTTGAGCGACGCGATGCGACTGCTGGCGATCCCGGGAGCGGCAGATGAGGTGGCGCGGCTGTTGATGCGGTGAGACCAACAGTTTTAAGACACATTGAGCCTGGTTAGGTTGAACACGTTCGTGCGTCGCGGCGACGAACGTATTCAACCCTATGGCAACTCAGCCGAATCGGAAAACTCGTCCCGCTTTCCGCGGCGAATCACACCTGCGCCAACTGCCGCAGGACGTAATGCAGAATCCCGCCGTGCCGGTAGTAATCGACTTCGACCGGCGTATCAATCCGGCAAGTCGTCACAAACGTCACTTTCGTTCCGTTCGCCTTTGTCGCCGTCACCCGAATGTCCTGCAAAGGCTTCACGTCGGCCGGAATGTCAAAGTCGAAGACTTCCGTCCCGTCGAGACCGAGCGTCTCCCGGCTTTCCCCCTTTTTGAATTCGAGCGGCAGAACTCCCATGCCGACCAGATTCGAGCGATGGATCCGCTCGTACGAGACGGCGATCGCCACTCGAATTCCCAACAGAAACGTTCCCTTGGCGGCCCAGTCGCGTGAAGAGCCGGTGCCATACTCGGCCCCAGCCAGCACGACCAGCGGGATCCCCTCGGACTTGTACCACAGCGAAGCGCCGTAGATCGAAATCGGTTCACCATCGGGCAGGTGCCGGGTGACTCCCCCTTCGGTTCCCGGAGCCAACTGATTCTTGAGGCGGATGTTGGCGAACGTGCCGCGAGTCATCACGCGGTCGTTGCCACGGCGGGCCCCGTAACTGTTAAAGTCCGCGACCTTGACGCCATTCGCCTGCAGAAACCGTCCTGCAGGAGTGTCGGCTTTGATTGAGCCGGCCGGGCTGATGTGGTCGGTTGTGACCGAGTCCCCGACCGAAACCAGAACCCTCGCTCCGTGGATCGGCTGAATCGGCCCCGGCGTGACCGGCATGTCAACGAAGAACGGCGGCTCTTGCACGTAGGTGCTGTCCAGATCCCAGGCGTACAAATCGCCGTCGCTGCTGGGAATCGCCTGCCACTCGGGTGGGCCTTTGGTTGCCTGCGCGTATTCCGAAATGAACGTCTCGGGCGACATCGACGACGCGACCGTGTCGGCGATTTCCTTCTGGCTGGGCCAGATCTCTTTCAGGTAGACCGGTTTCCCCTGCGCGTCGGTTCCCAATGGTTCCGTCGACAGGTCGATATCGGTCGTGCCGGCGATCGCGTACGCGACAACCAACGGCGGGCTGGCCAGCCAGTTCGCTTTCACTTGCGGATTGATTCGCCCTTCGAAGTTCCGGTTCCCCGACAACACCGCCGAGACCACCAGGTCACCCGACTTCACCGCTTCCGAGACCGCGTCGGGAAGCGGACCGCTATTTCCGATACAGGTGGTACAACCGTAGCCAACCGTCTGGAATCCGAGCTGATCGAGCGACGTGTCGAGACCCGACCGCTTGAGATAGTCGGTTACAACGCGACTACCGGGGGCCAAGCTGGTTTTGACCCAAGGCTTGCTGGTCAAACCCCGCTTGATCGCGTTCCGCGCGAGCAACCCCGCGCCAACCATCACCGACGGGTTACTGGTGTTGGTGCAACTGGTGATGGCAGCGATTACCACGGCACCGTCGGTGATTGTTGTCGACTGACCATTCACCTCCAGCGTGACGCCGGCTCCCGCCTGAGGCTTGCCAAACGTCTCGGTCAGCGACTTCTGCCACAGTCCCTTCATCCCGGTGAGCGCCACGCGGTCTTGAGGCCGCTTCGGTCCTGCCAAGGAGGGGACAACCGCCGACAGGTCGAGTTCCAGCCGACTGGTAAACTTCGGCTCGGGCGATGCCGCAGTCCGGAACATGCCCTGTTCTTTGTAGTACCGCTCGACGAGGTCGATCTGGTTTTTCGGCCGGCCGGTTCGGGCCAGGAATCGCAGCGTTTCGTCGTCGACCGGGAAGAAACCCATCGTGGCACCGTATTCGGGGGCCATGTTGGCGAGCGTCGCACGGTCGGGGAGGCTCATCCCGTCGAGTCCCGGGCCGTAGAATTCGACGAATTTGTTCACCACCCCGTGCTTACGCAGCATTTGCGTGACCGTCAGCACCAGGTCGGTCGCGGTCGCTCCTTCTGGAAGTTCTCCTGACAGACGGAACCCTACCACTTCGGGGAGCAGCATGTAAATCGGCTGCCCCAACATCACCGCCTCGGCTTCGATGCCGCCGACACCCCAACCCACGACCCCCAGGCCGTTGATCATGGTGGTGTGACTGTCGGTCCCCACCAGACTGTCGGGGAATGCGACCCCGTCGCGGGTCAACACCACGTCAGCGAGATATTCGAGATTCACTTGATGGACGATGCCGGTCGCCGGGGGGACGACGCGGAAATTGTTGAACGCCTTCTGTCCCCAACGGAGGAATTTGTACCGCTCGTTGTTCCGTTCAAACTCGAGTTCGACGTTTTGGGCGAGTGAACTGCCTGTGCCGAAGAAATCGACCTGCACCGAGTGGTCGATCACCAGATCGCACGGGACGAGCGGGTTGATCTTTTTGGGATCGCCCCCCATGCGAACCATGGCACTCCGCAAAGCGGCCAAGTCCACGACAGCGGGGACACCGGTGAAGTCCTGGAGGACCACTCGCCCGGGCATGAATGGGATTTCCACCTGCTTGGGAGCGGCCGAATTCCAGCTTGCGAGATCCCGGACATGGCTTTCGGTGACGATAAAGCCGTCGTATTTCCGCACGCACGCTTCGAGTAGCACCCGGATCGAAAACGGGAGCGAATCGATTGAACCGTGTCCTTCCTGCGCCAGTTTGGGCAGGCTGAAAATCGTGAAGTCCCCACGGCTGGAGGTCAGTCGGGTTTGAACGCCGAAGGGATTGGCGGACGGCATGGTCTCGTGGCTCCGAAGACGCGCTGGAAGGAGGTGCGGAAATGGATGGGAGTGAGGTCCGCGATGCTATCACGCCGGGAATCGCAAGAGAAGCGCCCGGGAAGTTTCGAACTTCCGGACAGGACTGACGGGGAGATAATCCGCACCACGGTGTAACTCAAGAAAAATGGCGTCTCGCGAATGTCGCGAGACGCCATTTGCGTTGCTGCAATGCCCCGAAAGGCGAGCGGGGAGCGTCAGCTCCCTGTCCTTCTCAGCGTTGCGTGGCCGTTGCCTCTTCAGGTTCCGCAAGAACCAACCGCGGGGTGATCACCAAATACGTTCGTTCCGCGGGCAGATTGGGGCCGGCATTTTTGAACAGGCGGTCGACATGCGGAAGTTTGTTCAAAATCGGAACCCCGACTTCGCCTTGGTCGGCACGTCCCTGGCGGAACGCCGTCAGGTCGACGACCAGAGACTCTCCGACCCGAAGGGTCTTCTCAAACTGGCGACTCGCGGCACCCGTCGCCGACTCTCTCCAGCTCAGTTGCAACTGAAGCTTGTGCAGCGTACCGCCCGTCAGGGGTTGTATCCGCAATCGCCCCTCGTCTTGGGCGAATTGCGTTCCCAGAGCGCTCGCCAACAGATCAGCCGCCTGACCTCCCTGGAGAGTCAGCTTGACCGGTTCGGACTTCGGCGTTTTCGGGGAAAGACTCGCCAGCAGTCGGCGTGAATCGACAGCGGCCACGGCGACGGCGACTTTCGCGTCGGCTGCCGTCAGTGGCCGCAGCGCAGGCGAACCACTCTGCTCGACGGCGGTGGCGAACGCCTCGGTCGACAGTTCAAACCGATTCAGTTCGATGGCCACCTGCAAGTCCTGCAGAGTTCGCAACTGCTTCAACAAATCGGCGATCTGTTGATGAACGCCGGAGGATTGTCGAATGACCAGGGATAGCGAACTGACGTTTGGCCGAATCGATCTACCGGCGTCAGTGTCCCACGAATCGGGCGCGATCGTGGTGGAGATGAGTTCCGCCACGGAATCAAGGTCCGACTCTTTGAATTCAGGGGCCATTTTCTGCGTTTCGAGATCGTTCGTTTGCGGATCCCCCGCGACCACAACGGTCTGGGGGGAGATCACCAGATCCGCGACCGCATAGGTTCGCACCTGCATTTCGTCCCCCTTCGCCCCCGCGTTCAGAACGGGAACGCGAATCCTCTGCTCAGTGCCAATCGGGACGCGAATCGTCTCGCCCGGTTTCACCCGACCTTCAGCCGGCGTATGACTCTGGTTCGATGTCAATCCGCCGCTCAATTGGACGACGCCGCGCAATTCTGAAAACGGCAGATTGAGTTGAACCTGGTCGGCGTCAAATTTGTCCTTATCCTCGCCGTCAGGGGTGAGGCTGACCATTCGCACACCGCCGCTCAGCAGGAGTTCCATCGTTGGCGCTGGCTTCGCGGTCGGGGACTCCTGAATCCTCGAATCCGCGATGACGAACTGGGCTGCATCGCAAGTGGCGTGCAGTTTCTGGACGGCCAAGAATTTCACGCTTCCCCGAGCTTCGATTTGAAACCGTTTCCGCCCCGGCTGATCGACGGCCTTCACTCGGGTCGGCACGGTGATCGAAATGTTGTCCGCCTGCAAAGCGTAGGCAGTTTCGTCATCTTCCGTCGACCCCGGGGGATCAAGTGTCAGAACCACTTCGCCCGACGCCACATACGATATGCCATTGTTGTCAGCTTCCATTCGAATCCGGCTCCCCACTTTGCCGGTACCCCGGAACGCGATTCTCCAGCCATCGACCGACACGGAGTGGACTTCGGGCGTCGCCCCCGGTTGCGACGGGTTCGCCAGCGTCGCGGAATTTCCGTCCGCGGACTTCGACACCCCCCGGGCAGGCTCCGGTCGCGGAGGCGCTTCCTTTTGATCAACCTCCGCGGGATTCACCTGTTTGACGGTCACCAGGAACAGCAAGTCCTCGGGTTCACCCTTCGCGGGAATGCGGGTGGCCCCCTCAAGCAGCAACGTACTTCCCGGTTTGATTTCCACCGTCGACTGAATTCGCGTCTGGGCGACTTCAGGAACCTGGATCGTCAACGGCTCTTCCCCCTCCGCTCCCCGCAGCGTCGTCGTCGTGACGTCGGTGATTTCGCTGACGTTCGCCATCACCTCCAACCGCACGCGGTCGTCAGTCATCTGCAAGGGACGCAGCCGCAGCCAGACTCCCGATTCGATCACACGGATTGTCGGTTTGCGAGTGCCGTCAGGTTTGACCGTCGCTCCCACAACGAACGGCCGCTGCGCGGACGAGTTGACATTCACCGACTGCGCGTTGAAGGTCGTCACTTTCGGAGCCATCAGGATATTGCCTCTGGCCGTAGCCTGAACCGCCTCTCGCAATTTCTTCAAATGTTCGGGCGTGAGAATGGTCACGGACGACGGAGTCCGGCGTTCCGTCCGCGTGACAGTCGCGTCGGCGTCGGCCTCTTTCGCCTGAGTCGAGGGTTCGCCGTCCCTCCAGATCGTCACACTCTCATTGGCACCGACGTCCGGGATCGCTTTCGGAAGCGGCTGTCCGGGCAGTCCCAGCGTTTCGACAAACCCTTTGGGCGTGCTGATGAACAGAACTTCGACCACGTACTGTTGCAGCCCGAACCGTCGGCACGAATCCAGCAGTTCCGCCACCTCACGGTGACGGTCTGCGGACGCCCGCACGTACAACATCTCCCCCGCCAGCGTGACTGGTTGAGCTTTCGGCACGTGCGCGGTCGCGGCTCGAGCGTCGTTCGCGTCGGCCGGTTGAGCCGCCGGCGGTAAGGGTTTCGGTTCTCCGTCGCCGGTTGCGTCGGCTGTCCACAAGGAATTCACGAAATTGAAGAGAAGTTCGCGATTGGCCTTGGCCTCCGCCCCCTTGGGCCGATACGGCTGTTTCGGATTCAACTGCCGGTGCAGCTTCAGGGTGATGTCGCTCAAAGCGTAGACCCGCAGTGACTCGACCTCGAGCGATTGTTTCCGCGCGTCGTCCGCGACTGGCTGCGGAACGGGTACCGCCTGGCGGTCTGGCGACTCCTCTCGCGCAACCGGTTCCGCCCGAGTTACGACGGGTTGCGGTTCCTTCAGTCGATCTTCAACGACCGGTTCCGGCTCCTTCCAGGCGAGCGCCGCTCCGGGCAGCACCCCTCCCGCGAACACCACCACTGCGAGTCGGCACCACAGCGGCGCGCGACGATGACCTCCCTGTCCAATCTGCATGATTCGCTCCAAGCGTTGTGAAGTGATTTCCACGGGACGAACGCCCGGGAACGCGGGAACCGGCGTCAACGTCGACTTCAGTTCCAAGACATCCAACAGGCTGCGGGCGTAACCAGCCGGTTCGCAGCCCAATTCGGCCAAAACTTCTTCATCGCAGCAGCGCTCGGCCTCGCGGCTGAGTCGTCGGCTGGCGAGTCGCACCAGCGGGTGGAACCACCACACGCCAACCGCCACCGTCTGCAACAATCCCATCCACAAATCGCCCCGCCGCACATGCACGAGTTCATGAGCCAAGAGCGGCGTCAACTCTTCCGCGGATTTCCGTTCGACGAGTGCCCGGGGCAGGATGATCGTGGGACGGAACAGCCCGATCACCGCCGGCCCGACCGCCTCCCGTGTCACCAGGACCGACACGGGCCGCCAGATTCCGAGTTGCCGACACAATCGCGTCACCAGGGGGACCACCACCGGATGCTCCCGATCGGCCCCCACCCGCCAGCGCCGTCGACATCGAATCAACCGCACCGCGGTCCAAGAGATCCACCCTAGGGTTCCCAGAATCCAGGCACCCGCCAGTGATCCTCCGACGATCGTTGACCACGGTCGTCTGGTGGGTATTTCCGATCGTTCACCAAATTCCGGGGCCACCCACGAGAGACTGTCTGGTTCGGATTCCCCCATGCCCGCTTGAGGTATGCTCACGCGAATTTCCGAACCTTCGGTCGATTCCACCTGTGTTCGAAACTCGGCCAATTGACGCAGTCGATTCAATGTCTGTTCATTGTCACGAGTTTGATGAACCTCGACCGAGACAGTCGTCGGCTGCAACCAGCAGAACACTCCGCCCGAACTGCTCCACAGGGGGGGCGTCACACATTTGAGCGCCACCACAAACCAGACACCGTACGCCAGATGCGGTCGATTCCTGCCGACCATCCGCAAAAATCCGACCGCCGCGACGATCAGCAGCGTCACCTGCCACAGTTGCGTCCACACCAGTTGCCAGCCGTTGAGTCCGTGCGTTTGCATGCTCATTGTCCCTCCGGCTTGCGTTGTTTTTCGAGTCGGGTGATCAACCGCCGCAGTTCGGCGAGTTCATCGGTCGAGACATCCCCTTCCTCGATTAACTGCCGCACGAGGGGGAGGGTCTCGCCTCCAAACAGTCGATCGACGAAGTCGTGAATCGACTCGCGGATGACGCTTTGGGGCTGAACACACGGAGTGTAGACCCGCGTTCGGCCCTGTATCTCCCCCGTGACGTACCCCTTCGTTTCCAGCCGGCGTAAATACGTCTGCACCGTGGCGAAGTCGATCTCACGATCCGGGGGAAATGCCTCGTGGACCTGACGGACGCTGGCCCTTCCCAGCGACCACAGCACGCGGGCCACCTCCATTTCCCCCTTTGACAATCCCGGTCGGTCCGTCATTCGGTCCCTCCTGTTCGCGTGGTTCCGTCGTCAATCCGTCGCGACGTACAACTGTACGCGAACCTTACACGTACAGTTGTACTTGGTCAAGTCCAGCCCGGTACGGATTTGCGAAAATCGACTTATACTCCACTCGGCCAAAAACGAGACGGTTACTTGGATTGTGTTCCGTTTCAGATGTCGCTGGCCCCGGCCGGGTCAGAGAACCGTCCCACGGCGGGTGGAGCTTACCATCTGAATTCAGGCCGCGTAGAGCATAGATCTCGCCCTCCAGAAGAAGTCCGTTTCCAACTCAGTTCAATTAGATTTTATCCAGCGAGCGGAAATGGCGAGTGAGTCCATCCTGTTCATCCCTTTCATCCTCTTCATCCTGTCAAATTCTTTCCGTCCGTCTGCCCCATTCTCCAAGCCGCACAACCACACATCGCGGATCAGAAGAAGTTTTTGACAGGATGAAAGGGATGAAGAGGATGAACAGGATTCCTAAGGCGGCGGTCGCTCGTGCGGAGTAACGCTCAGCCGAAATACTCGACCGCGTTGCGAAACAGCTTGACCCCCGCCCCTTCGCCCGCCGGGTCGTGCGTCTCCCGGCGGCGCGTCCATTGCGGATGCTGCGTCGCCTGAATGAACCGCTCGGGGTGCGGCATCAACCCCAGCACCCGCCCCGTCGGATCGCACAGCCCCGCGATATGCGCAACCGACCCGTTGGGATTGTCGTTGGGGTCATACGCCAGCGCGATCTGCCGCCGTGTACGCCATCGTGCCAGGACTTCGTCCGACGCGACGGCGATCCGCCCTTCCGCGTGTGCCATCGGCAGCTCGATCTCGGTGATTCCCCGCAGGAAGACTGAGGGATTCTCGGGAACGGTCATCTTCACCCAACGGCAGGTGTATCGGCCGTTCACATTCCAGGTGAGCGTCGCATCGGCCGGCTCCTCTGCCTTCGGGGGCCAAGCCTCTCCCCCACCAGGAAGAATCCGTGATTTCATCAAGACCTGGAATCCGTTGCAGATCCCCAGCGCCAACTTGTCTTCCGTTAGGAACTCGCCGATCACGTCGGCGAGGTGCGACCGCAGTTGCGCGCCGAAGATCACCCCGGCCCCCACGTCGTCCCCGTAACTGAAGCCACCGGGAATGCACAGGATCTGGTAATCGCGCAAGAGTTCGGGCGATTCCAGCAGCCGGTACAGATGGACCCGGTCGGCCTGCCCGCCACAACGGTCAAAAATCCAGGCGGTCTCCACATCGCAGTTGGTCCCGGGGGCACGCAAGACGAGAACACGTGGAGCAGCCATGGAAAATCCTGCGGCGGGAGAGGCTCTCGCGACGCATTGTGAGGTGATGGAATGGGGAGGAACAGCCAACGGGGCGATTCTAGCCAACCGTCGCGACGAAAGACACACTCCCCCCCACCCTTGGCGAACTCCCCTCCGACCGTCTAAAGTGTCCCTACGTCGGCGATACTTCGCTCGGCGGGAAATGCGACATCCGCGTGCCCGGTCCCTGTCCCGTTTTCCACCGTCGAAATCGTAACCGTCGCGGCCCGCGATTCGCGCGCCACACCTCCCCTGGGCTTCCCACACGACCGAGCCTGCATGGCTGCCCCCGAAGCGCGCTGTCTTTCTGCCCGTGAACTCGCCCACGACGTGCTTGACCGCGCGCCGGGCAGAGGTCAACCCCCCACGCGACATCTCGACGAACTTCTCCCCAAAAGCGGTCTCTCTCCCGCAGAGCGGGGGCATGCTACCGAGCTGGTCCATGGCGTCATCCGTCGGGAACACACACTCGATATGCTCCTGCGGCAGCATGTCCGCCGACCGTTGCGACAGGTTGAATCGGGGGCGCTCAACTGGTTGCGTCTGGCCACCTGGGAATTGCTTTTCTCCCACACCGCCCCCCCTTATGCAATTCTCAATGAAACGGCCGAGGCGGTGAAGCGGTCGGGGAATCCGCAATGGACCGGGTTCATCAACGGCGTCCTCCGCGCCATCTCGCGCGACTTGACCCCCGACTTCACCGACCAGCCCGGCCCGAGCGCTGTACCCTGCGAAACCGGGCGGTATCGGCTGCTGAATTCCCCGGTGTTTCCCGACCCCGCCTCCGATCCCCGGGGCTACTTCCGCGACGCGTTCAGCTATCCCGACTGGCTCATCGAACGCTGGGTCACGCGGTTTTCGCGCGAGACTCTGTGGCAGATCGGCTTCTGGTTCAACGCGGCTCCCATCCCCACCCTGCGTGTCAACACACTGCTTTCCACCCGCGAATCGCTCCTCGAAAAACTGACCGCCGCGGGGTTTGAGGCGCTCGCCGGTCGACACCCTCACGCCATCCACCTCACTCGAACGGCCCGGATCGCTGAGCTTCCTGGGTTTGAGGAAGGACTGTTCGCGGTACAGGATGAGTCGGCGATGGAGGCGGCGACGCTGCTGGCACCGACGGGCGAAGAACGGATTCTCGACTTGTGTGCCGCGCCAGGCGGGAAGACGATGCACATGGCCGCGCTGCTGCAGAATCGTGGTCAGATCGTCGCGGTGGATGTCGATCCGCATCGCCTGAAACTGATCGAAGATTCGTCCCGCCGACTGCACGTTACCAACGTGAAGTGCGAACTTGTCCCCCGCGATTCGGCGCGACTTCCCAAAGGACCGTTCGACGCTGTTTTGTTGGATGTCCCCTGTTCCAATACCGGAGTTCTGGGGAAGCGCCCCGAGGTCCGCTGGCGACTTACCCCCGCCGACCTGACGGAACTCGCCGAGATTCAGTCGCGGCTGTTGCAGGCGGCTTTGGGAGCGGTTCGCATCGGTGGTCGGGTGCTGTACTCGACGTGCAGTGTCGAACCCGAAGAGAACGAACAGCTTGTGCGAAGTGTGATGGAAGACTATCCCGGATTCGAGATTGTCGCGGAACGAAAGCACGTGCCCTCGCAGCCGGCGGATGGCGGGTACCAGGCTTTGCTGCGCTCCACCTCGGGGGGGCCGGTGGGAGTCGAGACATGACCGGTGGATCTGGCGAATCGGGGGTGGAACGGTCGGCGGACAACACGTTGCCGCAAGACGACCCCGCACTCGCCCGGTCCGCGGCTCTGAGCGCCCCCAGGCTGCAACCGCCGGCGGAGGTGCCCGGGCATGAGTTTGTGAGACATCTGGGAACCGGCGCGTTCGGCTGCGTCTGGCTAGCGATTGAGCGGAATACAGGGAAACAGGTGGCGATCAAGTTCTACAGCCACCGCCGGGGGATCGACTGGTCGCTGTTGAATCGCGAGGTCGAAAAACTCGCCGCCCTGCACACGTCGCGCGACGTGGTGGGCTTGCTCGAAGTGGGCTGGAACGCCGACCCGCCCTATTACGTGATGGAGTATCTGCCCAATGGTTCTCTCGCCGCCCAACTGACCGATGGTCCGCTGTCGCCAGCCGAAGCGGTACGAATCGCGTCGGTAGTCGCCAGCGCCCTGGTGCATGCGCACGACGCAGGGATACTGCATTGCGACGTCAAGCCGGCCAACGTGCTGCTCGACACGGAATTTGGCCCGAGGCTGGCCGACTTTGGCCAGGCGCGACTCTCGTCGGAACAAAGCCCGGCACTGGGCACGCTCTTTTACATGGCCCCCGAACAGGCCGACCTCAACGCGATTCCCGATCCACGGTGGGATGTGTATGCGCTGGGGGCGTTGCTGTATCACATGCTGTGCGGAGAGCCGCCTTTTCGAACTCCGGAAACCGAGCGCAAGATTCAGTCGGCACCGAAGCTGGTGGACAAACTCGCCGCGTATCGCGATGTGGTCCAGGCAGGACCGGCAGCGGCGAAACACAAATCAATCCGCGGGGTGGACGGCCGGCTGAGTTCGATTGTCGATCGGTGTCTGTCGGCCGACCCGCAAACCCGGTACGCCAACGCCAAGGAGGTGGCCGACGCACTGGCGGCGCGCAGCCGCTATCGGTCGATGTGGCCCGTGATCACTCTGGGCATCGTCCTGCCGTTATTGCTGTTGGCGGGACTGATTCCACTGGCGGTGCAGGCGATCCAGGGAGCGACCGCGTCGATTGAACGCAACTTGGCGCAGCGGGCGCTCGACGGTGACCTGGTGACGGCGAAACTCCTGTCGTATTCGCTGGAAGATGAATTGCAGTTACGAGTGCGCTACCTGGTGGACCGGGCCGAACTTCCCGAGGTCGTGGCAGCCGCCGTCGCGGCCGACTCCCAGCCATCGACTGACACGCGCGCGGCGCTCGCCCAGGTGCTGGGACAGATTCGCCACGAGATCGACGAGTTGCGACTGGCGCAGGGACTGGAGCCGGATGAGAGCTGGTTTTTCACCGACGCCCGGGGAGCGTTGACGTGGCGGGATCCGATGGAGGGGGCCTCGCTGGGGGACAATTACTCCTGGCGCGACTACTTTCACGGAATGCAAAAGGATCTTCCGGAATGGCGCGGCCGGACCGATGTCGCGCCGATTCAGGAACCCAGGATCTCCATCCCTTTCCGCAGCGAAATCAGCGGCAAACTCGTGATCGCGATCTCGGCTCCGGTCATTCGGCCCACCGACAAAACGGTGGTCGGCATCCTGGGGCGAACCATGGGTGTCGAAAACCTGCTCAACCCGTATAAAGGGCGAATCATCGATCTGGAATCGCTGACGGCGGAAGATCGGATGACCATCGCGCTGATCGATGCCAAATCGGGATTGATCCTGGACCATGTCCACTTGACGACCAACGCGCCACCCGCCTCCGACGACACCCCCATCATCGAACATCCGCGAATCGACGAGTCATTGCGAATTCAGCTCGACCGGTTGCGGTCGGCGGTCGAGTCGAAACTCGATCTGCAAGGATCGCAGTTCAGCTACGAGCATCACGACCCAGTCGATCTGCTGGTCGCGCGAGAAGGAACCAGACCCCCCGCCCGACTGGCCGCGTTCTGGCCGGTCAAGGGAAGCGAGTGGGTCTCGGTTGTTCAGGAGCGGCGTGACGTGGCGCTGAGTCCAGTCCGGCAGATTCGTAATGGCATGCTGACGTACGCGCTCGCGGGATTCGCCTTGACGCTGGCGATCGCCGGGGGGGCGTGGTGGTTCGTGCGACGGGCGATTCTGGCCACGGTCACCGAGCGACGTCAGCCGGTGGTCAAATCAAGCACTTGACTTACTTTTGGGCTTCGAGCAGGATGGAAAAAACAAGCGGTCTATTGAATCTGCGTCTGCTCACACAACGTCCGCGAGAACCGGCCCCATGTCCACATCCGCCGATCCGGAATTGAACCCAGGCAATGACACGCCGCAGCCCACGCGACGTTTTGGCTGCACGTTCTGGTTAATTCTTGCGGGTATGGGATTCGTCGGTGTGTTGTTTCTACTCTCCGAGGTTTTTCGAGATAGCCACCCTGCGACGCGCAGGTTGGCGTGCAAGGGCAATCTCAAGCAAATAGGGCTCGCGTTGCTGAACTACCACGACGATTTCGATGCCTTTCCCCCCGCCTATACGGTCGATGTGAACGGCAAACCGCTGCACAGTTGGCGCACACTGATCCTGCCGTACCTCGACCAATTACCGCTTTACAATTCGATCGACCTGACCAAGCCCTGGGACGATCCGGTGAATTCCGAGTTCCGCGAATTGAGCCTGCCGGTTTATCGTTGTCCATCGTTGCCCAGTCGCGACTGCCCGACGAACCACACAAACTACCTGGCCAGCGTGGCCCCCAACGGTTTTTTCCGGCCCACAGAGCCCCGCCAGCAATCAGAAATCACCGACGGATTAGCCAATACTCTGGCGGTGGTCGAGGTCCCATTCGATCATTCCGTTCCGTGGATGTCCCCCCAGGATGCGGACGAAGCGCTGGTTTTGTTGAGTATCGGCCCGAATCCGAAGCTCGTTCACACCGGGGGACAACACAGCCTGCTGGGTGATGGAGCGGTTCGATTTTTGTCCGAGAAACTTCCGACGGCAACGCGCCGTGCGCTGATTTCGATCGACGGCGGAGACGATGCGCATGGCTTTTGACGATTCGAATGGCTTTGAAACCAATTCCGAATTCGAAACGACGTCGCCCCGCCTCGTACCGGCCTGGTTGGGTTCGTTCGTTGGAATAGGGCTGATCGTGATCGCGGTCCTGGCGATCAAACTCACCTCGGATCCATTCCCGGGAACGGCCATTGCCTGCAGCAAACTCGGATGGAGTGATTTTCGTTTAGCGTTCTGGGTTCGCCACCGCGACCCCGACAAAGGGCGGGGGCGATCACTGTTCTGGTTTCTGTTGGCTGCGGGAATTTGCCGGGTGATGGTGTGGTCGGTCGTTCTGTCCGTGGGGCTCATTGTGGTTGTCTGCACGACCGTCCTTTTTGTGTTGCCGCGTTTCGGGGCCGCAGGCAATGCGCTGGCGAGTCCAATGCACGATGCGGATCTGGCGTCGTCGCTCGTCCGCAGCGGCATCATCGGGATCCTCGCCTTCGTGCCGGCGGTCGGCCTGACCGCCATCGGTTGTTTTACGGCGAAGCGACACGGGGTCAAGATCTGGATGGATGCCTCGCTGGGGCGCGCCCGCCGGGAGGGATCTTGGCCACCTCAAAATGACGGCGCGACAAACCGCTGTGACCACCTGTTTCTCATCGTGGCCTCCGCAGGTGTTTTTGTGACGATCCAATGCGTTGTCTTGGCCATCATGACGCTCCCCCCACCCACTGGGAGTCTTGTGGCGGTTTCCGTGACGGTGTTTGTGCTGCTGGTCAGCTACTTCCTCGGTCGGTCGATTGTAGCCCCCTGCGCTCGGGATTGCTGGGATCCGGCTTTGCCAAACGGCGGGAATTTGTCGAATTCCGACCCCGACTATATTCCGCGCGGTCCGCGTTGAGACATTTTGATGTAGCCGCGCTCGGCAGGAAGCGGCTCCCCGAAATTGTTTCGTTTCCGGCCGTACGAGGTATAAACGTGTTGTCGAAGCGGCAGCGCCCGGGGTCGTTCGCATGGCCCCGGGGCGCGTTTTTTTCGCATCGGGCGCACATCGGGGCAGGCACTCAGAAAGTGCCGCCTACGTTGTTTCAGTCGTTGCACGACGGACGATTCCCGCAAAGTAGCCCGCATTTTCTAAATGCGCGGTCCGCTGTGCGTGCGGCGGTCGAGAGACGTACTGGGGGCGGTCCACGACGTTGACCGAACGGCGGGTTCGCGGCTGGTGTTGGCGACGGCCCCATCCGCCTTGAGCGGATGGGGAGAAAGATCGATGGCTAGCCCCAAACCACATTGCGCGGTCCAGACCCCATCCACCTTGTGTGGATTGGTGAATCAGATCTTCGCTCTGTCTGCCACACTCGACGTCGGTAACCAAGTCAATGGGCACCACCGGAGATGTCGTGTATGTAGTATGGAACGCTCTGGCAATCCCTTGAAAACCTATCTGGACCTTCCACCGGCATCCACTTCGCACGTCGACACTCACCGAGCCGACTTTTTATTCTCCACCCCCGATTTTACACACCATGTCATTGTCAAGTGACCGGACACCGCCGTCGGAGACTTGGGCGAACCGCTGATCATTCGCTTACCGGAATCACTCCGTTGACCCCTGAATTGACAGAATTGGTACCAAACAGCGATATACTGCCGACATCATGACACTTCGCATCCTGCAACTGACCGACTGTCACCTGTTCGTCGACCCCAAGGCGGAACTCAAGCAGATCTGCACGCGGGATCGACTGGAACGCGTGCTGGCCACCCTTCCACCGGAATTCGATCGGGTCGATCGGCTGATCATCACGGGCGATCTCACGCACGACGATCTCCCCGAGACCTACGGAGCCGTCCGGTCATTGTTCGACTCCTGGTGGCCGCGGGTTCGGCTCGTGCCGGGCAACCACGATGTGCGCGACGGCCTGTATCTGCACTGCGGTGACCGGGTCGAGCGGGTCGCTGAGCGGATTGTGTTTCGCGAGACGCTGGGAAATTGGAAGCTGATCGGGCTTGATTCCCACTGGCCCGGTGAGGTGCGCGGGGAATTGGGGACCGCTCAGTTGGAATGGCTGGATGGAGAGTTATCGGCCGGGGCTTCGACACCCACGGCTCTGTTTCTGCATCACCCTCCGATACTGGCGGGGAGTGCCTGGATGAACGAAGTCGGACTGGTCGATCGCGAGGCATTCTGGAGCGTGATCGAACCCCATCCGCAGGTTCGTGTGATCTGTGCGGGACATGTCCACCACGAACTGACAACTTATCGTCACGGAGTTCTGGTGCTGACCACGCCGTCGACCGGTGTACAATTCGTGCCCGAATCGGAACAGTTTCAGATCGACGTCGCCGAACCGGGATATCGAATTCTCGAGCTGGAAGAGGACGGTACCGTGAGAACACGGGTGGTTCGAGTTTCGTTGTATGCGTAGCCCGCCGCGACTTCGCGCGATCTGTTGCGGTTCGCAGTCACGACGCATCTTGAGCTGGTCCCTCGAAGCGTTCTGCCCGAGTTGTTAAAGTCATGGCGCGGGAAACTCCACCGCGAGTACGCCGTGAGTGACTCGAGAAAACGAATACCACGCCGGTCGCACCGCGCTGGCCGCCAGAAAGTCGCATGAACGAATCCGCAGAGTCCGCATCCTCCCCTGTTCCGTCCGCGGAGACGACCCCCGCTTCCACCGTGAGTTCCGGTCCGATTCTGTCGGCCGTCGAGGAGGCTGGCCAAGCCGGGAATTTGACTCCGGGAGCGGTTCGCAATCTCAGTCGCTGGCTCACCGAGTCGGGGTTCGCCGACTACGTCCCCCAAATCGCCAGTCTGGTCGAAGCCGGGCGGTTCGATGAGTTGGAGTCGCTGTTCTGGGAAGTTCTGCCGTTCGGCACGGGGGGGCGCCGCGGCCTGATGGCGGACCTCGGTTCCGCCACGATGAACGCCCGCACGGTCGCCGAGTCGGCGAGCGGGATCGCCACGTATCTGAAAACCGTCAAGGGAACGACTGGCGGCCGCGCTGTCATCGCGCACGATACCCGCTTGCGGTCGCGGGAATTTGCCGAGTTGTCGGCCCGCGTTTTCGCGGCGGCGGGGCTGAAGGTCTTTCTGTTTGATTCGTTCCGTTCAACCCCCGAACTCTCGTTCGCGGTTCGACATCTCAAGTGCGATGTCGGCGTGATGATCTCGGCGTCGCACAACCCGCCATCGGACAACGGCGTGAAGGCCTACTGGTCGACTGGTGCGCAAGTTTTGCCTCCGCACGACAAGGGCATCATCGATTGCGTCTACCAGACGAACGAGATTCCGCTGGTTGACTTCGCGGCGGCGGTGGAATCGGGTCAGATCGAGTTGATCGGCGAGGACGTCGACGATTCGTTCATTCGGGCGGTGTGTATGCTGAGCCTCTCGTCGGCTCGAAGTTTGAGCGTGATTTACACTCCGCTGCATGGCGTGGGAGAGACCTCGGTCTACCGGGTTTTGGACGACGCGGGTTTTGAGAATGTGCAGATCTTCGAGCCGCATCGCGCGCCTGATGGAAACTTCCCCAATGTGCCGAAACAGCTTCCCAACCCGGAATTGACCGCGGTGTTCGGCCCGCCGATTGAGGCGGCCAAGGCGGTTTCCGCCGACCTGGTTTTGGCGAGCGACCCCGACGCTGACCGCTTGGGGGCGGCCGTTCGTGACGGACAGGGGAACTACGTGACGATCTCTGGAAACCGGATCGGCGTGCTGCTGGTCGATTACGTGTTGCGTAAGCGCAAGGCGGTGGGGACATTGGGCAAAGGGAACTTCGTCGTCGAGACGATGGTGACCACGCCCTTGATCACCGCGATCGCCAACACCTACAAGGTGCGGGTCTACAACGACCTGCTCGTGGGCTTCAAGTACATCGCCCAGGTGGTCGACCGGGAAGGGGCCGAGCGGTTTCTCTTGGGGTGTGAAGAGTCCCTGGGGTATCTCGCCGGCGGGTACGCCCGCGACAAAGATGCCTCGATCGCGGCGTTGTATCTGTGTGAGTGCGCTGCCGAGCTGAAGCGCCAGGGAAAAACCCTGCTCGACCGGCTCGATGAACTGTTCATCGAATATGGCTACCACACCGAAACGCAACGATCGGAAACCGCCAAGGGGGCGCAGGGGCGGGCAATGGTCGAACAGTTGTTGAAGGCGTTCGCCGAGAAGCCGCCGGTGGAATTGGCGGGAGTGAAGCTGGGGCGGGTTCGCGACTACGCGAAGCACCAGATTCGGCGGCTGCCCGAAAATACCTGGCAGGCGGAGCTTCCGAGTCCGTCGGGCGACTTGGTGTTTTTCGAATCGGTTCCGGGCGACTTCGAGATGAGCTTCGCGGTGCGTCCCTCGGGAACGGAGCCGAAAATCAAGTTCTACTTCTTCGCGAAAAAGAAACTCGCCAGCCCCGAATTGCTGCCGACTGCGAAGGCTCAGGCAGACGCCAAGCTGCACGCTGTCGAAGAGGCGCTGTCGGCGTGGGTCAAGGGTGTGTGGGGACAGGGGTAGAGTCGAGCCGGTCGCGAAATCCCGACCCACCCGGTATCCCGCCAGATTCGGATTGTCGGATCGAATTCGCCATTCGCGCAGGTTTTCAGCATGTTCCGCCCACTCGTTCCCTACCTGCAATTGTGCCGGCTTGCCGCTGTGTTCACGGCGGTCTCAGACATCTGCGCCGGGTTGGCGCTGACGGGACAGCTCACACCCTGGAAGTGGGAGAATGTCTGGCTGATTTGCGCATCGGCTGGGTTGTATCTGTCGGGGATGGTCTTCAATGACTATTTCGATCGGCGGATTGACGCGGTCGAGCGCCCCAAGCGGCCGATACCCTCGGGGCGGGTCAGTGCGCCGGCCGCAGCCCGGTTGGGGGTGATGTTGCTGATCGCCGGTCTGGTATTCGCTGGTCTGGCTGCGTTTCAATCGGGCCGAACCGAGCAACCGGTGCTGGTCGCGATTTTGCTGGCCGGGGCGATTCTGGCCTATGACGGCGGGGGCAAGGGGACGGCGTTCGGCCCCGTGATCATGGGATCGTGCCGATTTTTGAATCTTCTGCTGGGGGCGAGTCTCGCGTTGCCCGTGGTGAATGCGGCAGGAGTCGCGCCGAGAAATTTCGGCGCCGTCTGGCAGAATCCGCAGTTGTTCGTCGCGGGCGCGCTATGGGTCTACATCGCGGGGGTGACACTGTTCGCGAAGAACGAGGCGGGGGCGAGCCGGCGGGGTGAACTCGCATCGGCGATCGGAGTGATCAACGCGGGGTTGTTGCTGCTGGGGCTGTATTGCTGGTTCCACTCCGATCCATTGGGTCGGGGAGGGAGGGCTGTGCTGGCGTTGGGGATGATCGCGCTCGTGATCAATCGGGCGGCGGTATCCGCCTGGAGAGATCCGCGCCCGATGCGTGTGCAGTTCGGAGTAAGGACGATGCTCTCGTGGCTGATCTTGCTGGACGCGGTGCTGGTGTTTCATTCGCATCCCAATCCCTGGGTCGCGATCGCCGTCGCGCTGTTGATATTGCCAGCGAAGTGGATCGGTAAGTCGCTGGCGATCACATAAGCGGGGATGATTGGGCAAATTTCCGCGAATCGGGTTCGAAGTGCCCGCCACTGAAATTCGACAGGTCCCCCACGATGTGCCTCCCCCCGGAACTCTCTCCCGCAACTCCGCCTGAATTTGCGCGGTGGAGACGGATCTTGATCGTCTGCTGGCTGGCGGGCATTGCGTTTGGGCTGGCGTGTTACGTGGTGAAATCCGATCAGTTCACTCCAGTACAACTCGCCAGCGATTTCCGAAGGTTTGGCAACCTCATGCTGCTGATCTACCTGCTCGCCTCGATCTCCCGGGCGTTCGTGTTGATTCCCAGCACTCCGTTCGTACTCGCTGGCTGTGCGTTGTTTCCGGATCAGCCACTCGTCGTGCTGGGAACCAGTCTGCTCGGAATCGCGATTTCCGCGAGCCTCATTTACTACTGCGCCGAGAGTCTGGGGCTCGATACCTACTTCCAAAAACGGCACGCCATTCAATTCGCGCGACTGGAATGCGTATTGCGGAGCCGCTGGGGGTTTTGGGGACTCGTCGGATGGGCCGGTTTTCCACTCGCCCCCACCGACCTCGCCTGCTATGTCGCGGGGACGCTTCGCATGCCGTACTGGCGTTTTCTGGCGGCGGTCTGTCTGGGTGAACTGCTTGTCTGCTCGTTCTATGTGTACACCGCCGACATCACCCGGAGAAATCTGTTCGAGATCTGACGGATAAGCCGACCCGGGGTGGTGAATCGAGAGGCCCGTCGGGTCGACAAGCGGTTAGCCATCGATCTCCTTCACCTGCCGGGCGAGCCGGCAAGGGGTCGCTCTATGAACCTCCGGTTTCACCCCGCTCACGGTATCAAGGCGATCAATCCTGCGGACTGGCGCGGGAGCATTGCCCTTGGTAGGATGAACCATTGATTCATTCTCCACCCGATCTCGCACCCATTCCATGCGCCACACGTCATTTCCCCTGCGCGGTCTGCTTTTAGCGATCGCGCTGTTTCTGGCCGCCGCTCCCTTGTCGCACGCGCAGGTTCTGGACAAACAGCGGCAACTCGATCGGCAGACATTCTGGGACAATCGCGACTGGAATTGGTACCACGAACAGATTCCCTTCTTCGAATGTCCCGATGAAGATCTCACCACCACCTGGTATTACCGCTGGGAGTTGCTGACCAAGCACTTCACCTACGGTTCGCCCAACAGCGGATATTCGTTCACCGAATTCATCGACCGGCCGTTCTGGTCGGGGGCGTACGGCGCGATCAGTTGCCCGGCCGGACATCAATTGTACGAGGCCCGCTGGCTGCGGCAGCCGCGCATCGCCCGCGATTACGCCCGCTACTGGTTTCGCACCCCGGGCGCTCAACCGCGGAACTACAGCACCTGGCTGGCCGACGCAGTGTGGGCCACCCATCAAATTCACCCGGACGACGCGTTCACGACCGATCTGCTCAAGGATCTGATCCTCAACTACGAGAGTTGGGAACAGCGGCAGTTTGTCCCCGAAGTGGGGTTATTCTGGCAGAACGGTCACGACGATGGCATGGAATTCAACATCAACAGCCGGCAAACGAAAGACATTCTCCGGGGTGCCCCCGGGTTCCGACCGTCATTCAACGCCTACATGTGGGCCGACGCGCAGGCGATCGCCCGGATCGCCGACCTCAATGGCGACCGCGAAAGCCGCGAAATCGCCAAGAGATTTCGTTCCAAGGCAGATCGTCTCAAGGAACGCCTGCAAGCGCTGTTGTGGGATTCCGATCGCCAGTTCTTTTTTCCCATGTATCGCGACGATGAGGAACGTGAAGGGCACAAAGTGAAGGCCCGCACGCTCACCTACCAGTCCGGTCAGTTCGCAGGCGACGCCCATGGACGGGAGCTGATTGGCTATGTTCCCTGGCAGTTCAACATGCTCGATACCGACAAGGGTTTCGAGAAGGCCTGGAGCAAACTGATGGATCGCGAGGCGTTTTTCGCCGATTTCGGCCCGACCACGGTCGAACGCCACGACCCGATGTTTCTACTCCAAAAATCGTGCTGTTGGTGGAGCGGTCAGTCGTGGCCCTATGCCACCACCCAAACGCTCAAGGGATTGGCGAACCTGCTGCACAATCAGCGGCAGTCGGTTGTCTCTGCCGCCGACTACGTCCGGCTGTTGCAGATCTATTCTCGCTCCCATCGCAAAGGGGGGCGACCGTATCTGGCCGAAGCGTGCCATCCCGACACTGGCTCGTTTGAAGGGCATGACGGATACAACCACAGCGAACACTACTTCCACTCGGGGTTCTGCGATCTGGTGGTGACCGGACTGGTTGGCCTGACCCCTGTCGACGGGATGCATTTTGTCGTCGCCCCGCTGGCCCCTGCCGAATGGGACTGGTTCGCACTGGACGATGTCCCGTACCAAAACCGTCGCGTCAGTATCGTGTGGGACCGTCTGGGAACCCGCTACGGCAAAGGACAAGGGCTGTCGGTCATCGCCGACGGCGAAGTAGTGGCCGCCTCCCGTGAACTGGCGCGACTCACCGTGACATTGCCTCAAGCGAAACAGCCGCAGCGACCCGCCACGAACGAAGTGGCGGTGAATTTCGCGGTGAACAACGACGGAACCTACTACCCCAGACTCACCGCTTCCCACACCGCGCCCAACACATCGATCAGCAAGGCGAACGACGGGAATTTTTGGTACCACCCGCACCCGCCCAATCGGTGGACCTGCGAAGGATCTCCCCGCGACAGCGATACGGTGCTGTTGGAATTCGGTGTTCCCCGAGCGATTCACACGGTGAAGCTCTTTTTTCTCGACGATTCCAGCGAACCGGGTGGCACGATTCGCGCCCCGCGCCGTGTGGAACTGGAAGCCTGGGTGGAGGGACACTGGATGCCGATCGAGCTGTCGGGGTCGCAACTCGCGCAGCCTGCGGGGCATCGGGCGAACGCGGTTCATTTTCCGACATTCAGTACCAGCAAGTTGCGTGCGACGCTGCATCACCACAGCCCCGCGCGATCGGGGCTGACGGAGTTCGAAGCGTGGGGTGATGCCCCGCTGCCCGTGGAAGTCGCCGCCCCCCCGGCCGGCAACCTCGCTTACAGCGCCAAGCCGGAAAGTTATCCGAAAGCGTCCGCCTCGTTCACTGATCGGTTTGGGGGAAAACCTCACAGCGCGATCGATGGCAAGACGGTTTTTCTGCCCACGCCCTTGAACCGCTGGACGAGTTACGAATCAAAGACTCCGACGGACTGGCTGGAAATCGATTTCGACAAACAGGTCGCGTTTTCCCGGGTCGAACTGGCGATCTACGACGACCGCGGTGGCGTGCAGCCACCAACGTCGTACGTCGTGGAGACCTGGACGGGCGACGCCTGGAAGCCGGTGGAAGACGCCCGCCGGACTCCTGCGGAACCCGCCGGGGGCGTGTGGAACGAAATCCGCTTCACCCCCATCCAGGCGGCGAAACTCCGCATTGTGTTCACACACAAGGGACAGGCGCGAAGTGGTGTGACGGAAGTGATGGTTTGGAACGACTGATCGGAAACGGGTACTCAGTAGTATGTGTCAAAACGAACCGGTCCAGCGCGGCTGCCCTCTCCCGCCTTGTCGCCAAGGTTTCTTTGCGTGGCCCCCGGTCGCGGTCCTGGGATTCGTCGTTTTCTCCCTGTCCGTGTGGGGAATGCTGTCAACGGGCGGTGCCGACGAGTTGCGGTCTCGGGCCGGCGGCGTCGCGGCCGTTGATTCACCGCTCCCGGCCACTCCCGCCGCCGACGTTTATCGCAGTCCGGTCGCGGTCGCACTCTCCCCGGACCGGCGGTTCGTCGCGGTCGCCAATCACACGTCGGCCAGCGTGAGTCTTGTGGATCTGTTTCGTGGGGCGGTACGTGACGAGTTGGTCGTGGGGAGTTCGCCCGCGGATCTCGCCTGGATTGACGATTCGACGTTTCTGGTCACGCTGCTCAACGCGGATGAGGTGGCGCTGGTCCGCGTTACCGGGGGAAAACTGAGTGTTGCGGCTCGGATCGCCGTCGGCGATGAGCCACGTGGTGTGGTGGTCGTGAATGACCCGTCCCAGCCGGCCGTGAAGCGGGCCTGGGTCACCCTCACCAATGAAGACAAACTCGCCGAAATCGACCTGACCGCGCAGACCGTGCTTCGCAAGATCCCCGTGGGAGCGTTGCCACAATACCTGGCGGTCGCCCCCAACGGTCGCTGGCTGGTGACCGGCTGCAACGGAGTGGGGGACGTGTATGTTCACGACGCCGTCACCGGAGAACAGCTCAATCGACGGGCGGTATTCGACGACCCGTCGAACATGGGGCGACCGGTCGTAACCTCCGACTCGGCCGCGGCGATCTTTCCGCATATCGTCAACCGCAGTTTCCCGGTCGATGAAGACAATATCGAAAAAGGGTGGGTGATCGACAATCGCCTGACCCGGCTCACACTCCCTCAGGGAGAATACTGGCAGCAATCTCAGATCGCGCTCGACACGCGGGGCGACGCGGTCGGAGACGCGAACGCGGTCGCCATCAGTCCCGACAACCGCTGGCTGGTCGTGACATGCGGCGGAACGCACGAGCTGCTGATTTTCGAACAGGCAGTGCTCCGCTGGCCGCAATCGGGGCCGGGGGACTTCATTCCGTCGGAATTGCTGGAGGGAGATCGGAAACTCCGGAGGTTGAAGCTGGGGGGTAGGCCGATGGATGTGGAATTCATCGATGAAAAGACCGCGGTGATCGCCAATTCGCTGCGAAACGCGGTCCAGGTGGTGGATGTCGTGGAATCGCGCATTCTCACAACAATTCCGTTGGGAGGCACGGTGGAGCCATCAAGCGAACGACGCGGGGAAGTCCTCTTTTACGACGCGGACCGTTCGTTGAACAGTTGGTTCAGTTGCCACACGTGCCATCTGGATGGCCACACCAACGGTCGGACGTTCGACACGCTGAACGACAAGAACTTCGATACCTACAAGCTCACTCCGACTTTGCGGGGAGTGGTCGACACCGGTCCCTGGACCTGGCACGGCTGGCAGGATGATCTCAAGATCGCGATTCGCAAATCGATGAAGGACACGATGCGAACGCGAATGCCGATCACAGACCAGGATGTTAACGATTTGTACGCGTTTTTCGCGACATTGCGCCCCGCCCACAGCCCGAGTCGGGGCCAGGACGGAGAACTGACCGAAAGCGCCGGACGGGGCTGGGCGACCTTCACCGGCAAAGGCGGCTGTGCCGGTTGCCACACCGGAACCACCCTCACATCGACTGACACCTACGACGTGGGGACCGGGTCGCTGCGTTACGTGATCCAGGAGTTCAATCCACCGTCACTGCGCGGGTTGCAAACCCGACGGCGGTTCATGCACGACGGACGGGCGAAGTCGCTGGTCGATGTGCTGACGAAACACCATCAACCGGAAAGCGTCGCTGGCGAAACGCTCGATGACGCTGAGCTGCGGGAGTTGCTGGAATACCTCGGAACGCTGTAGGTCCTGCGTTTTCCAGACAGGTCGGGATGCCTGGATTTTCGGGATTGGCTATTATCTGTGGATTCCAATCCCCCCGCCCCGCATCGCTTCGGCGTCTCATGCAGCAGATCGATCAATACCTGTCCGACAATTCCGCCCGGTTCGAAACGGAACTCCTGGAATTTCTGCGGATCCCCAGTGTGAGTGCCGACTCGGCGTTCAAGGGGGACGTTCGTCGGGCGGCGGAGTTTGTCCGCAGTCAGTTCCGGTCGATCGACTTCGCTGTCGTGCTGGTCGAGACGGCGGGGCATCCGATCGTATACGCCGAGTCACCCTTTGTGCTGGGCGCGCCGACCGTTCTGGTGTATGGGCATTACGACGTGCAACCACCCGATCCGCTGGGGGAATGGAAGACGCCCCCGTTTGAGCCGGCGATTCGCGATGGATACGTCTTCGCCCGGGGCGCGACCGACGACAAAGGACAGGTCTTCACGCACATCAAGTCGGCCGAAGCGTGGGTCAAAACCGTGGGGAGCGTTCCCGTCAATCTGAAGTACGTGATTGAAGGGGAGGAAGAGGTTGGCAGCAACAACCTCGAGATTTTCCTCAACGCCTCGCGGTCGAAATTGAAGTCCGATGTCGCGGTGATCAGTGACACGAGTCAATTTGGTCCCGGGCGGCCCGCGATCACGCACGGGCTGCGCGGGATCGTCGCGTGTGAAGTGACTCTGCGCGGTCCCAAACAGGATCTTCACAGCGGAATCTTTGGCGGTTCGATCGCGAATCCCGCCAACGCGCTGGCCCGCATCGTCGCCAGTCTGCACGATGTGAACGGCAAGATCCAGATTCCCGGGTTCTACGACGACATTCCCCCGCTGACTCCTGAGGAGCGAAGTCGACTGGTCGACCTGCGGTTTGACGAGGCGGCCTACCTGCGAGAGATCGAAGTGTCGGCCCCGTTCGGCGAGCCGGGATACACTACGCTCGAACGCCGCTGGGTTCGGCCGACATGCGATGTCAACGGCATCACGGGGGGTTACCAGGGGGAAGGACCGAAAACGATTGTTCCCGCGTGGGCCCGGGCGAAGATCACCTGTCGTCTGGTGCCGAACCAGTCTCCCGAAAAGATTGTCAAATCGATCGAGCAACATCTGCGGGCAAATTGTCCGCCTGGAGTGAAACTTGAATTCCGGGAGTGGCATGGCTGCCCTGGTTACGCGTTTGACACCAACAATCGGTACATGCATGCCGCCACCCGGGCGATCGCCGACTCGTTCGGCGTCGAACCGGTCTTCATCCGGGAAGGGGGGACGATTCCCGTCGTGGAGAGTTTCCGCAGGATTCTCGGACTCGACACGCTGCTGCTCGGCTGGGGCCAGAACACCGACAACCTGCACGGTCCCAATGAACATTTTCTGCTCGCCGACTTCCACCGGGGAACCAAGGCCAGCGCCCACCTCTGGCAGGAACTGACGCGGTCATAACTCCCCGACGCCAGTCCCCGTTTCGCCCTTCGAATTTTCCTCGACCATTTTCAGTCCTCCGCCCCATGCTCGACCTTCAATTCATTTGTGAAAACCACGCCCTTGTCGCCGAGAACTGTCGCAATCGCGGCGTGGCGATCGACATCGAGAGCCTGCTGGAAGGGCGGAAGCGGCGGAGTGACGTGATCGCGCATGTGGAGAGCATCCGCCGCGAGCAGAACGAACTGTCGTC
Source organism: Planctomicrobium piriforme (assembly GCA_945860955.1). Classification (GTDB taxonomy): domain Bacteria; phylum Planctomycetota; class Planctomycetia; order Planctomycetales; family Planctomycetaceae; genus UBA10511. The sequence goes on from CAMATH010000054.1 coordinate 41,480, forward strand.
GCAGATTCCAAAAGAAAAGGACGCGGCGGTCAAGCAGCAGTTGATCGCGCGGGGAAAAGAACTGCGGCAATCGGTCGGCGAGACCGAGTCGCAGCTCAAAGAGATCGAGGTGGAATTGCTGGAGGTGCAGAAACGAATCCCGAATCTGACGCACCCGGCCGCCCCGGTGGGACGGCTCGACACCGACAATAAAGTGGCCCGTACCTGGGGCGAGCCGGCGAAATTTTCGTTTCAACCGCTCGACCATGTGGCGCTCGCCGACAAGCACGATCTCATCGATCTGGAAGGGGGAGCCCGAGTCGCCGGCCACGGGTTCTACTTTCTGAAGAACGACGCCGTCATGCTGGAACTGGCTCTGATTCAGTACGCCTGCGAAAAGCTCCGTGCGGAAGGATTCACGCTGCACACCACTCCCGACGTGGCGCGTGAGGAGGTGCTGGAAGGAACCGGTTACAACCCGCGCGGTGCTGAGACGCAGATTTATTCGATCACCGGGACCGACTTGAGTCTGGTCGCGACCGCCGAGATCACCCTGGGGGGGATCTACAAGGACCAGATTTTGGATGGCACCAAACTGCCGATCTTGGTGGGTGGCATTTCGCACTGCTTCCGCACCGAAGCCGGGGCGCACGGCAAGGCGACACGCGGCATCTACCGCGTGCATCAGTTCACAAAGATCGAAATGTTCGCCTTCACCCGGGTCGATCAATCGGAAGAAGTCCATCAAAAGATCGTGCGGATCGAGGAAGAGCTATTCCAGGGACTTAAGGTTCCGTACCAGGTGATCGACATCTGCACCGGGGATCTCGGTGGGCCGGCGTATCGCAAGTACGATCTCGAAGCGTGGATGCCCGGGCGGGGCGAAGGCGGCGAGTTTGGCGAAGTCACGTCGGCTTCGAATTGCACAGACTACCAGTCCCGCCGACTCGGGATCCGATACAAAATGCCCGAGATGAAAGGGACGCAGTTCGCCCACACGCTCAACGGCACCGCGATCGCCTGCACGCGGGCGTTGATCGCGATTCTGGAGAATTATCAACAGGCTGACGGGAGCATTGTGGTTCCCGAAGTGCTGCGTAAATGGGTCGGCAAAGAGAAGATCGGTTGAGTGATTCCGTGTCCAAACCCACTGTTGCCATCATTGGGGCGAGCCGCGATCGGGGAAAATACGGGAACATTTCGCTCCGCGCGCATCGCGACGCGGGTTACGAAGTGTTCCCGATCAACCCAAGCGCGGGAGAGATCGAAGGCATTCCGGCGTATCGGTCGCTGGCCGACCTACCCGGGCAGCTTGTCGACCGCGTCAGTCTGTACGTGCCCCCTGAAATCGGAGTCGAGTTGCTCCTCGAGATCGCAGCCGTTCTTCCCAAAGAGGTCTGGCTCAACCCCGGTTCCGAGAGTGACGCGTTGATCGAGAAGGCCCAGAGTCTGGGCCTGCCGATTGTGGTGGGATGCAGTATTGTCGACGTCAAACTGCGACCTCCCCGCTGAACTGCGGTGTGACGGGGATTTCACACAACCGGCCGATTCGACGGAATTGTGGACACAAATCGAGCCCGAGGTCAAACATCTGGTGTTCTTGGCCGTATCGGACAGGACTCCGTCGTCCGCAGTCTTTCATTCCGATCGGTGAACCGTTAGACTCAGGGGCGACGGAAGAATCTCGCGCCAGTCCAGCCGGGCTGGCTGATTTTTTGCGCTGATGCTGGGGATCTCCACCGGTCGCGCGTGACCCGCACCAGTTCCCAGTCCGATTCTGCCCCTGCCCCACCCAACTCATGGACTGTCCTGCGAAACTTGTTCTCGAAGATGGAATGATCTTCACCGGCCGCGCGTTTGGCGCATCGGGTGAAGTTGACGGCGAAGTCTGTTTCAACACCAGCATGACAGGTTATCAGGAAATCCTGACGGACCCGTCGTACTGCGGACAAATCGTCTCGATGACCTATCCACAAATCGGGAACTACGGCATCAACGCAGTTGACGCCGAGAGTCGCAAGGTGTTTTTGAGTGGATTCGTAATCCGAGAATTGTGTGAGCGTCCCAGTAATTTCCGCTCAACGCAATCGCTGGACGCGTTTCTCAAGGATCAGGGAGTCATCGGGATTGAGGGGGTCGACACCCGGCGACTGGTGAGGCACCTGCGGATTCGCGGCGCGCTCAATGGTGTGCTGTCCACCGTCGACCTGGACGACAATTCGCTGATGGCCAAGGCTCGTTCGAGTCCCGGGCTGGTAGGGCGCGACCTGGTTCGCGAAGTGATTCCCTCGAAACCTTATGACTGGAATGAGGGACTCGGAGAGTTCTCGGAACTCAACCAGACACAAACGCTGCCCCTGGGCGCGAAGTCTCCCCATGTCGTGGCGCTCGACTACGGCATGAAGTGGAACATTCCGCGTTGCCTGCGGGCGCGGGGTTGCCGTGTGACTGTTGTCCCTGGAACGGCGACCGCCCAGGAAGTTCTAGCGCATGAACCGGACGGTGTCTTTCTGTCGAATGGTCCCGGAGATCCTCGGCCACTCGATTACGCGATCAGCACGATACGCAATCTGCTTGGAAAGAAACCGATTTTCGGAATCTGTCTGGGCCAACAGCTTTTGGGATTGGCGGCGGGGGGCGAGATCTACAAGTTGAAATTCGGCCACCGGGGCGCGAATCAGCCGGTTCTGAACAAGGACAGTGGCCGGGTCGAAATCACCACGCAGAATCATGGTTTCGCATTGAATTCCGAAACGCTGCCGGGAAATGTTGAGGTGACTCACCTCAATCTGAATGACCAGACCGTGGAGGGAATTCGGCTGACGAATGTACCGGCGTTTGCCGTCCAGTACCATCCCGAGGCGTCGGCCGGGCCGCACGACAGCCACTACCTGTTTGATCAATTTCTGGGAATGCTCCCGAAGGCATAGAGCCAGCATGGCCGACCGGCAGGGATTTCTCGACCACATCCAAGAACAGGCGGCGAACGGCCGCGCTTATCGCGTCGCGGTCAATCCCGACGCGACGAGCGCGCAGGCCTATGTCGGTGGGGGAAGTGATCTGGTGGGGTCGTTGATCGCCGAGTGGCAGGCGGTCGGAGGGGCGGGAGACCGAGTTCAAGGCGACAACGCGGCTCGTGAGTACATCGCCCGGTTCCTCGCGCTTCACGGCTGTTCGCGCGTGTTGCGATGGAAGCATCCGTTGTTGGAGCGATTGCAGCTCGACCCGATTTGCAAGGCGGCGGGAGCCGCCGTTGATGATTGCAGCGAACTGGCGGAGAAACCGGCGAGTGAACGTTGGCCCGACATTTTCGCGGCGGATCTGGGGATCACCAGCGTCGACTGGGCGGTCGCGGAAACGGGTTCGCTGGCGTTGTGCGCCCGGCCCGAGCAGGGACGGGTGGTGAGCCTGCTGCCCCCCAGATATCTGGCGATTGTTGAGCCAAGCCAGATTGTTCCGGATCTGTTCGACCTGTTCGCCCGTTTGGAATCGATCAAAGCCAACCTGCCGTCGAATGTCGTTCTCGTGACTGGCCCGAGCAAGACGGGTGACATTGAGTTGAAACTGACGACTGGAGTTCATGGTCCGGGCAATGTGCATCTGCTGGTTGTCGAGTGAGTCGCTTGATGCGATTCATGAGGTAATGCCTAGAGCAGCAGCCGGACTCGGCATTCGTTCCAAAGTGAAATCGTGTTGAGAAACACATTCAAAATATTCAATTTGATTTACTCGTGGACACCCCGTAACGTTGGAATGCTGCGGATTTTACTGACTTTCCCGGTCGTAGATCCTGGTGCAGCTCCACGTTGGACATGAGGTGAATATCATGGCGTTGTGTCGTTGCTTGGCCGGCTGTTCGATCCTGGTGCTGGTTTTGTTCGTTTCCGGGAAGGAAGCCGTCGCTCAAAAATTCGTTCCCGACCACGGAACTTTCGACAAGGTCGTGTCGGGTGCCGCTTCGGGGGAAACGGTCATCGTGCGGTCTGGAAATCACGTCGTATCCGCCATGGCGACGTTGGTGGGGAAGACGGATGTGGTGATTCGAGGGGAGGTTGGGAGTACGATTTATGTCGCCGCGCCGTCCGATACAACAGCCGCTCTCAGGCTTTCACATTGTTCCCGCGTCAAACTCGACGGCCTGACCTTTGAGGGAGCGTTTCAAACGATTCGCGGCGTAAAGATCGAGTCCAATTGTAGTTATGTCGCGTTGACTGGATGTGAATTCCGGTATTTTGGCCACCATGCGATTGACATTGATGGAAGCAACAATTCGCTCACCGACTGTCGTTCCCACCATAATCTGGCATTTCCGGGAAGAGTTCGGGTCGATGCCCATGGAATTGTGACCTTGTCGGCTCAACGACTTTCGATCAAGCGGTGCAAGTCCTATGGAAACAGTGGAGACTCGTTCCAGGCTGACCGTGGAGGTTGGAACAACATCACGATTGACGATTGTGACTTCTGGGATGAACCCATTCCCAACCTCACCGTTTCCAGCCAATTCGCGGGAGAATTCCCGAATCCGGTGCTGCCAGTCGGCAAGACGACCTCCGAAAATGCGATTGACACGAAGCATTTGACGACGAGTACGGGAATCTTGACGCTGCGCGATGTGCGGATGACCGGATTCACAATGAATGTCACCCCGACGTTCAACGCGTCGGCCCTGGTGCTGAAGGAAAGAGTCCAGGTGACGGCCCTGCGGTGCATCGTCAAGGACTCGGAGATCGGGTGGCGGGTGCGTGCTTGGGGCGAAAACATGCAGTGCAAGCTCGACATGCTCAATTGTTGGACGGAAAACTGCCCCACAGGATTTCGACTCGAGGACGCGCCGAATACCGCCGCACAGCAAATTCGGTTGGCTCATAATACATTTAAGAACTGCGCCGACGCCGCAGTCATGGCCCCCTCCAGCAGTGGATTTTACATGAACAGCACAGTCGTGAACTGCTTGGTCCATGGATCCCCCCTGCCTTCGCAATTCACTAGGGCGTTGGGAAACACGGATATTCCTGGAGCGAAAGGGATCACTATTCCCAGTTGGGCTATGTCCTACGCCACCAGCGATCTGTTCTTGAAGCCACGTCCAAGGAACGCGCCGACGGCAGGCGCACTGCAGACGTATCCGTAGAGGTCCCGGCCGTTTGGTGTCCGCTTGTGTCTGGGTGTCACACGGCGGTGGAACGGTTGGCCAACACAATTTCGAATTCCCAGGCGTGGTTGTTGGTGCCGTCGACGTGACGTGGAAATCCACAGTCGGCGGTACACCCAATTACTCGGCCCTGCTCTCGAATGTGAGAAAATACCGCCGCGCTCACATATTGAATCAAAATGTTTCGTTTGATTTACTCGACGACATGGTGTAGGCTTGGAGTGCTGCGGATTCGATCGACTTCTCGGTCGTGAATCCTGGTGCAGCCTTTCGTAGAACAAGAGGTGCATACCATGGCGTTGCGTCTTCGAGCGGTCGGACGTTGGGTGGCGGTGGTAGGGTTGTTCGTTGGAAGCCGGGAGGTTTTCGCTGAGAAGTACGTTCCCGATTCCGGAACATTTGACAAGGTGGTGTCGGGGGCCGCATCGGGGGAAACGATTATCGTCCGGGCCGGAAACCATGTTTCATCCGCCATGGCGACACTGGTGGGGAAGACCGATGTGGTGATTCGGGGCGAGGCTGGAAGCACAATCTACGCCGCTGCCCCTTCCGGGACGTCGGCGGCGCTCAAACTGACCAAATGTTCCCGAATCAAGTTGGAGGGACTGACGTTTGAAGGGGCGTTTCAAACGATTCGCGGGGTCAGGATTGAACCCGACTGCAGTTTCGTCGTGTTGACCGGGTGTGAATTCCGGTACTTTGGCCACCATGCGATTGACATCGACGGGAGCGACAATTCGATCACTGACTGCCGATCCCACCACAACCTGGCGTTTCCAGGAGGGGTTCGAGTCGATGCGCATGGCATCGTGACGATGGCGGCTCAACGTCTGGCCATCAAGCGTTGCAAGTCCTATGGGAATAGTGGAGACTCATTCCAGGGCGACCGGGGAAGCTGGAACAATATCACAATTGACGATTGTGATTTCTGGGATGAACCAATTCCCAACCTCACAGTTTCGAGTCAGTTCGCCGGCAAGTTTCCGAATCCAGTTCTTCCAGTCGGTAAAACGACATCGGAAAATGCGATTGACACCAAACATCTGACGACAAGTACGGGAATCCTGACGTTGCGCGATGTGCGGATGACAGGATTCACGATGAATGTCGACACAACTTTCAACGCGTCGGCTTTGGTGCTGAAAGAAAGGGTCCAGGTGACGGCCCTGCGGTGCATTGTCAAAGACTCAGAGATCGGGTGGCGGGTGCGCGTCTGGGACAACAACATGCAGTGCAAGCTTGACATGGTGAATTGCTGGACCGAAAACTGCGCGACGGGCTTTCGACTCGAAGACGCTCCCAGCACGAACGCACAACAAATCCGGCTTGCGCACAATACAATCAAGACCTGTAGCAAACCCACAGTCATGGCCCCCACCAGTAGCGGCTTTTACAAAAGCAGCACGGTCGTCAACTGCCTGGTTCAGGGGTCCGCGCTGCCGTCGCAGTTCACCAAGGCGCTGGGAAACACGAATGTTCCGGGAGCGAAAGGAGTTACGATCCCCTCTTGGGCCGCCACCTATGCCGCCACCGATCTGTTCTTGAAGCCCCGGCCAAAAACCACGCCGACCGCTGGAGCGCTGGAAACCTATCCGTAGTCCACACGTCATGATGATGTCGGCGGGATGTTGTTTTCTTGCGGCCGGAACAGGTCGCGCAGCCGAAGCACCTGCTTTCCGTTCGTATCGAAGTTGGCTGGTTCCAGCCAACTTCGATACGCCTCATTCAAATCGGGCCATTCCCTGTCGACAATGGAGTACCACGCGGTATCGCGGTTTCGTCCCTTGTAAATCGTCGCCTGGCGAAAGATTCCTTCGAACGTGAAACCCAACCGTTCCGCGGCCCGGCGCGATGGAAAATTGAGCGCGTCGCACTTCCATTCGTAGCGACGGTACCCGAGTTCAAAGGCCTGTCGCATCATCAGGGACATCGCCTCGGTCGCCGCGGGTGAACGCTGCAAACTCGGAGCGTAGTTTAAGTGTCCCACCTCAATGGAACCGCTGGCGGGACTGATTCGCAAGTAACTTGCCAGGCCGACGGGAGTGTCGTCATCGCGGCGGCAAATCGCGTAGAACTGCGGGTCGCTCCCCAGGCAAGTGGCGTGCATCCAGTCCCGAAAACTCGCGAGGTCCGCGAACGGACCGTACGCCAGGTAGGTCCAGTTCCGCCCCTCCCGATCTTCCGACAACTCCTGGAACAATCGGCTGGCGTGTCGTGCCGGGTCGACAGGTTCCAGTCGGCAATAGCGCCCCTCCAACGTGGTCCGCGCGGGGTGGGGTGGGGAATTCCAGTCTCCGATCGCGAATCCGATCGGTTGGCCCAGGGGGTTCGTTGTTGCTGGCGACGTCACGATTCACTCCGGGAAAGCTTCGCAATCCAAGGTTCGCACTGGTATTGTGGTGATGACCGAGACACCTGACACTCCGCTCTTCGCGACGAAGCCATGTCTGACGCCGACCCAATGCCACATGTCGACGACTGGGAATCATCACTTCACGACCGCTATCCCGCAACCGGCACAACAGTTCCCCCAGTGCGACCCCGCTCCGGCGATTTCCCCGCCACCGCCGATGCGCCCGCCAGCGTTCTGGAAGTCAGTTCCAAATCGGCCGATCAGTTTCGCAATTACGCCGATCCGCCACGCGATACGGTCCGCGAGTTTTATCGGCTGAATCATCGCCACCAAACACTCGATTTCGTACTGGGGAAAAAGCGGGAGTATCTTCCTCCCCGTCGCCGCGAAATGAGCGTTTGGGAAGCGATGGAATTCCTGAACACGCTGGTGGACGACAGCGATCCGGATGCGGACTTCAGCCAGATTGAACACCTGGTGCAGACGGCCGAGGCGATTCGCCGCGACGGCCACCCGCGTTGGTTCATTCTGACTGGGCTGATTCACGACCTCGGAAAAATCCTGTGTCTATTCGGCGAACCGCAGTGGGCGGTGGTGGGGGATACATTTCCCGTGGGGTGCGGCTTCTCGCGAAAAATCGTGTTTCCCGAGTTTTTCGCGGACAATCCCGATTTGCAGGTGGGTGAATATCAGACTCTCACCGGCATCTATGCCCCGGGGTGCGGGCTCGACAACGTCCACCTCTCGTGGGGACACGACGAATACCTGTACCACGTCGTGAAGGACCACCTCCCCGAGCCGGCGCTGTACATGATCCGCTACCACTCGTACTACCCGGGACATCGCGAGAACGCTTACGATCACTTGATGAACGACCACGACCGGGCAATGTTCGCGTGGGTCCGGGCCTTCAACCCGTACGACCTCTACAGCAAGGGGGCCGCTCGACCCGATGTCGCAAAGCTGAAACCGTACTACGAAGAACTGATCGCTGAGTTTTTTCCAGACCGCATTTTTTGGTGAGCAATCGTCGTCACGGCACCAGGAGGCTGTCGGTTTTGTAGCGACGTCGCTCCGGTTGTGGTTCCTGCGATGCGGAACCACAACCGGCTATGGCAAACACTCGACCGGATCGCCTAAACCGACTGGAAACACTCGTAGTCGCGTTCCGCGACACGAGGTGCCGAGGAACTGGCTGTCGGTCAACGCCTCCGATCGGCACCTGCGGTGCTTTGAGGTGAGCCGCAGAGCGTCTCGCCAACAACGAGTTCCTAAAAATCCCCCCCGGCAGGCCGTTAAAAAACGATCGGCCGGGCGGGACTCGCTCCCAGACTCACTTCGGCGGAGGCGGGGGACCGGGTGGGGCAGGGGGGGG
>CAMATH010000055.1 GCA_945860955.1 Planctomicrobium piriforme
CGGAACCACATTCGGCTGTGGCAAACACCCGACCGGATTGCCCGAACCGACAGGCCCCCAGGTCGCTTGCGGGGGACAGAGTCGCCCCAGTGTCCGTATTGGCAAGTTCGGTGCATTCACTGTCGCATCCATGTTAAACTGCATGGCTCCGTATCCCTTCCACAATCCCGTTTGCGGAATCGCAGATGCCGACCCATGACTGGCGACAGGTGGAATCCGGAATTTTCCATGCGTTTCACACGCGGTGGATTTCGGAGTTACAGGGAGCATTGAACGAGGGACTGCTTCCGCCCGGATACTATGCCCTCGCCGAGCAACATCTGCGCGGTGCGATCGCCGATATTCTGACTTTGAACGCCGGGAGTCCGCGAAGTGTCACTCCGCCAGAGCATGAGGTTGATGGATCCGTCGCCGTGGCCGAGGTTCCGCTGAAGACCGGGATCCAACTGACCGCCCGCCCGCGGCGCAGTCTGGCGATCCGCCACGTCAGCGGTCATCAACTGATCGCGGTGATCGAAATTGTATCGCCTGGCAACATCCAAAGCCCGGGGTCGGTGGCCGCTTTCACATCGAAGGCCGTTCGATTGATCGACAATGGCGTTCATCTTTCCCTGATCGACCTGTTTGGACCGACCACTGCCGCTCCGAATGGGTTACATGGTGAGATCTGGTCGGCATTCGACGAGGAGTGGATAAACCAGAAGGAATTTCAGCCGGTCACAGTGGCGGCGTACTGCGCGTGCGAGCCGGTGGAGGCGTGGATCGAGAGCCGCGCCATTCACGCCGAACTCCCCGCGATGCCGCTCTTTTTACGGCCAGATCAACAGATTTCAATCCCCCTGGAAGCAACTTACTTGTCGGCCTGGCGCGGGATGCCTCAATACTGGCGTGACGTTTTGGAGTCGGTCTGACGATTCCGCGCCGCGCGTGCAGCGGGCCGCGATTTTAGAAAATGCGGGCTAAGCTGCGGGAATCCGCCAGTTTTCAGCAGTCCAAAACAACGTAGGCGGCACTCTCTGAGTGCCGGCCCCGGTGTGCGTCCGATGCGAAAAAACGCGTTCCTGGGCCATGCGAACGACCTGAGGCGCTGCCGCTCTCAATCATCGTCGTGGACCACCCCCAGTACGTCTCTCGACCGCCGCATGCACAGCGGGCCGCGCATTTAGAAAATGCGGGATACGTTGCGGAAATCCTCCGTTTTTCAGCAGTCCGAAAATTGTCCCAAAATCCGTACAATACCAGTGATTGAGCCGTTGGGCAGGAGCAGGGGGGGGGAATCTCTCCCCCGAGCCCCCCCTTGGGATTTCGGAGGCATGGTCCCGCGAAGTGGTGGCTCGCTGGGATGTCTGCGATAATCGCCCTGAGCGCTCAATTCAACCCTGTGAGGAATTCCATCAGTGCCCAGGCCGTTTCCTGGCATGGATGCCTACCTGGAGGCCTATTGGGGCGACGTTCACACGCGTCTTATGTCCAACGCCAGTCGGCAAATCAACCTCGAACTTCCCGATGACCTTCAGGCCGGTGTTGAGGAAGGATTTTTGATCCTGGAAGACCGCCCCGTTGCGTGATCGACTGCCGAACATTCCCATTCCGCTGCGGATCAACGATCCCTCCGTCATTTTGCAACTGCAGCCCCTTCTGGATGGGTGTTATCAGGACGGGAAATATCGACGGTTGAATTATCATCTGGAACCCGCACCACATCTAGGGAAAGACGACGCCGCCTGGGCCGATCGTTTGTTGAAAGTGGCGGGCCGGCGTTTGTGATTGAGTTTGGTACCTCGCCGGCGGGCGCGGCTCAACGGGCGGGGCTCGGACGTTTGACTGGTGCGGCGTCATGGCTGTTTGGGGATATGTCGTGGTAATATCCCGCCTCCCGTGCCGCGCCGTGGCCGGTGACAAACCGCGCTCCGTAAGATGCCACGCATTCCCCAGCCGATCCCACCTGTGAACCCACCTGACATCCCGGCAATCAGCCCCCCCGCCGTCGATTCGCCATTGACCCCCACTTCGAACGGATCGCACGACTGGAAAACCCGTCTGGCACTGATCGTCGAAACGATGCGGGAGATGAGCCTGCAGACCGACCCGCAGGAGATGGTGCGGAACTACGGCCGGCGGATCGAGCAGTTGCTTCCGGTCGACCGCAGGATCTCGCTCAGTCGCCGCGATCTGGATTACCCCAGATTTCGCGTCACCCGCGACAGCCTCTGGAAAGACGCTATCAATCCCTGGAAAGAACGGGAACGCCTCCCACTGCTGGCCGGCGGGATGATCGCCGACCTGATTTATGGCAACGAACCGGTGGTGATCGACGAGCTGCAGGTCGCGGCGGACGACCCGGTGGCGGAGATGTTGAAGGGATATCACTCACTGCTGGCGATTCCCATGTTCGATCATGGCGAAGCGATCAACATGGTGTTGCTGCTGCGGAAGGAACCCCGGGCGTTCGACCATGAACAGGTTCCCGAGGCGGTCTGGCGGAGCAACCTGTTTGGCCGGGCCACCAGTAACCTGGTCCTGAAAGAAGAACGTCGCGAAGCGTTTGAAGAGCTGGATCGGGAATTGGCCGCTGTCGCCAATATCCAACGGTCGTTGTTGCCCGCGACGCTCCCCGCGATCCCGACGCTCGATCTGGCGGCACACTATTCGCCGGCACGCCGGGCGGGAGGGGACTACTACGATTTCTTCAAACTTCCCGATGGCAAATGGGGGATTCTGATCGCCGACGTCAGCGGACATGGCACGCCGGCGGCGGTGCTGATGGCGATCACGCACTGCATTGTCCACACGCACGTTTCGTCACTGGTTCACCCGGACGAACTGCTCCGACACGTCAACTGTCATCTTTCGGAACGCTACACGTACGACAATGGGTTGTTCGTGACGGCGTTTTACGCGGTTTACGACCCGGCGAACCGCCATTTGTTGTATTCCAACGCAGGCCACAACCCCCCGCGATTGAAACGCTGTGGTGACGGCACGCTGCACAGCCTCGACCGAATCAGTGGATTGCCGCTGGGAATCTGGGAAGGTGGGGATTACGACGCGACCGAAGAGCAACTCGTCCCAGGCGATGAGATTGTATTTTACACGGACGGGATCACCGAGGCGCACAATCGAGCCGGCGAAATGTTCGGGACCGATCGACTCGACGCGCTCTTGGAGAATTGCGGGTTGCGAGCACAGGGACTGCTCGATTCGGTGTTGGACGCCGTCGAAAAATTCACAGACGGCTACCCGGCGGATGACGACCGCACGCTGGTCGTGGCCCGGGTGCGGTAGTACCGATTCCGATAATCCATCACGCGTTCACGACTTCCGCAATCTCCCGTCGGCGGACCTCAAATTCAGAATCGGATAGGACCGGGGTCAGCCCTGCGGTTGTGAACGGGGCCTCCAATTCCACCCAGCTTCGACACCCCGCCATCGCCGCCGTTTCGGTAATCTCGTGGGGCGTACTCCGCGCATAGAGTCGGGCCACCAGCACAAACAAACCCGGTTGCCGATAATGGAAACGGGTTGCGACCGTCGTTGGGGACCAGACATGCCGGCCTTCCAGGTGAGACAATATCTCCAGATCTTCAACGGAAAAAACGTCGGTCACGACGGCAAATAGGGCCAACCGGTTTTTTCCCGCGGGAGGCTCCTGCTGCCGGGCGATGTCGGCACACTTCGCACCGACCGCTGTCAATTGATCGGCCGACTCGTGAAATCGAGTCGGGTACAACCAGAACTCCCCATGGTCCACGCGGAATCCTTCGCGTCCCTCGTGGATCCCACCCTTGCGCAGAATGACAATCTGCTCCCCCATCCCCAGCGCCTGGCAGACGGCGGCCCACTCTTTAAAGGCCACCCGGCATTCCGAATGGTAATGATCCCCTGGGTCAGTGTCTGTTGAAGTCATCATGTCGGCAGGAACCAAAACAACTTTGCGCGGGCCGCTTCATCCAGCGGAGCCGCGTATTCGCTGACTTCAAACGCTTCACACAGTTGGATCGTCGACCCCCGCTCTGTCCCGTAAGCCCGAAGCAGTTCTTCGCGAAACCGGTCGGCGTAGGGGCGTATGTGTGTCACGAATTCCCGTGTCAGCCAGCGCAACCGGTCACCGGGTTCCCGCGGCACCTCGTGCAGGCATTGCTGGTTGTAGGGCAACCAGTCAAAGAACTGCGACTCGTGACAGGCGCACATCGCGATCAGGTCAGCGAACTCGTCGGTCACATCAATCACCACATCGGGTCGCATAGGGACCGGCCGGGTGAAGCGGTCGTTCATTGTCGCGACAACCGGATCGCAGCGGAGGATTGGCGTGTCGGGACAAATCGACGGGACCGTGACCATGTACGAGGCATCCTGCACAGCCTGTCCGATTGCGCGGTGATCGGGATGGTAATCACACGTCCGATGCGTCAGCACCAGATCGGGTCGAAACGTCCGGATTTCCCGAATCACCCGCTCCCGCAATTCGAGCGTCGGTTCCAGCCGCCCGTCTGGAAACCGCCACAGCTCAGAGTTCGCTCCGATACTGGCCGCTGACCGCTCAGCTTCGCGCTTGCGAATCATCGACAACTCGGTCCCCGACAGGGCATAGTGCCCGGCACCGCCGTCGGTCGCCGAGACCATTTTCACCACGTGCCCGGCCCGGCGGTACTTGATCGCGAGGCCACCGGCGTGATATTCGGCGTCGTCGGGATGGGCACCGAGGATGAGCAGGCGCAGTGGTTCAGTCGACATCATGGCAGACTCCCGGGATCTCTGAACGGGAGCGTTCAGAGATCCCGGTTTATCCACCGTGAGGACTGTCCGTCAAGCGGCCGCCTTGAGGAATCGTGACATGCTCAACGGATTCAACTCGCCTTATGGGCCGAGTGACAGGCTCCGCAGTTCACCGCCTTTTTCAGATCGTCAATCCCGGAGTCTCTCCCGTCAGCGACTTCCTTGGCCGCCTTGACCAGCGCGTCGCTGAGTTTCTTCCAATTTTCCTCGCTCCCTTTGGGGGGTTTGCTCTTCCCCAGTTCGGTGTACAACTCGACCAGTTTCTTCTTCTCATCCGCCGACGCGGTTCCTTCGAGGACCTTGTCTTTGAGCGCCCCCTTTTTGTGTTCCTTCATGATTTCCTTGATGGTATGCTTCGGCTTCTCGTCGGCGCGGCTGGAAGCACACACGCCCATCATCGACGTGGCACACGCGAGGGCGAAAACGCAGGTGGGGACGAATCGCGTCATGGTTGGCTCTCTTGGGTAAAAATGGAATGGGGCCGTTCGCCGGTTTGATCAGAAGTTGGCCACAATTTGCAGTTTGTACAATCTGCAAGATTCTGGTCGGGATGGAGTCCGCTTCGCAATCCGGTACAATGGCCGTGGTTCAGGTGACTTTTCTCGTCGATTCCGGTCGCTTCGCTGGAGACGGGTCCAACGCGGTCGCGGGAATTGAAAGTCGGAGCAATCGCCATGCCAGCGCCGTTAGCGAACATCAAGGTTCTGGATTTGTCGCGTGTCCTGGCGGGTCCGTACTGTGCCATGCAGTTGGCCGACCTGGGGGCGGATGTCATCAAGGTCGAGCGTCCAGGGGCGGGGGATGATACGCGCGGCTGGGGTCCGCCATTCGCAGGGGGCGAAAGTGCCTACTTTCTCTGTTGCAATCGGAATAAGCGCAGTGTCGCCATCAACCTGAAAGAGCCGGCCGGCCGGGAACTGGTCGCCCGCCTCGCCGACGGAGTCGACGTCCTCATCGAGAATTTTCTTCCGGGAACGCTCGACGAGTGGGGGCTGGGGTATGCGGCGCTCGCCGCGCGAAACCCCGGTCTGGTCTATTGCAGCATCACCGGCTTCGGTCAGTATGGACCACGGCGTGACGAACCGGGCTACGACATCATGATTCAGGCGCTGGCCGGCGTGATGAGCATCACCGGGGAATCGGACGGCTCTCCCATGAAGGTGGGGGTCGCGATTTCGGACATTACTGCGGGGCTCTTCGCGAGCCAGGCGATTCTGGCGACTTTAGTGGGGCGGGCGTCGACCGGGCGTGGGGAGCGAATCGACATCGCGCTCTTCGATTCCACCATCGCCTGGCTGGCGAACGTTGGCCAGAATTTTCTCCTGAGTGGTGAAATTCCCCGTCGACTCGGAACCGAGCATCCGAATATCGTTCCCTATCAAGTGTTCGCGACAACGGACGGAAGTGTGGTGATTGGTGTGGGCAATGACGCGCAATTCCGCCGATTCGCCACGCTGCTCGGGAGGGCCGAGTGGTGTGAAGATCCCCGATTCGCCACCAATGCGGCCCGGGTGCGGAATCGAGCGCTCCTGTTGCCAATGATCAAGCCGCTCGTTCAGGAACGCGAAACGGACGAGTGGTTGCGCGAACTGGAAGCCGCAGGCATCCCCTGTGGAGCGGTACACAGCGTCGCGGAGGCGTTCGCCGATCCCCAGGCGGTCGCGCGCGACATGGTTCGGGAGGTGGTCCATCCGACAATCGGACCGATGAAGCTCGCGGGTACGCCGTTCCATTTTGGCACGGGTTCGCCGGCAGGGCAGGGGGGGACGTGGCGGCCTCCGCCCCGGTTGGGGGAACATACGGCGGAGGTTTTGACTTCGGTTTTGGGAATGTCGGACAACGAGATCCACGAACTTGTGTCACGGGGAGTGGTTGAGTGGCTCAAAGCGAGTGTTTGACCCTGCCAAACAAACAACGGCCCGCTTCGGGGCTAGGATCGGCCGAATCCAAACCACCATGTCCGTAGACGCTCGCACGGCCGACTCGCAGCGTTCGCTGGCCGTGGCACCCAACTCAGCCGCCAAGCGGACCGTTGATTTTTTAGACAGGAGGAAAGGGATGTCCAGAATGGACAGCATGGACAGGATTTCTAAGGCGGCTGTCGATCGTGTGGATTGGGAGTTTTTCGATATTCCACCAGTGATCCAGAGAGCAGGAATGGCGCGCGACTCCCTCCTGTTCATCCCTTTCATCCTCTTCATCCTGTCAAATTCCTTCCGTCGGTCGTACGCACTCTCACCTCGCACGGCCGGAATTGAGGCTTGATCAATCGTGGAGGTCCGGTTGTTTCGCATTCCGCTCAAAACTATACTCCGCGCGGCTGAAATGGAGGCGTTGGCACCGAGCCGCGCCCGTCAGGAATCGGTTGCCGATCACCGCTTTCTGGCGTGCATGGCTCTCGCTCAATGTCGCCTTTTCCGCCTCAACGCGGTTCTCAATCACCCCTGCCAGGAGCCTTTCCATGAGCGATGTGTTCGACCGACGCGATTTTCTGAAGACGACCGGCACACTGGCGGCGGTAGCGGCTGTTGGTGGCCAATTGGGGGGGAATCCGGTTCAGGCGGAGGACAAAAAGAAGCCGCTCAAGCTCAAAAAGGCGCTGAAGTACAGCATGGTCGGTGGGGACGCTCCACTGATCGAGAAATTCAAAATGCTGAAGGAGATCGGCTTTGAAGGGATCGACATGGACAAGCCCGCAGACCACAACGAGGTCAAGCGCGCGATGGACGCGAGCGGACTGATTGTGCATGGCGTGGTCGATTACATCCACTGGGGCAAACCGTTGTCGCATCCCGACCCGGCCGTTCGGGCCGAGGGTGTCGAGGGGTTGAAGACGGCGTTGCGCGATTGCAAGGTGTACGGCGGCACCACCGTACTGCTGGTGGTCGGAATCTGCAACAAAGACATTTCCTACGCCGACGCTTACAAGCGGTCGCAGGACGAAATCCGCAAGGCGCTTCCGCTGGCGGGGGAGTTGGGCCTCAAAATCGCGTTCGAAAACGTCTGGAATATGATGTTGCTCAGCCCGCTGGAATTCGCCCGCTACATTGACGAGTTCGAAAGCCCGCTCGTCGGTGCGTATTTCGACGTCGGAAACATCATCAACTACGGTTGGCCCGAACATTGGATCCGCACGCTCGGCAAGCGGATTTTCAAGGTCGATATCAAGGAATACAGCCGAAAGTTGCGGGATCAGCGGGGCCCGTACGCCGGCTTTGAAGCCGAGCTGGGTGAGGGAGATTGCGACTGGCCAGCGGTACTGAAGGCGTTCGAAGAAATCGGCTACAGCGGTTGGGGTTCGGCCGAAGTGCGCGGTGGCGACCGCGCCCGCCTGCTGGAAGTCTCACAACGGATGGACAAGATCCTGGCGTAGAATTCGGCGGCAAGGTGCGGCATGATTGCGATGCCGCACCTTGGTGGGAATTGGGTCCATGCGCTTCTTTAACCTCTACCAGTTCCTGGCACCGGCGATTCTCGTTCCATTGAGCTACTGGCTTTGGTGGCGGCGGTATGACCAGCAGCATGAGT
Organism: Planctomicrobium piriforme; assembly: GCA_945860955.1. GTDB lineage: Bacteria > Planctomycetota > Planctomycetia > Planctomycetales > Planctomycetaceae > UBA10511. The sequence continues at coordinate 8,305 of CAMATH010000055.1, forward strand.
TCGTGCTGCTGGCGTTGTCGATGCCGGTGCTGTTCGCGTATGTGATTCCGGGAATCGGCACCAACCTGCTGGGGTTGTGGGAATTCAACACCCGGTTTCGACTGGGCAAATTCCGACCGCATCACGGATTCGTGTTCGGGAGCGCCACCAGCATGCTGACGCTGGTCTGCCTCGATCGTGCGCCCGCTGAAATGACCGTGTGGGAAGTCGCGCGTGCCGGGATCGTCCTCGGTTCTGTGTTGGGGTTCTGGAACTGGTTTTATGACATCCAGGCGATCAAGTCGGGGTTCATCATCGTCTACAACCGCCCCTACGCCGACCGCCTGGGGGCCGAGGCGATCGCCATGGATTACGCTCCGTTTCTGTTCGGCGCGTTTGGGCTGTGTTACGGTGCCGCGCTGCGAATCGCCGAATGGATGTTGCTGGTTCGGGGTGATTCTGCGTTATATTGGTGGCTGTTCATCGCCTGCAATCTGGTGGTGCTGACTGTGCCGGTCGCGATTTTGATCGGCTGTTCCTATGTCCGGAACGGAACCTCGGGACTGAAACCGCTGAAGCGAGACTGAACCATGTGGAAACGCCGCGTTGTGTGCCTGGTGGCCTTGCTCACCCTGGAGATCGCCACCGCCCGCTCGCAAGACGAACTCGCCACCCCGGCCAGCACAGAGACCGCTGCCGTCGACGTGCAAAAAATCGACGCTGAACTCGACGCGTTCCGCGATGACTTGTTTCGCGCGTTCAACGACGCTGACTACCCGACGATGCTCGAAAAGTATTGCCACAAAGATCTCATCACGACCTGGCAGGATGGGACGACCGGACAGGGGCACGTCGGAGTGATCGCCGAATTCGACAAGTTGAAGAAGTTCATCCGCAAGATGACCGTTCACCCCAAAACCGACAAACGGTTGATCTTGAACGACGGCAAGCTGGTGATCTCTTCCGGGGACATGGAAGACGAATATGCACTCAGTCGAGGGCCGCGCGTGAACCTGAAGAGCCGCTGGTCGGCGACGCTGGTCAAAAAGGAGGACCGCTGGTTGCTCGCCAGCTTCAGCGCGTCAACGAACGCCTTCGACAACGAAGTGGTCGACCTGTATCTGGCCGGTCAGAAATACACGTCGTTGTCGATCGGCGGACTGGTGGGATTGGTTCTTGGAATTGGTGTGGCCCGCACGTTTTCGCGTCGAGACAAGCCGAACGCTCCCCGGCCGCCGTCATGATGGTCCCGTTCGATTCGCTGTGAACCGGTCGAGAAACCTCGGGTAGAGAATCCTTGATCCCCACAGCGCCAATGCCAATCCTCCCGCGACGTCGATCACGTGATGTTGATGCAAGAGCAGCGTTGAAAGGCACATTCCGCATCCCCAACTCCACAACACCCACTTGACTGTTCGTCCCGCGCGCCGCGCGTAAACATCGACGCAGGCCACCCCCCAGGTGACATGCAGCGAGGGACACGAATTGAATCGCAGATTCGCCTGGTCGGCCAATTCATACAGCCCCCGCCAGATTCCCAGTTGTGTCGTGTCGGCGGGGGGAAAACCCGGTTCAAACGGAATCACCAGAAAGAACAGCCCCGCGACAAGCGTCATCACAAACCAGACCAGCGCCAGGGCGTTCATTTCCGGTCGCGTCCGCAACACAAAGGGAGCCACGAGATAGGCCAGATGGAGAGAGTTGTAAAACACCGCCATCGCGGGAACGAACGGGATTGCCAACTCCGCCGGGAGGTACAGCGGAACCCGATAGTCGTGCAGTCCCGTCAGATAATCGGCCCCGGCGTACACGCCGACAAACCAGACGCCGCTGGGGATCCCCAGCACTATCAGCGCGTATGCGAAATTCGCGGATCCTGGCCACCCCCAGAATCTGGTACGCTGGTCACTCATCGAATTCGACGCTCCTGACAAAGTCCTCCGGGATTCCACGCGATCGCAGCATACTCTCCCTCCACCTCGCTTCCCAAGTCCCCTGGCCAACCTTTGACTCCGCTGATGTCAACCCGGTCTGACATTCTGAATCGTGGCGGAACTCCGCTTTCGATCGCGCTGATATCCCCCAAGGGGCCGCTCTATCGGCATCGGGGGGGGATTTTTGGAAAGTCGTTGCGGTATATGCCGCTCACGCTCCCCACGCTCGCCGCGCTGGTTCCCCAGGATTTGCAGGCGGACATTCGCTGTTTCGACGAAGGGATCGCCGACATTCCCCGGGATCTGTCGGCGGATATCGTGGGCCTCACCGTCATCACCGGCACGGCCCCCCGGGCCTACGCGCTCGCCGACCAGTTTCGGGAACGTGGTGCCACGGTGGTCTTGGGGGGACCGCACGTGACACTGCTCCCCGACGAAGCACAACAACATGCCGACAGCATTGTCGTGGGATACGCGGAAGAGGAGTGGCCGCGACTGTTGAGAGATTTCGTCGACGGGACGTTGCGTCCGCGATACCAGCAAAGCCCCGATTTCATCTTGTCGGGGCGGCCGCTCCCCGATCGATCGGTCTTGCCGGAACGACGGTATTTGACGGCCGATGTCTTCGAGGCGACGCGCGGCTGCGTCCACAATTGTTCGTTTTGCGTGGTCCCCGCCGCCTGGGGACGCAAGCCGTGGCAAAAGCCGGTCGACGCGGTGGTCGAGGATCTGGTCCGTCGCAAGGCCCGCCGGGCGATTTTTATCGACCTCAATCTGATTGCCGACAAGCCCTACGCCGCCCGGCTCTTTGAAGCGCTTGTGCCGCTCAAGATCCATTGGTTCGGGCTGGCGACCACATTGCTGTGCGACGATCTGCCGCTCCTCGATCTGGCGGCGGCCAGTGGTTGCCGGGGGTTGCTGATGGGGCTGGAGTCGATTTCCGACACAGCCCTGAAGGGATCGCACAAGGCGTTCAACAACCCGGCAGACTATCCTCGCATTGTTCGCGAGTTGCACAAACGGCGGATCGCGCTCCAGGGGTGCTTTGTGTTCGGTCTCGATGACGACACCCCCGAGGTCTTTCAGAAGACCGCGGAATTCGCGGTCGAAAGTGGCATCGATCTGCCGCGATTTGCGATTGTCACCCCGTTTCCGGGGACGGGGCTCTACAAGGAACTCGTCGCCCAGAACCGCATCTTCACCCGCAATTGGGAACTGTACGACGGGCAGCATGTCGTGTTTCATCCCGCGCAGATGACCGTCGACCAGCTTCAGCAAGGAACCGAGCGCGCCTGGAAACACGCGTACTCATGGGGCAATATCTTTCGCAGACTGCGGCAGTCTCCCACGCCGTGGCCGCTCGCGCTCACCACCAATTGGGGCTACCGTCATTACGCCTATCGGTTGAATCGTTTTTACACGTGCGACGTCCCATTGCCGGTGGGTGGCCCGGGTCCGAGTCCTGTGCCGGAAACACGCGACGACCGAACTGTCCCGCGTCGCGCCGGATGTGGCTCTGCCGCCGACGAAGTCCTGGTGTCGCTGGGGACGCCCGACCCATGAGCAACCGGCGGCCGTTTCGGTTGACGATCGTGCATCCCTGTGTCGGTCGACCGCGGGGGATGAAACGCTACATCCGGACTTGGCAGATGGAGTGCCTCCCCGCCGCGATGATCGCCGCTCTCACCCCCGCCGACGTCGAAAAAAAGTTCTACGACGACCGCCTGGAGTCGATCCCGTACGACGAGCCGACCGATCTGGTGGCGATCAGCGTGGAAACCTACACGGCGAAGCGGGCGTATCAGATCGCCAGCGAGTACCGCCGGCGCGGTGTTCCCGTCGTGATGGGGGGCTTCCACGCGACATTGTGTCCCGACGAAGTCCAGACCTATGCCGACACACTGGTGATTGGCGAGGCCGAGGGGGTTTTCGAACAGGTGATCGACGACTACCGCCACGGCACCCCGAAATCGACCTATCACAGCCAGTCGCGACCCGTTTTAAAAACGACTCCCGACCGGTCGATTTTTCAGGGCAAGCGCTATCTGCCGATCCGTCTGGTGGAATTCGCGCGGGGGTGCCGGTTTCGGTGCGATTTTTGCGCGATTCAATCGTTCTTCAACGCGACGCACAGCCATCGACCAGTCGACCGGGTTCTGGAGGAAATCGCCCGGGTCCGTCGTCCCGGACAGATGGTGTTCTTTATCGATGACAATCTCACGTCGGGACTGAACGAGGCGCGGGAACTGATGGAGGCGCTGATCCCGCTCAAGCTGCGCTGGGTCAGTCAGACAGCGATCAACGTCGCACATGATGAAGACACGCTCGATCTGATGCGGCGCAGCGGTTGTCAGGGGGTGCTGATCGGTTTCGAATCGCTGCACGCAGAGAGCCTCAAACAGATGAACAAGTCGTTCAACCTGATGGCGGGAGGGCCGGCGAAAGCGCTCGCGAACATGGCGAAGCACAAACTGTCGGTGTATGGCACCTTCATCTTTGGCTACGACCACGACACCCCCCAGTCGATCGCCGAGACGGTCGACTTCGCGATCGACCAGGGGTTGTTCATCGCGGCGTTCAATCACATCACTCCGTTCCCAGGGACGCCGTTGTACGAGCGAATGAAGGGGGAGAACCGTTTGTTGTACGACGCGTGGTGGTTGGATGACCGGTACCGGTACAACATGATTCCGTTTCAGCCCCGCAGCATGTCACCCGAGGAATTGTCGCGGGAGTGCCTGGGGGCGCGGCGGCGGTTTTACAGTTGGTCCAGCATCGCCCGCAGGGGTTTCGCGCGTGTCAACCGCCGCACTCCCTACCTGCTTTGGAATCACCTGGTGATCAATGCGATGCACCATTGGGATGTCGACAGCCGCAGCGGCCTGCCTCTGGGAGATGAGTCGTGGACGGGGGACTTGCTTCCCGCGCGGCGGTCGAACTGACCCGGTCGGGGCGATTCGTGTTTCAGCTCGCTTTCAGGGAAGACGAAGCCGACCTGCGTGCGCTGGTCCGCGACACGCCGGTGGGGGGAGCGATCGAAACGACGCTGCGGCGGGAACCGAATTACTTCGACGGAGCGACGGTGGAGGGGCCGCTGCATCAGGTTCTGGCGGTGCGGGAGGGGGCTGGCGGTCCAATCGTCGGCATGGCGACCCGCAGCGTGAGGCTGCGGTTTGTCGACGGCCAGCCAACGCCAGTGGGGTATCTGGGAGGATTGAGGCTACGGCCAGACATTCGCAAGGGGCTCGTGTTGGCGCGGGGGTTTCAGGCACTGCGCACGCTGCATGCGGATGGACAAACCGATTTCTACTTGACGACCGTGACCGAGGGGAATGTCGCCGCGATCGAGTCTCTCACACCGGGGCGCGCGGGCTTGCCCCACTACCATCCGTTGGGGCGCTATTTGACGTACATGCTCCCCGCAAAGTCGTTGTTCAGTTCTCGCATGGATCGCACTTTGCGGGTGCGCACCCTGACTGCTTCCGACCTGCCCGAACTGGTCAATTTCCTCAATGCTCAGGGGCGTTCACGGCTGTTTTTCCCCTGTCTGAGTGAGACGGATTTTTGCGGGGCGGACGCAACCTACCGGGACCTTGCTCCCGAACAGATTGTGGGTGCCTGGCGCGGCGGCCGACTGGTGGGATGTCTCGCGGCCTGGGATCAATCGCGTTACAAGCAGTCGGTCGTGGAGCGGTACCACGGCGTCTGGAAATGGAGTCGCCACGTCTACAATGGTTTCGCGCGATTCGCCCGTTGGCCCTGTTTTCCAGCCCCCGGCGGCCAGTTGCGGCATGTGACACTCGCGCTGCCGGTCGTGGGTGAGGGGGACGACGCCGTCTGGTGGTCATTGCTCGCGGCGGTCCGCGACCTGCCCGTCGTGCGGCGGAGCGAATGTCTGGCGCTGGGGCTGTTCGAGCGCGATCCGCTCGTGCCTCTCGCCCGGCGGTCGGCGATCTACTGCTATGTGACACGTCTGTTCGTGGTGAGTTGGGACAGTTCCCGGGTCCAACCGCAGCGGTTCGATGGCCGCAACGTCTGTTTGGAATTAGGCTGTCTGTGAGACCGCACACATGACACTCGCCGCCCGCATCATTCCACCCGCCGCCCTTTCCTCCACCGACCGCGACGCGATGTACGCGCTGATGGATCGGCACTACGAAAACATGCGCCGGCCGCAGTTTGAAGCCGACCTTGCAGAGAAAGATTGGGTCATACTTCTGGCGGATGAACCGACCGGGTCGGTCTGCGGTTTTTCGACGCAGAGGCTGATCACGGTCGAAGTCGACGGTCGGCCGGTGCGCTGCGTCTTCTCGGGGGACACGATCATCGATCGCGAACATTGGGGGAGCGGAGCGCTCGCGACCGCGTTCGGGAAACTGGCGTGTCACTGGATCGAGCAATTCCCCAATGACGAATTGTTCTGGTACCTGATCTCCAAAGGGTTCCGCACCTATCGCGTTCTGACGGTGTACTTCCGGGAGTTTTTCCCCCGTTTTGACGCCGAGACTCCCGCGGACCTGCGGAGGATCGTCGACGCGGTCAGTCTGTCCCGATTTCCCGAACGCTACGACTGGAAACGCGGAGTTGTGAAAGCGAAACCCGACAGCGACCGACTGCGTCCGGGAGTGGGGGACGTCACTCCCGAGCGACTGCTTGACCCGCACGTGAAGTTTTTCGAAGAGCGAAACCCTGGGCATGTCGATGGCGATGAACTCTGCTGCATCGCCCGGCTGCGACGCGACAACTTCTCGGCGATCGCGCAGAAACTGATCCGATCGACCGCATTCGCCCGTCAACGGATCGGATGATGCTGACGTCGCTACTCAACACCGCCTGGATGTGGCAAAGCCGGGGAGAGTCGCGAGCGTTTCACCGCGCCACCCACGACATCCGCGGGTGTCAGGAAGATCTCTTGCGCAAGACGTTGCGGGACAACGCGGCGTGCGAATATGGACAGCGATTCGGCTTTGGGACGATTGGGTCGCTGAAGGAATACCAGGATCGCGTCCCGATTTGTGACTACGACACGTTGCGACCGGAGATCGACGCGATTGCCGGCGGACGGCCAGGAGTTCTGACAACCGAGCCGGTCTTGATGCTGGAACCGACCGGCGGGTCATCGGGCGGGACCAAGCTAATGCCGTACACCGCGACGCTGCGGCGCCAGTTTCAACGGGCGATCGCCGCCTGGATGCACGACGTGTTGTCGCGCTATCCCGGAGTGCGTTGCGGCAGGTCGTACTGGTCAATCTCGCCGACGGTCCAGCGACCTCCCCGCACGCCCGGGGGAATTCGAGTCGGTTTCGACAGTGACACCGAGTATCTGGCGGGCTGGCAGCAATGGGCGATGAGGCGACTTGCGGCGGTTCCCTCCGCCGTCGCGAAACAACGGAATATCGAGAATTTTCAGTATGCCACACTCGTGTCCCTGGTGGCAGCCGGCGACCTGTCGCTGATTTCGGTCTGGAGTCCGACCTTTTTGACCGGTTTGATTCGCAGACTGCCGGAATGGTGGGAGCGGATCATTTCCGATCTTGAAGCAGGACATTGGAGCTGGCCCGCCCAGGACGTCGTCGATCGAAGTCATCCCTTCCCGTCACTGAAACTGCCGCGACGGGCCGCGATGTTGCGCGATGTGTTCACGAACCAGGAACTGTCGGCGGACCAGATGAACCGTGTCTGGCCGAACCTGGCGCTCGTGAGCGCATGGGGAGACGCAGCGGCGGAGCTGTTTGTCCCCGCGCTCCGGGGGCTATTCCCCACGGTTCCGTTTCAGCCCAAGGGATTGCTGGCCACCGAGGGAGTCATTTCGTTTCCGTGGAAGGATTCGGCCGCGCCGGCGTTGGCGGTCGGTTCTCACGTGTTTGAATTCGTTCCAGCCGAATCTTCGCCCGCGGACGGCCAGCCCCCCAGGTGGAGCTGGGAACTGGAGGCAGGGGGACGTTACCGTGTGTTGCTCACGACCGGCGGTGGTCTGTACCGCTACGACCTTGGCGATCTGGTTGAGGTGACGGGGTTTTGTCAGCAATGCCCGCTATTGAAATTCGTGGGCCGGGGGACCGTTGGCAGCGATCTGGTAGGGGAGAAGCTGCACGAGGATCACGTCCGCCGCGCGGTGCGGGAGGGCTGTCGCGAATTGGGAATGGAACCCCGTTTCGTGCTGGTCGTGCCGATGATCGAACCACATCCAGGATATCGCGCACTGCTGGTGTGTGATTTCCGTAGTGACTTCCAGGCGTCGCAATCCTCGATCGAATCGCGGCTCGCCACCTCGATCGAGCGTGGGCTGCTCGAGAATTCGCAATACCGCTACGCGACCCAATTGGGTCAATTGCGACCACTCGACGTGCGACTTCTCAAGGCGAGTGCCGAAGGGGCCTGGAGCGCGTATGAAGCCGAATGCCGTCGCCGGGGACAGAAAAGCGGCGACATCAAGCCCACGACACTGGTTCAGGGAACCGACTGGCATCGCCTCGTGAACCAGCTCGATTCACGATAACCCACGTTGCCGAATCAGGGAAATTCAGGCTCATCCGGGACGAACGGACCTTCCGAGCCAGTTGACCAATCGACGGTTGGAAGTTGTCTCAAAAGGCGCGCGGGATTTCCCGAACTAGGCGTTTGCTGCCTGCTCCAGGACGGAGTCGTCGACGAAAATCGGCAATGCGGGTTTGAAGTGGACGGCCAGGGCGATCGCGTCGCTCGGTCGGCTGTCGATTTCAATCACTTCGCCGTTGTGGCGAATTCGCAGCAATGCGTAGTACGTGTGATCCTGCAGACTGGTGATGGCGACATCTTCCAGAGTGCCCCCCAGTCCCTCCACGACGGAACAGAGCAGATCGTGCGTCAACGGACGCGGGGCCTCCTCTCCTTTTACGTGGCGATTGATGCTGGCCGCCTCAAAAATCCCGATGACAATCGCAAACGACCGGGGACCATCCACTTCCCTCAGCCAGACAACCTGCTGCTCGTTCAAGTCGCTGATGATGATTCGAGACAGCTCCATCTGAACGAACACGGCGAAAACTCCAAGAAGAAGCTCTGATTTAGCGGGGGGACGGCGGTCCATTGGATTATACGGATGAAGGAAATCAGGGAACAAGCCGGGGAGGAACTCGACTGCGGAATCCTGAGGAAAACCCTTGACCATGTTGCCGAACCTTGATAAACGGAAACCGTGTCAATTTGGAGGCACCGGTGAATCCGGGAGGTTTTCTTCCGCCACCGATCGCGGATTGCAGGGAGGCCGGTCACGTGAATACCCGAATCTTCGACGACGCCCAGGAGCGGGCCGCGCGGTGGCGCGCGACTGCCGTCATGGCGTGGCAGGGTTCCGTGTCGGCTGGGCGGCGTAATCCGGGATTCGCACTGGCGGTCGTCTCGGGATTGGCGGGATTGGCCCTGGCGATTTGGTTGCTGTTGTCGGCTTTCATCACTTGGTTTTGTGCTCCGAAGGCGCACCAGGCGATGCATGAGGCGACTTCGATTTCAACCGATTCGGCGAGCGAGATGGATCGGCGTCTGTCCGAACTGCCGCGCGATGTTGGTGACCCGACGTTGAATGTCGACTTGCGCATTCGCCCGTCCGTCGCGGTTCACGCAATCGCCAAAAAAAGTCGGATGGCAGGGATCCCACTGGAGCCCGAGTTCGCCGAGGAAATGCCACGGGAAGTCGAACCGCCACAGCGTTTGGATCCGGAGAGGGTCGCCGCGACCGAGGAGGTCGCGACGATTATCGATGAGCCGTTCGACGAAGAACCGCGCCAGATTGCCCGGTTCAATCGGGCAGGTCCGGGATCGGATGAGTCGTCGCAAGAAGATGAACCGCCCGCGGCGATCGAAGAACTTGGGACCGAGGAATCGTCTGATGTCGTCCGTGCGACGGAGTCAGAACACGATCCGCGACTTGCGGGTAAAGCGCTGACTCCCGAATTCGCCTCCGACGCCGCAATGGCCTGGCTGGTTCCTTTGGAGCCGATTGACGAGGCGGTTGCCGAGTTGTCCCCCATCTCGGACGCGGTGGAAGCGGCGGAAGAATTGGCATCGCAATCGACCGAGCCAGTACTGAACAAACCGGCGGAATGGAAAGGAGCGGCTCCGTTGCCACCGGTTGTCACCGAGGTGGTTACGGAACAGAGCGAGCCGGTGGAAACCAAAATTGTTGTCGACGAGCCGGCACCGAAATTTGAACCGGTTGTGCGGAATCCCCCCTCGCATTCGATTCCGGACAAACCAGCTCCTCCATCCACGCCATCGAAATCGCCCAAACTGGCGCTTCGTTGGGAGCCGCTCAAGTCGGCACAGGTCGGCCGCATTTCGACAATGGTCCTTCTGGTCTCAAACGTTGGCGATGCTCCTGCCAGCAACGTCGACCTGGAATTGAAGCTCCCGGGCGATTTGGGCCATCCGGAAGGTCACGAACTGGCACAGACCCTGACGCGACTGAATCCCGGCGAGGTCGAACGGATTCCACTGATTATCCGGCCGATCGCAGAGGGCGAGATGCGGATTCCCGTCGTCGCGCGGTCGGGCAAGGTCTCCGCCCAATCGACGGGGATTCTGCGTGTCGGGGAGAGTCCACGAAACGCGTCGGGAAAACGTGCTGTCGGGACGAGTTCGAACTGAGCCAGAGGCTTGGCGGATCCGTTTGGGGTATCTGTACAGGGAGAATTTTCTACCTTCGTACAAATCTTGACCCAAAGGCCCCCGGTGGCGTACAACCCGGACCAATGCGGGGTGGTCGAATCAAGGATTGATGATGCGTGATCTCAGGATGGGACTCGTTCTGGCGTGTGTCGCCGTCAGTGCGATGGGGTGCGAATCGGCCGGCTGGAATGCCCGTTTGATGGACGCGTTTTCCGGCGGGACCAAAGCGACCGCCGAGGCCGAGGAACAGCACCGGGCCGGCTACACGACGAATCGCAATCGCGAAGATCTGTACTGGCTGCTGGAGAATCGCATCGAAACCGGAATGACCCTCCGTGAGATTGGCTCGATTCTAGGCGAAGATGGAGAACGCGAACCCCGCGGCCAGTGGATCAAGCAGGGGGACTTTCGCGTCGACGACCAAGTCTACAAATTCGGCCCGGACAACTCTGGTCAAAGCGTGTGGCTGGTGTTTAGAGATGGCAAATTGGTGAATCACAATCCCGAGGAATTCAAGATGGCATCCAAGAAGCCGTCGTAGGCGCGACTTGACGGTTTCGGGTCGCTGCAAAGTCGGGGTTCCCTTCATCCGCGACAGGTCGAGGAATTGTGGATCGGCGCGGGGCATCGGGCAAGCCGGTTGATCCCGCCCGCCTGCTGACGTTACCATGCCATCGCAGTCGTCACCCACGTCATCCTCTCGCAGGATCGCTTTCGGATGGAAATCGCCCAAATCGCGGAGAACTTTGCCCGCGCCACTCAAGAGATCGGCAAAGTTCTTGTCGGGCAATCGGAGCTGGTCGAAGGAACGCTGATCGCGCTGTTCTGTGAAGGAAACGTCTTGATTGAGGGTGTCCCAGGGCTGGGGAAAACACTGCTCGTCAACACCCTCAGCCGGGTTCTGCAATGCGGGTTCAAGCGGGTGCAGTTCACCCCGGATCTCATGCCGTCCGATCTGACGGGACATTCGATCTTCGATATGTCCGACCAGCAATTCCGCTTTACCCGCGGGCCGATCTTCACCAATCTGCTCCTCGCCGACGAAATCAACCGGGCTCCCGCCAAAACCCAGTCCGCGCTGCTGGAGGCGATGCAGGAACGTCAGGTGACGGTCGACGGGACCACCTACAAGCTCGACCGCCCGTTTCTCACGATCGCCACGCAGAACCCACTCGAACAGGAGGGAACCTACCCTCTTCCCGAGGCCCAGCTCGACCGCTTCATGTTCAAGCTGCTGGTCGATTACCCCAGCTACGACGAAGAGCGGAATATCCTCAAGCATTATGCCGAAGGACGCGATTCCCGCGACCTCGACCGCTTTGGGCTGCAGCCCGTTCTGGACGCCGCCGGCGTGCTGGATATCCAGCGGTCGATCATGAGCGTCATCGTGGAGCAGTCGCTGATCAACTACATCACGTCGATTGTCGCGCGAACCCGCAACTGGCATTCGATCGCCGTCGGTGCCAGTCCCCGCGCCGGGGTGAGTATTCTGCTGGCGGCCCGTGCCATGGCCGCTTGCGAGGGACGCAACTTTGTCGCCCCCGACGATGTGAAGTCACTGGCACCATGGGTTCTAAGGCACCGTATTCGACTTCGTCCCGATGCGGAAATCGAAGGGACGACCGCGGACGATACGATCCGCGAGATTCTCGAAGCGGTTGAGGCGCCGCGCAAATGACTCCGCGCCGCCGGCTGTTCCTGTTGTTTGTGGCCGCGGGGATTCCCCTGGCGCTGCCGGCGGTTTTGGCTCCGTTTACCGAACTTTCGGTCGCGAATGAGCGATTGTGCGAAGGCATCGGCATCCTGCTGAATTTTTTGATCTTTGCCGTCGCATTGATTGACGTCGCCATTTCCCCTTCGCTCGCCCGGGTCGACGTGCAGCGCGAGGCGGCCAACGTCATGAGCGTTGGAGCGCGGAACGCCGTCCGGATCTGGTTCACCAGCCGAAACTTCGCCCCGTTGCCCATCGAGTTTCACGACGAGGTTCCGCAACCCTCGACCGCCGAGGGGCTTCCGTTCGAAATGACACTCGATCCGCAAAAAGCGCGGTACCGGGTCTATCATCTGATTCCCCAACATCGCGGTTCCAACCGTTTCGGGAACATCTTTCTGCGCGCCGTCAGCCGACTGGGGTTGTGGACGTTTCATGACGTGCGCCCGCTCCCGGCGGACGTCAAAATCTATCCCGACATCCAGGCGGTGCATGGAATCGAACTGCTCGCCCGCAAAAACCGGGTCGCCGAGATGGGAATCAAACTCTCGCGGCTGCGCGGACGGGGGAGTGAATTTGACCGGCTAAGAGAGTATCGGCGTGAAGATGAGCCGCGACATATCGACTGGAAAGCGACCGCCCGGCAACGGCAGTTGATCGCCCGCGAGTTTGTTGTCGAACGGAACCAGAACATTGTGATCGTGTTGGATTGCGGGCGCTCGATGTGCAACGCCTCCGAGGGAATCACGCATCTCGATCGGGCGCTGAACGCGGCGATCGTGCTGGCGTACGTGGCGTTGCGGCAAGGAGACAACGTCGGGCTGTTCGCGGCCTCCAATCGGGCCGAGCGCTGGGTACGTCCCATGCGGGGTGCCAACGCAATTCAGACCATCATTCGTTCGGTCTACGACCTCGAACCGCGCTATGAGGCGTCAGATTACGGGTTGATTGTCGATCAGTTGCGGGTGCGGTTCCGCAAGCGGTCGCTGGTGGTATTTTTAACGCACGCGATTGACGACTTGCATCTCATGTCGATCACGCGACACGTTCGGGAATTGCGGTCCCCTCACCTGGTGCTGCCGGCGTTTCTGCGCAATGTTCCACTTCAGGAACGGGTGCGACAGATTCCCAAGAGCGATGTCGACGCCTTTCAGATCGCAGCGGCGGCCGAGATGGCTTATGGTCAATCCAAGCTGATCGCTGACTTGCAGCATTCGGGAATGCTGGCGCTCGACGTCCTCCCCGAGCAGCTCACATCACAGATTGTGAGCCGCTACCTGGATATCAAAGCGCGGCATTTGCTGTAGGTTTTTCCGCTGATTTGATCTTGGATGGTCACTTACTCGCCGGGCAAGCCCATCGCCTGCAAAATCTGTTCGCAGGCGGTCGCGCGATTCAACACGTAGAAGTGGATTCCCGGCACACCGTTCCGCTGGAGATCGACACACTGTTCGATCGCGAATTCCACCCCGATGCGGAATTGTTCGTCCTTGTCGTCCTGAGCCGCCTCCAGTTTTGAGGAAAGGCCGGCGGGCAACTCCGCGCCGCAGAGGGCGGTGATGCGCTTGATCTGCGCGAAATTGAGGATCGGCATCACTCCGGGGACGATGGGCACGTCGACCCCCGCCGCCACGCATGAATCGCGGAAACGGTAGAACGCATCGTTGACGTAGAACAATTGGGTATAGACCGCGTCGGCCCCCGAGTCGACTTTCCGCTTCAGATTCGCGATATCAACTTCCAGCGACGGGGCCTGCGGGTGCTTTTCCGGATAACCTGCCACGCCGATGCCAAACTCGGGGAATTCGCGGTGAATCAGGTCGACCAGTTCATTCGCATAACGCAATCCTCCGGTGACTTGGGAAAACGTCGCCTGGCCCGCCGGTGGATCGCCACGCAGCGCCATGATGTTCTTCACACCATGCTGCTTTGCCCAGTTCAGCCATTCCCGCAATTCGTCGACCGTTCCCCCAAGACAGGTAAAGTGGGCGGTCGCGTCGACCTGAAACCGGCGGGAGATCTGCTCGCACAATTCCAATGTCCGGCTGCGGGTACTGCCCCCCGCGCCGTAGGTGCAGGAAATGAACGCCGGCCGGTATTTGGCCAAGGGCGCAACGTGCTGCCACAGCAGCTCGTCACCATCCGCCGTTTTGGGAGGATAGATCTCGAACGAGAGCCCGAAAGAACCGGAACGGTAACAATTGGCGAGCGGGTGCGGGCGGACCACGGAGAATCGATCTGAGGTGACGGGAGGCGGCACAGCCGGACATTCTTGTGCGGTGACTGTCGACCAACGACGAACTCACTGGGACACCGCAATCTTGCCGAGGGCACAACGGTACAATGGGAAACGGCTGTTCGACAAGGCGAAACCCGATAGAATCGCAAACTGTAGAAACCAATCGGTCGCCCGACAGACTGATCGCACCCGTTGTCCCATGTCCACCGGCGAGTCTCTTGATGGTGAAACGGTCTTCCGCCAGCCCACTCTTCCGGGTTCTGCCAGTTCTCGTGTTGTCGGCGTTCCTCTCTGCGAACGGCCGGGCGCAGGATGGTGTGGCAAATTCTAGCCGTTTGCGCTGGGGAGCCGACCGCGAAGGAGGGGCACCGTATCTTTTTCCCGATCCCGATGACTCCGGCCGGCAGATTGGTTTTGAAGTGGAATTGGCGGAAAAACTGGCCGGAAAGTTGGGGCGCCCCGGCGACCAATTCGTCCAATGTCAGTGGGACCAGATTCTGGCGGTCTTGTCGCGAGGTGACATCGAGATCGCGCTCAACGGTTACGAGTTCACCCCTGAACGGGCGTCGCGCTACCGGTCCACACTTCCCTACTACATCTACAGTCTGGGACTCTGCGCCCGCGCCGATGACGACAACATCCCTGACTGGGAGGCATTCCGGTCGCGGCACCCCGGTGGCCGCAAGTTTCGGGTGGGTGTTCTGGAAGGCTCGGCGGCGGATGCCTACGTTTCACGCGAATTCGGGGACACTTGTGAACCGGTCCGCCTTTCGGGAACCATTGAAGCGCTGTTTCAAGTCGATGGTCGGCAACTCGACGCGACAGTTCAGGACATCCCGCTGCTGAATTATTGGATCGATCACCAACGCCGGTATCCAACGCTGGCGATCAAAGGAGAGAATCGCGGCGAAGGGTATTATGTCATCTACACCCGCCCTGGCGATGACGCGTTGTGCGAGGCGATCAATCAGGGATTGCGGGAACTGCATGATTCGGGGGAATTGCAGGCGATTTACGAACGGTACGGCATCTGGAATTCTGACCAGGAAAAGTTGCCGGCCGTCTGGTCGGGGTGGAAGTCCGGCCTGATGCTGTCCCACCAGATGACTTGGCGCGACCTGGTGGAATTCCTGCCCAAGCTGTTTCACTCGGCGCTCATCACGATTCTGCTGGCTTGTCTTTCGATGCCGCTGGCGGTTGCGATTGGCCTTTCAGTCGCTCTGGGACGCAGTTGGTCGACCCCCGTTCTGGGAGGTGACGGGGGAGGGTGGGGAAGCCGATTGGCGCGGACGGTCTTAACGACCTACGTCGAAGTGGTGCGCGGGACGCCGCTTGCCTTTCAACTCTTCGTTGTCTATTTCGTTCTTCCCAGTATCGGAGTGCGGATCAACGAGTTTTGGGCCGGTGTCACTGCGCTGGCGGTCAATTACTCGGCATACGAATCCGAGATTTTTCGTCTGGGGTTGCAAGCGGTTCCGAAAGGACAGATGGAGGCAGCGCTCAGTTTGGGAATGTCCCGGTCGGTGGCGGTTCGACGGGTGATTCTGCCTCAGGCAGTCCGGATGGTCATTCCTGCGACCGCCAACGATTTCATCGCACTGTTCAAAGACACCGCCGTCTGTTCGGTGATCGCGGTTGAGGAACTGTCAAAACAGTACTCGATTGTGGCGAAAACGACCGGCCTTTTTCTGGAAACGGCGGCCCTGGCCGCGGTGCTCTACCTGCTCATGAGCTATCCCCTCTCGCTGGCGTCGGCGGCGCTGGAAAGGAAGCTGAGATGAACGGCTTCCCATGCGATCCGGTGTGTTCAATTGGGTGGTTGAAAAAACTCATCGCCAGCGCTTCGAATATCCAGTCTCCAGAATTCGAAAACACAAACGGGCCCTTCAGCCTTCCTCCTTCATCCTTCCAGCCAGCCCCATCACTCCCAGCGCATAAAACGAATACTCCACATCCGCCACAGTATCCCAGGTCGCGCCGCGAAAGCCGCCGTCCGGAAATTCCAGTGTGGACAAGAACTGTTGGAGCTCCGCCGGGTCGAACGTGTCGGTCAGGCCCAGGTCGAGCGCGGTCAGCAGGCCGGTGAAGGTCGACAGGGAGTCGGCGAACGGAACACGGGTATTCGCCTGGAACCCACCTTCGCCACTGCGAACGTCTTTGAGAAAACCGCGAACGTCGTCACGCACGGCGTCGTCGACCGCTCCCAGCATCTGCAACAGCGCGACAGCGGCCGCCGTGGGATTGGTGCCGCTTCGCTGCATCGGACCGATTTCCACAAAGCCGCCGTCCGCCCGTTGGCGGTCGAACACAAATCGCCGCAATCGCTCGGGTTCCGGGGCCTGTCGTCCGATCAGTTCGTAACAGAGTGCCACCAGAAACGTGTGATACGTACTCCCGGCGGCACCATCGTGCGTCTTGGCGTAGCCGCCGTCCGAGGTCCGAAAACTCTCGAGGAGTGACGCCAGTCGATCTGGCCAGTCGGCGGGGGCCTGGGCCAGAACATCGACTCCGCCGTGCAGTTGCACCATGAGAGCGCAATACAGCCAACTGACCAGATCGACCACCGAAACGTGCATGTCGGTGCGACTGGCCAGATAGCGTGCGATCGCGGCGCATTCGGGGGACTGAAGCGCACCGAGCAGCGCGAGCCCTCGAACGGCGAAGCTGGTGTAATAGAGATCCGATTCGGTATCGCGTCCGCGAAATCCCCCGTCGGGGTTTTGTCGCCCGAGGAAGAACCGACGGTGCTTTTCGCGTCGGTCTGGAGAGATCCCCACCAATCCTTGCGACAGCCGCTCGCCCAGTCGGAACAGGTACGGCTCAGAAGGCATGAAGGCGGGAAAAACAGTCGGAGTGACGCCCCTCGGGAGAGGGGGGGGCGGGACGTGGGGAATGCTGCGAGGAGGAAGATCGCCGACGAACGGAAAACGACGAACAGCGACAATCCCTGGGGCGGGAGTGTATGATCTGGTCGGAAGCCCGGTCAACGCGGCGGAATCAGACCCTGCACGTCGCTGGACGAATCGGGCGGCCGCTTTGGCCGTAGACAACTGTCCCGTACACCGGCGATTTTGCACGCGATGTCCGCAGAGATTCCCGAACGCATCGGCAAATACACCATCCGGGAACGGATCGGATCGGGTGGCATGGGGCATGTCTACCTGGGAACCGATCCGGAATCGGGAGAACAGGTGGCGGTCAAGGTTCTGACCGCCGGGCTTGCCCGCGAGGAGGGATTCGTCGAGCGGTTCAATCGCGAAATTGACGCGATGCGCAAGCTGGCGCATCCCCATGTTGTCAAGCTGTACGACTACGGTGTGGATGGCGAAAATTACTACTTCGCGATGGAATATGTCCGGGGTGAAACGCTGCTCGGCATGCTGCGTCGAGTTCGGCGGATTCCCTGGCGGAAAGCCTTTGAAATTGCGATCGAGATCTGTGG
This sequence comes from Planctomicrobium piriforme, assembly GCA_945860955.1. Classification (GTDB taxonomy): domain Bacteria; phylum Planctomycetota; class Planctomycetia; order Planctomycetales; family Planctomycetaceae; genus UBA10511. The sequence continues at coordinate 26,256 of CAMATH010000055.1, forward strand.
TGCCCTCAAGGCCGCTCACGATCATGGAATCATCCACCGCGATCTGAAGCCGTCGAACCTGCTGCTGGATGCGGAAGAACGCGTGCGACTGACCGATTTTGGGGTCGCGCAGGTGTTCGACACCCAGCGTCTGACTGTGACTGGGGGCGTAATTGGAACCGCCGAGTACATGTCGCCAGAACAGGCCGAAGGAAAACGGGCGACCAAGCAAAGCGATCTGTATTCTCTCGGCGTGGTGCTGTATGTGATGATCACGGGACGGACGCCGTTCAGCGGCAACAGCACGGTCGAAGTGATGCAGAAACACCGGTTTGGTCTGTTCGACCAACCTCGGGCGATTGTTCCCGACTTGCCGGCACGGGTGGACGAGACGATTCGCAAACTCCTCGAAAAGGATCCGCAGAAGCGTTTTCCCGATGCGTACGTGCTGCAGCGACACCTCCAGTCGGTGCTGAAGATCGAGAGTCGCGTCGTCGAACACGGGGAGACAGTCACCGAGTATTCCGACTGCGAAGAGGCTCCGACGACTTCCGTGGCCGAAAACGGCGACCCGGTCGCCGCGGAGATGGCCGCCCAGGCGGGGCACGCCACCGTAATGAAAGGGTTGATTCGCGCCGAATTGGAGGAGATGCAAAAGGGGCACCCCGTCACGGAATGGCTGTCGACCACCCCCGCGTTGATCGGCCTGCTGCTCGCCCTGGCGCTGGGGGTCTGGTGGCTGTGGCCCCGCGAACCGACCGACGAACAGCTCTTTAAGCGGGGGGTGGCGTTGATGGCGCAGGGGGAGGGTTTGAACTACCTGCAAGCCCGGAAAGAGGCGTTTCAGCCGTTGTTGGAACGGGACCCAGACTCCTGGCAGGATCGTACGGCTCCCTATCTGGTCGACATCGAGTTTTACGAAATCCTCCGAGAGTTCCGCGGCAAGAAGAGTGAACCCGCCTCAAGGGAACAGAAAGTGGTCGCCGATGATGACGAGCCGCGACGGTTGATTCGCCGCGCCTTGGGTTACCGCAAGACCGGTGACCTGGCCCGCGCGGTGCAGATCTTGTCGGACCTGAACTCCGTCTTGCATGACGACTCGCAACGATCGGCGACCAGCGAAAAGGTCGCTCGTTTGTTGAGCAAAATGCGCGGCGATAAGCAATTCGCCGCCGCGGACGCGTATGTCGGCGAGACGCTGGCCCGCGCCGAACAGTTGGCAAATCAAGAGAAAAAGGATGCCGCCGGGGAGCTGTTGGCGGCGCTGCGCAAGCTGTACGCCGACACGCCCGCGATCCAGGATCAGATCCGTGGGGTGGAGCAACGGATATTCAGCGATCGAAATCCAAAACCAAAGGAACCGGTCTCAGGGATTGAATCCGAAGTGTCGGCAGAAGAATCCCCCGCCGCCGAAGACCATCCTCAGCAAGTCAAATGACGATACGAACGCAGAGACACATCTTGGATGGCGAAGCAACAAGGAAACAACAATGACGACTTCGGATACCGCCGTGATTGAGGATGTCGCTCGGAGCCAGCGCATCATGGCCCACGCCTGGATGGTGCGGACGTTTGTAAAACACTCACCGGAGGTGGAGGAATTTCCCGAACTGATGGAGATTGTCCGGAGTGTGTTTGACATGTCCCGGGCGCTCGAAACCCGAGTGGATGACCCGCCGGGATACTTCAAGATGTTGCACAAAAAACTCGCCGGCCTGAAAGCCGCCAGTGTGCAATTCGCGAAAGACGCGCCGTTCGCGTCGGGTCATACGAACTTTCAACAGGCGGTGATATCGATCGCCGCCTGTGTCGACGCTCTAGAGGTATTGCTGGCGCGCAACTACACACCTCCCAAGCCCCCTCCCTCGGTTCGACCGGGAGAATTGCCCGTCGCCGATTCCCGCGATTTTGAGGTCGCGGTTGAGGTTCAGGAAGAACCGGTGGAATAGCCTGCGTCGATGCTTGGGGGCATCGAGTGCGCTGGAAAAAACGCTGCGACCGGTCACCTCGCCGTCGCTACGATCCATGGAGATAACAAAATCAACTGGAGAGCCGGATGAGGGAAATCCGCGAGTCCGGTTCGGAAACATCCGTCACGAAGCGCGGCTGTTATCGCACGTAAGCACCGCCCCCCAGAATGCCCCTGCCTCGAACGCGGCCAACGAACCTACAAAAAAGCCGCCACCGCGACTCGAACGCGGGACCTACGCTTTACGAAAGCCGTGGAATCTGTGGATTTTGTTCGGAAAAATCGTATAATCTCCCGTCGTGTTCCAGAATCGTGTTCCAGAATTCGAGGATCTCATGGCTCGAACTCCGAAGCCGTGGTGGTGGGAAGAGCGGCAATCGTACTACGTCAACATCAAGGGACAAAAACACCGGCTCGATCCGAACAAGAAGACGGCCGACAAACTGTTCCACGCCCTGATGGCGAATGTGGACGACGTGCCAACGCGTTCAGACCGACTGCTGGTCTTCGATGTGATCAAGCGGGTGATCGACTGGGTCGAGAAAAATCGCTCGGCCGGGACGCACAGCGCATACAAACAGCGATGTCAGTGGTTCCTGGACGAAGTGAAGGGATTGGCGGTTGACGACCTCACCCCAGAGGTCGTTGAGAAATGGGTGAATAAGCCGACTTGGTCAGACGGAATGCGGTGGACCTGTATCGGAACTCTGAAGACCGTTTTTCGACGAGCGGTCAGGATGAAAATCATCCCTGAATCCCCGATCCGAGACATGGAGCGTCCGTCTCCCGGTCGACGAGAACATTTCATCACGGCAGACGAGCACACGAAGGTCATGGGGCTGATCAACGACGCTCCGTTTCGTGAGCTGCTGACCGTGGTCTGGGAGTGCGGCCCACGTCCTCAAGAGATTCTGCGTGTGACAGCGGCCGAAGTCGACACCGTAAATGGAAGGTGGATCTTCTCGGTCAAGCGCAGTAAAGGGAAGAAGCGAATGAGGGTCGTCAATCTCACCGAAAATTCGTTGGAGATTTGTAAGCGGCTGTGCCAGCAATTCCCCTCGGGGCCGATTTTCCGAAACCTCGAAGGCGCTCCCTGGACGCCGGAATCAGTGAATTGTCAGTTCGTCCGGCTCCATCATCGAATGGGGCGGCTCGTACTCGACGAAAATAAGCTGACGGTCAACGACGCTGACATCAAGAGACTCATCCCCACGCTCAAGAAGATGAAGAACGTCGCGGGGATCGAGCGGGAGAAGTCCAAAGCCGAACTACAGCGCGAAGCGAAAGTGAAACTGACCAACCGGTTGGCATCCACTCATGCCGTAAAGCTCTGCCTCTATTTGTACCGGCATTCATGGATGACCCGAATGTTGCTCGGCGGAAACGACCCGATCACTGTGGCAGCGATGGGCGGGCATTCGGACCCGAGTACGTTGGCAAAGGTCTATCAACACGTGCTGAGCGATACTGAGCATGTCAAGAAAGCACTGGCCAAGATCCAATGAAAAACCCCGCCAATCCGTTGGCGGGGTAAGAATTCACAACTGGAAATTCTTGCGGGGAGGGCGTCGAGGTCGAGCCTCGGGGATTCGAATTCCTTGCTCTCGACACTCGTTCTTCGTCGATTCCAGGTACTCGGCGAGCTGACTCTCACTCACTCGCACCGCGCCACGGCCCACGCCGATTCGGTGGCAGGCGATCTTGCCGGTCTCGATCAGGCCGTAGACGGTGCTGAGGGAGACGTTAAGCCGTTCGGCGAGCTGGCGGGGTTTCAGCAACATCACCTTCCTCCTTCGCTTCGAACCGGACCTTGAGTGCTGTCCAGAAGTCCTTCTTGCAGAAGAACCCCTGGAGGCCGAAATCGAACTTCGCCAGCACGCCTTCGCCGCGGGCTTTGCACCAGACGCACGTTCCGGTTTCGCATTTTTCAATTGTCGCCAACATCACGTTTGTTCCTGGGTTAGGGGAGCTGGTTGAGCAACCAGTCGATGAATTTGTTCCGGGCTTCGATGACTTCTTCCGGTTCGGCAATCGATTCACGTTTACAATTCGTAGTTCTCCTTCGATGGGGTGGTCAGAATTCTTGATCTCAGCGACTCGTCTCGAATCGGAAACTGGAGACTGCGAAATCAAGAATGTGCAGAACCTGCTTCTGCTCGTCGTCGCTGATGGCGCCAACGGCACAATCCAGCAGCGTTTCGCGAATGTATTTCTCTGCCACCGTCGTCCGCTCCGGCCCGGGCGGATAATCACGGATCAACGCCGCTGCGTCGAGACGCGCCTGCATCTGCCGTTCGTGGACCAAGCGCTGAAGAAGTGTTCCGGCTGACATCTGACGGATCCTTGCCGCGATGACGCGGCGAATGAGAATTATTGAATCGAAATGCGATAACCTTGCGCCACAGCCGCACTGACGAGTGTCAGGATTGACTCCTGGATGTGCGGCGGCAGTCGAGGCCAGGAGGTCGCGATGAACCGGACCGACGGAGCCAACTCGGCGAGCGAAGTTGCTTCCTTCCCTACGAACACGCCGGGGGTTGCGAATCTGGGGACGTCACAACGGCCGGCGACGAACTGGAATTTTTAGCTCATGCTGATTCACCGCCTTCATTCCAGAGCTGTCGACAGGCTGGCGCTTCCCACCCGCCCGGCGTCGCCGCTCGCGCAGCGGCTTCCTGGCGGGAACTCTCTTCCCAGGCAATTCGATGCGAATCGGAGACTCGGATCGCGCCAAAGCCGGCACCGAAGCGATGAGCGACCAGGCGTCCTGCGTCAATCGCCTGGTAAACGTTGCGAACACTGACGCCGTAATGCGCGGCGAGTTGCCGGACCGTCCACCAGCGTTTCTCTTCACTCTTCATCGACTGCCTCCACACTCCCGGAGTGCAGGTAGATCCAGGTGTGCGCCATGTCGAGCGCCTTGACGGCAAGCGGCAGATCGTCGCGTCCGAGATTCAGCGACTCCTTCCAGACGTCGCCGTTGCGGTAGAGCCGGCACACCGTGACGTGGTGCCGTTGACCGGACTTGGTCATGTTCCGCCAGATGCGGCACTTCACCAGTCCGAGCCGGATTTCATGAACGGGAGCTTGAGACATAGGGCGAGACTCCGACGACGATCGTCCCTCGACGGTGTTGAGCACCCTGCGCGAAGTGCGTCAGGCGTGCTGGATTTGCCGCCGATCGTAAGCCCGAATTTCCCGCCCACCAAAAAAATGACACGGCTCGCGGCACGTTGCTATTGCAGAAATACCCAGAAAACAAGGCGAGAGTCGCTCACGGATCGGTCAACACCACGTTGGATCCGTGCTAGCCTGTGACAGAGGTGCCCGCAGAACCGGAATGCGCTAGCGCAACGAATCGTCTCCGAAAAAACGGCCAGCCACGATTGTGCCAAGATACGGTCATTTTATGACGCGTCTCCTTACTATGACTTTCTGGGACTCTTGCCCGCCCGGTAGCAATCGGACTCCTGTGCCATCACCATGCCGATCGAAGCCATATAACGAGCGATGGCACCGACGTCGCGGCCGACGCCGCGACGATCGGCCGCGTACTTGCGCCCACTGATTGCGACCGTCATTCGGAGAATGCCCCCCTCGGCCAACCGGTCCGCCTGCGCCCCTTTTCACGCCGATTCCAGCAGTCCCCCGTTGCCGTGATCTTTCAGGTCTTTCAATATCGCCGCCATCGGAATTCCGTGATTGTTGACGTTGGTCTCTCCATGATGATGCACGGCCACCAGATCCCAGTTTTCGGTGAACACCGGCGATCCCGATGAACCCGGTGACGTGTTCGCCGTGTAGGCCACGCGACCGAAAAAGCTGTTGTTGTCGAACACTACGCCGAATGCAAATGCCTGCGGCTTTCCCTGCGGGTGACCCAGCACACTGACCGGCTCGCGAATCGAATTGAACTGGTAGGCGCGCGCTTTGAAGTAGCCGCGCTTGCCGGCGGGAACCTTTTCGAGTCGGTAGATCGCGTAGTCAAATTCCTTCGGCTGGCTGCGGGCCAGTTCTTCGACGAGTTTGTACCTGGGGAAGCCGCCGATCGCAGCGTCTTTGCCGCGGTAGTCGAACAGCGCGTTGTAATCGCCGGCGGCGGCCCCCTCGGCAACGACGTGCGAGTTGGTGATAATTCGATCCGGCCCGACGAGAAAACCGGTTCCACTCGGCTCGTCTCCCTTGCGTATTAGGCAAACTCGCACTTGGGAGTCGCGCATTCCTCTTTCCCAGCCTTCGACTTCCTGCCCGGTCTGCAGGTGATGTGCCTTGACGACCATGGCTTCGAGCGCCCCCGTTGTGACGTAAGACTGCAGTCCGGCACGCAGTCGATCTGCCTGGGCGTTTTCGAAATCCTTGTTCGAGTACTCGATCGCCTGGTCGGCCAGTTCGCCATGCCGCTGTTGAACCTCGACGGCGAGCGTCTGCGCCAGCGCCCGCATTTCCCGATTACCCGGGTTGCGGGACAGTGATTTGACGAACAGTTCATCAATCCGATCTTGTCGGTCGAAAATCTTCAGCAGGTCGAAAACACGTTCCCTGGAATTGTCGCCGCTAACTTCCTGCTTGTAGTCGAATTTGAAATCGAACGTAATGTTCATCGCCAGGTCAGACTCCTTGAACGCTTTGAGCAGTGCCTTTTGAAAGGCCTCGTAGTGCCGGGAGAGGTCCATGATCGATTCACCTGGTTTGTCCTGCGATGTGCCACTGAATAAGAGAATTCTACCGGACTGTCGCCGCACAGAGCAACCGACACGGTCACCTGCTGGACCCGCAGAGGTTCGTCCCGGTAGACTCTCCTCTCTGGACTCTTCGGGAGTTCGAGCGGCCGACCTGATCAAAGAACTCGATTTGCGATGGCGGCGTTGTAAATGCGAGTCGGGAAGTCAGAGTGCCCTGCGATGTCGAATGAACTGGGACGGGAAGAAACGCTATGCAATTACATCTGCGCCACGCTTGAGCGGGAAGAACTGCGGGGACTGCTCAGTTTCAGATTGAAATACGATCTCGATTATATTCCCTGGGAAGGGAGCTATCGCCAGCAAGTGATCGAGGTCATCCGCCTGGTTGATTCCCGGGACCAGCTTTTGCAGTTGGGTCAGGAGATCGCGAAGTGGCTGGAGGAACGCCAGATTCCGACGAAAGACCAGGTTCTTGCCGCCTTTGGCGATCCCGATCCGCCCCCCCCGAGAGCCGACGCCGTGACTCAACAAGGCCGGCTGAACTCACCGGCGGCTGCGTGGCGCCCACCGTCTAGAACAATCGTCTTCCTCTCGGCGTCTGCGGCCGACGAAGCGGCGCGAAAAGCTCGGTTTGCGGCCGTCAGTTCGCTTGAAAACGTCGGCTATACCGTCGTTCCCGATCCCTTCGCCAGCGAATCTGGCGATTTCGCAGCGACGCGGGAAACTCAGATCGCTTCGTCGCTCTTGCTGGTACAGCTTCTCGGGGCCAATCCAGCCGGCACAGAACGAAACGATTTTCTCGCGGCCAAGCGACTGGCCAGACCGGTCTTGCGCTGGCGATCTCCAGCCCTAGACCTTGGGGCGATTTCGGCACGGAACACGCCAGAGAGCATTGCCTGGGGTCAGTATCTCGCCGATACCGACCCGGGAATTGCCCAATTCCGCGGGACCGACGAGGGAGTCCAGGCGATTCTGCTAGAAAAGTTCCTCGCGGCGATTGATGACAAAGTGCGACAGATCATCGCCCGCGGTCCGATGCCATCACCCGGCAATAGCTCAATGACTGAGTGCGATCCGCGAAACACAACCGCTCACTTGGGCACGAATGCAGAATCCACAATTATTCCGGCAGCCAACGACTCTTCGCAGTCACGGGCGCTGAGCGCGAAGGGACGCCCGGCTCTGCTCGTGAGCAGCGGCCCGGAAGACACAGCCGAAGTCGTGCACGTTCTGGGCAAATTGCTTCAACAGGCGGCGGCAACTGCCAAGGTCGTGGTCCGTGCTGTGAACCCGAAATCCGCCCTCACCGCAGCCTATCGCGGCGACCCCGGCCTGATCGTGTTTCAAGGCAGATGCCAGCTCGACTGGTTGGAGCAACGCATCGAAGAATGCCAGCAAATCATGGAAGACCGACCGACAACTTACCCAGCGATGGCGATCTACGTCTCTCCGCACGAAGGTCAACAGGAACCGACCTACTGGCCGTTTGCAGATCGTTTTCATTACCTAAAGCACCCCGATCCGGCTATCGACGCGTTTCTGGCCGAGGTCGCCCAGATGGCCGCGCAGCGTGAGGGAACCTGACATGTCGACAGTCCCAAAACCGTCTGCCGTGGTCGAACGGCGTTCTCCTCGCGAACTGGCTCAGATAGCCAGCGTCCCCTTCCCCGGTTTGCGCCCCTTTTTCGAACCCGACGCGCCTCTCTTCTACGGTCGGGGCGCCCAGATTCGATCGATGCTCACTCGATTGCGTGCCTGCCGATTTCTAGCGGTCGTCGGCACCAGCGGCTGCGGCAAATCGTCGCTGGTGCATGCCGGGCTGATTCCGGCTGTCCGCCGAAATACGCTCGGGCCGACACCCGAGAGATGGCGGGTAATCAAGCTGCGACCCGGCAACGCGCCGATGCAAAGGCTCGCCGAGGCGCTGGTGGCCGAGATCTCCGCCGAGCAGATCACACTCGCGAGTTCGGCAGTCGGGCAGGAATCGTACACGCTTCTGGCGACTCGCAAGGGACTGGAAGCGGGGCGGTTCGGCCTCCCCGCGGCACTCGAAATACTCAAGGTTTCGTCGCAGACACCGGTCCTGGTGCTCGTCGACCAGTTCGAAGAGCTCTTTCGGTTTCATACGCAGGAGACTCTGGCGCATTCCGAAACTGCCACTCCCGCCACGAAAGAGGGGCGGCAGAACCAGGCGCAGGCGTTCGTTAAACTGTTGTTGGCGGCGGCAGCGCAGAACGAAAGGCCGATCTCGGTCGTGTTGACGATGCGGTCGGACTACCTGGGAGACTGCTCACTGTATTCGGGCCTTCCCGAGGCGATCAACGATGCGCAGTTTCTGACGCCTCAGATGAGCCGCGAGCAGATGCGGACCGCGATCACTGGTCCGCTGGAACTGTTCGGGGCCGAGGCCGACCCGGCGGTTGTCGATCAGATGTTGAACGATGTCGAGCCGCAAAGCGACCCGTTGCCGCTGCTGCAGCATGCATTGTTGCAGACGTGGTCCGAGGCGTGCCATCCGCCCAAAGTGTGGCAGTCGGAGCGGATCGCGCTGACTTTTGAGCATTACTCACGAGCTGGAGGAGTGCATGGGGCGCTGAACCAGCATTTGAATCGAATTTTTGCCGAGTTGAAGAATGCCGCTCTGGGAGGCAGTGCGGCTGTGTCGACTGCCATTCCCTGGCGTACACGGTGGCTGGGTTCGCTGGGAGGTTGGGTGACTGCCGAGCGAGAGTTGATTGATAGTCCTGCGGAGTCGCCGGCGGAAAATTGGTGGAGTCTGCCGCGTCACGACGTCGCGAGGAACAGTCAGTCGAACAAAGTGTCTGTTCCCGAGCGGCCCCACCATACGTCGGTTTCCGATTCCGCCCAAGACGTTTCTCCGCCGATTGTGCCTCGCGCCAACGATGATGATTCTGTATTACGTGCTTCCAAAGCGATTCATCGGGTGCTCCGTCCGATCGTCGTCGTATCGGGCTGGTTGCTGAGTTCCTACGTCTACTGGTTGAGGCGTGCCGAGTGGTTGCTCGTTGAACCGCAATTGAATATGCGGCCGGTGCCGACGGCGCAGCAGGTGTGCGAGCGAATGTTCCGCACGCTCAGCGACGTGAACGAGTCGGGGCAGTCGGTCCGCCGCCTGGCGAACGTTGGCGATTTGGCCGAGATCGCGGGGGTGAGCGCGGAAGACGTCATTGCGGTGGCGCGCCCGTTTCTGAAACACGGGTGTACGTTTCTGGTTGCGCTGCCGGAAGAGACCGAACAGACGCCGCTGTCGACCGAGACGACGCTCGACATCAGCCATGAGGCGCTGCTGCGGCAATGGAAAAGGTGCCACGAATGGATAGAGCGGGAGCAGCGGCGGGGAAGCGAGTTCGATCAATTGGCCCTCAGCGAGAGAAAAAACAAAACGCTCACCCCGGAGGAACTGAACCAACTGGCAGAATGGCGTCTGCACGACCGTCCGAACGCCACCTGGGCGAGGATCCACCTGACGGCCGACCGGGTCAACAAACTCGATCCGCGTCCGCCATGTGATTTACGGGTAAGTGAGTCCGCGGCCGGCGCGCCGATGGAAACTTCTGCCGGTACATCAAATCAGGCGGTCGAATCAGACGCGGCGGGAAGATCAGACACATCAGACCGATCGGTCGGATCCGTCCGATCCGCCGCGACGATCCAACCCGAAGCGGGCGGCGCAACCACAACCCCAGGCGACGCAAAAGCGCAGGCATTCGCCGCCCGCCAGGCTCGCATCGTTGATCGTTGCAAACAGTTCGTGCGAACGAGCAGTTGGCGGCAGATCCGCTGGAGTGTGTTTCCGTGGGCCGCCGTGGCTGTGATGTTTGCAATCGTGCTCTACGTCGGTCGGCTCAAGCATGTGGCGGAAGAAGCGGCGACGAAGGCCGAGAGATCATTAGAGGAACTCAAGACTGCCAAAACGGAACGAGATCGCAGCGATTTCGTGGCTTCCAAAGCCCGAGAAGACACCATCAAGGCACTTGAAGATTCGCAGAGGAACCTCGCCATCGCAGATCTCCGCCTGTACGCCAACCAGCTCGATACGGCCGACCGCGAGTACACGACTGGCAATTTTGTGCGCGCGCAGTCATGTCTAAGTGCCACGCATTGGGATCTGGCATTCGCCAAGTGGGAATACCGACATCTGGCGCTGCGGCTGTATCCGAAGCATGACGTCTTGACAGGGCATTTGAAGAGTGTCTGGAGCGTGGCGTTCAGCCCCGACGGCATGCGACTGGCGAGCGCGAGCGCTGACCACACTATCCGCGTGTGGGACGCCGCGACCGGGCAAACCGTGCAGACGCTGGCGGGGCATACGAAGCCGGTCAACAGCGTCGCGTTCAACCCCGACGGCACGGAGCTAGCGAGCGCGAGTGATGACAAGACGATTTGTGTGTGGGATGTCGCGACCTGGAAACCTTTGCGGACGCTGACGGGGCATACGAGTAAAGTTACGAGCGTGGCGTTCAGCCCTGACGGCACGCAACTGGCGAGCGGGAGTGATGACGATACGATTCGCGTCTGGGACGCAGCAACCGGGGATCCGGTACGAACGCTGACCGGGCATAAGGCTGGTGTAAGGAGCGTGGCGTTCAGCCCCGACGGCACGCGGCTGGCGAGTGGGGGTTCTGAGGGTACGATTCGCGTCTGGGACGCAGCAACCGGGGATCCGGTACGGACGCTGACCGAGCATACGGATGGTGTAAGGAGCGTGGTGTTCAGCCCCGACGGCACGCGGCTCGCGAGCGGGAGTTCTGACGGTACGATTCGCGTCTGGGATGCGGCGACCGGGGAACCGGTGTGGAAGGGGAACGAGAGCTTGTATTCCGTTTATTGCGTGGCGTTCAGCCCCGACGGCACGCGGTTGGCGATCGCGAGTTTAGGCGATACTATCAGAGTCTGGAACGCCGCGACCGGAAACCCGCTGCGAACGCTGGCGGGGCATACCGATGGAGTATGGAGCGTGGTTTTCAGCGCAGACGGCACGCGGCTGGCGAGTGCGAGTCTAGACCGGACCATCCGCGTGTGGGATGCCGTGAGTGAGGAATCAGTGCGGACGCTGACGGGGCATACGAGTAATGTTACGAGCGTGGCGTTCCGCCCTGACGGCACGCAGCTTGCGAGTGCGAGCGCCGACCAGACAATCCGCGTGTGGGACGCCGCGACCGGGCAAACCGTGCAGACGCTGGCGGGGCATACGAAGCCGGTCAACAGCGTCGCGTTCAACCCCGACGGCACGGAGCTAGCGAGCGCGAGTGATGACAAGACGATTTGTGTGTGGGATGCCGCGACCTGGAAACCTTTGCGGACGCTGACGGGGCATACGAGAAATGTTACGAGCGTGGCGTTCAGCCGCGACGGCACGCAAATTGCGAGTGCCAGCGCTGACCAGACAATCCGGGTGTGGGACGTCGCGACTGGGGAAGCAGTGCGGACGCTCACGGAGCATAAGGAATCGGTCAATAGTGTCGCGTTCAGCCGCGACGGCACGCGACTGGCGAGTGCGAGCGCTGACCAGACAATCCGCATGTGGGACGCCGCGACGTGGGAACCAGTGCGGACGCTCAAGGGGCATAAGGGATCGGTCAACAGTGTCGCGTTTAGCCGCGACGGCACGCGACTGGCGAGTGCGAGCGCTGACCAGACAATCCGCGTGTGGGATGTCTTGACCGGGGAATCAATGCGGACGCTGACGGGACATACGAGTAATGTAACGAGCGTGGCATTCAGCCACGACGGCACGCGGCTGGCGAGCGCCAGTTTGAAAGAGCCAATCTGGATTTGGGACACGGCGACCGGGGAACCACTGCGTACGTTGACGGAGCATAGCGACGGTTCGTGTGTGATTTTCAGCCCTGACGGAGAGCGCCTGGTGAGCGCGAATGCTAATGGGACGATCCACGCGTCGGATGCCGCGACCGACGACCCGATTCGGGTACTGACAGGGCATACGGATGGGGTCTACAGCGTCGCGTTCAGCCCGGATGGCGCGCGACTGGCGAGCGCGAGTTTAGATAAAACGATCCACGTTTGGAACGCCGCGACGGGTGGAAAGGTGCGGACTCTGGAGGGGCATACGGCTTTGGTCAACAGCGTCGCGTTCAGCCCCGACAGCAAGCGCCTAGCGAGTGCGAGTTCTGACGAGACGATCCGTGTTTGGGATGTCGCGACGGGTGGAAACGTGTGGACGCTGGAGGGGCATACGAAATCGGTCAACAGCGTCGCGTTCAGCCGTAATGGCACCCGCCTGGCGAGCGCGAGTGATGACAATACGGTTCGCGTTTGGGATGCGGTTACAGGGAAATCAGTGCGGACGCTCATTGAACTTACATCTATCGTAACAAGCGTCGCGTTCAGCCCGGACGGCACGCGATTAGCGAGCGCGAGTGATGACAAGACGATTTGTGTGTGGGATGTCGCGACCTGGAAACCTTTGCGGACGCTGACGGGGCATACGAGTAAAGTTACGAGCGTGGCGTTCAGCCCTGACGGCACGCAACTGGCGGGCGGGAGTGATGACGATACGATTCGCGTCTGGGACGCAGCAACCGGGGATCCGGTACGAACGCTGACCGGGCATACGGCTGGTGTAAGGAGCGTGGCGTTCAGCCTCGACGGCACGCGGCTGGCGAGCGGGGGTTCTGAGGGTACGATTCGCGTCTGGGACGCAGCAACGGGGGATCCGGTACGGACGCTCATTGGACATACATCTATCGTAAGAAGCGTTGCGTTCAGTCCCGACGGCACGCGGCTGGCCAGCGCGGGCGCTGACTTGACGATTCGTGTCTGGTTCAAGGGCCGACCGGCCGGCAAGCTCAGCAGTTCGTCGAATTGGCATTAGCTAATGCGGTCAAGTGGTGGGATCTGAAGGCACTTTGAGTGCTCGATCGGAGGCGAATTCTGATCGACTCTGAATTGAAGTGGCTAAAACAGCGTTGAGGCGAATCGCACGAAATCGGTCACTGTACTCTTCCTTTGCACGAGGCGGTCATGCACGGTTGCTCTGGCTCGTATCGGTCACACCGACCGATAAATCCAATATGCACGGGAGAGTGGGACCGATCGGGAAAATAGAGCCAGAAAACGTTCGAATTCTGACACTCGGCGTGGATTCTTCCGGCCTCCCCGAAGCGGCCGAGAACGGTTGTGCCAAAAACCCGTGTCAGAAATCAAAGTGCCATCAACTCGTCGGTCGGCCGGTTTTTGACACAGCGTGTCATCACCCGCATTCGGGGAAAGGTCGGCATCGTCGCGAACAACGTGCCGCGCCACGTGCCACTTTCTTGGGGGTAGCACCGTCGAGTCGTCATTCTTCGTGGGCTGCCGGTCGACGACTTCCGTCGGTACCGGGCAGCGTCAACGCACCGACGAGCGACGCCATGCTCCTCACCGACCGCGATTCCGAGATCCTCGCCGCCCTCTGCACCCAGATACGCATGATCACGCCGCGCCAAACGGCGCACGGCTGGTGGCCGCGCAGGGAAAAGGACGCCGTCAATGCTCAAGCCCGGCTGCGGGTGCTGCACTCGGCCCAATACTTGGTGAAGGCGACCGTTCTGGCGAGGCCGTTGCCGATTCTTCGCGGGCCGGTCGTCCGCTGGAGTCCGGGCGAATTCCTTCCCGACTTCGGCGCGGTCGCCTGGAAACTGCAGGAACGCTGGCGAGTGGCCGCTCGACAAACGACTGTCTACCTCGCAGCGCCTCGTTCCCGAAGATTGTTCGGGGGCAATCAGCGGGGTGTCATTCGGCGACAGTTTCAGGCGGGACACGATCTGGGGGTGACGCAGATGTACGTCTGCATCCGCCGTTACAATCCGCAGCTTCTTCCCTGCTGGATTGGTGAAGATCGCCTGGCCCCCGCACGCCGTCAACAAAAACTCCCCGATGCGGTTCTCTCCGCCTCCCCCGATACATTACCTTATCTCGTGCTTGAGTTCGGAGGAGCCTACGACAAGGCTCGGGTCCAGGATTTCCACACAGACTGCGAAGCCCGAGGATTGTCCTATGAGATCTGGTAGACCATGCCCCGTCCCCCCACGCGCAACCCGCGACTTCAGGATCGTGACTACGAAATCCTGGAGCACCTCATGCGCTATCGGATGACGACCCCCGAGGTCCTCCATCAGCACTTCTTCGACGACTCTCTCCCCAACGCCGTCACCAAAGTCACCTCGCGGCTCACCTCCCACGGCTTCCTGCTCAGCCACCCCCTGTTCTCCACCCAGACCTATTTCGGTCTGGGACCCAACGGGGCGAAAGTCATGGGGCTCTCTCCCCGCAAAGTCGGTCCCCTCGGGCCGCAGTCGCTGTTGACCGAGTTCGGCATTCTCAGCTTCTGCTGTCGCGGTCCGATCCAACGGGAGCGCCTCCGTGTCTGCGAACTGAGCGAGTACAATCCGGCGCTCCTGGCCCGGGGACTCGATTCCAGTCACTACTACCTCGACACCGACCAGAACACGACCCGCTTCGGCCTGATCCGCGTCGACGGGGGCGGTGACGTCGCGCACATCGTCCGCAAGGTCCGTCAGGACATCGAGCACCGCGAGCAGGTGCCCGCCTTTCGGCAACTCATTCTCGACGATCGCTTCTTGGTGGCGATCGTCACGCTGTCCAACGAGAAACGCTCAGCTCTGGAACAGGAACTGCAAAAACTCTCCACGCCCGTCTCGTTCCGCGTCGAGGTGGTTCCCGAGCTCCGCCCGTTGCTGGTCCGCCATGATTGATTCCGACCATCCCTGGCTGAGACGGTTCTTCTCCAAGAGCTGGCACAAGACGCTCCGGCAGTCGGTCGACAATCCACTTCAGCACGACCGCCTCCCCACGGACGTCGCCCCCGAGTTTGACTACCCGGTCGTCTCCGAATCGTTCGCTGCTTCCCAGGCTCGCACCCTCACGGCCGTCTTCTACACGCTGTTGCTGACGGTGCCGATCGCCTTCCTGATGTGGATCGACGTCCGGGTCTCCATCGCCCTCGTTCCGCTTGGCTTCACCTGTTGCGTCACCTACCTCGCATACCACCTGACTCCCTGGGCCAGCCTGCTCCCCCGAGTGGCGATCGCCCTGGTCGGGATGTTCTGTGCGCTGTTCCTGATGTCCGCACTGCCGTTGACTCTGGCCGCCCTGCTGGTCGCCACGATCGGAGTCGTCGTACTTGCCGACAGCATTGCCGCACATGGCGTCTCCATTGCGACCGCCGCCCCGACCGAACGTCAGACCGCTTTCGAAGTCCGCCGGCTCTGGAGTCAGCGGTTCACCGCGATTCAACAACCCTTGCGGGGTGCCGAAGGGTATCTGCTGGGAATCGGTCTGTGTCTCGCCCTCAGTGAATTCTGGTTGCGGTTCTGGCGAACTCCCGAACGTCCCCGGGATCCCGATGCGCTGTTGCAGACGTTTCTGCTGCCTGCCGCCGTGGCGATCGGCGTCACGCTGCTGCTCGAAATCGGCCTCGCCCTGCTCTACGGGCGATCCCCCGCGTCGATCTTCGCCCTGATGAAAGCGCTCTGGGGGGGCTTTGTCGACTGGCACTGCTACAACATCCGCAACACGCGGGCTCTGGGAGTTCACACCACGCCGGCCGGCCCCGCCCCCGGTCGGCGACGTTTGCTGACGGTTGTCTACTTTCTGTGGCTGATCGTCTTCAGCACTCTCCAGGCACAGAAGGCGTTGGCGCCGAAGTCGAGACCGACACGCGAGCCACAGCCAATCACCCTGGAAGGGGGGCCGATTGGCCAATCCTCGTCGGCTCGGAAGTCGCCGACCGTGACCGGCGACAAATCCAAAACTCCGGTCAAACTCTCCACCGTTGAAAAGCACTTTCTCGAACAGCTCTCGCCGCAGGACCAAGACGAGTATCTCCAGCAAAAGTCCGCTTTGGACACCGCCTCCCGGACCCCCGAACCGCTTCCGAAGCCTGCATCTCCCTCGACAACCCCTTCCGACTCGTATTCGTTCTATCCCGAGGATCCTCCGTCGCCAGCGGATTTCCTGGTGGCTCCCTGGTATACCCGCCTGTTCGTCTATGCCCGCGTGATCGCCGAACTCGCCTTCCGCTGGATGAAGCTCGGCCTGCTCTCAACGGCGTTGATCGCGACCGGCGTCTTCGTGGTCGCTGCCCGAGCGCTCGCGGCCTGGGACCGTGGCACGCACCGCAAGCGGGTCTTCAACACCGCGAACTGGGACGGGCTCGTCGCCCGGCTCCAGAACTCGCAAGATCCCACGGAACAGAACAGCCTGCTGCTGGGTGTCAACGCGTTCGACGACACGCCGATTCTCGTCCCCCGCGACGTGTTCCGCGAACATGCCCATATCCTGGGGGACAGCGGCTCGGGCAAGACCAGCCTGGGGATTCTCCCCCTGATGACCCAGCTCCTCCGCCGGGGGGACTGCTCGGTCATTGTCATCGACCTCAAGGCGGACGATCAGGCCATCCTCGAAACGATGCGGCAGGAGTCCGTTGACGTCAGTCACCGCTGGCAGTCGGCCGACCCCCGCCATCCCGGATATCGGTTTCGCTGGTTCACCACCGCACTCAATCGCTCGTCCTACGCCTTCAACCCCCTCCGCCAGAGCTACTTCTCACAACTGGCCGATTCCCAGCGAACCGACGTCCTCACCAACGCCCTCGGTCTGCAATACGGAACCGACTACGGCCGCAAGTTTTTCGGCGACGCCAACTTCGAACTCCTGCAGTACACGTTTCAAAACTACTCCACCGCCGACAGCTTCACCGCCCTCACCGAATACCTGGCGGGATCGGCCCGCTTTGACCTCGACCCCGAAACCAAGCGGGCCGCCACCAACGCCAAATCCTCCGTCCGCCGGCTGGCGGGTTGCCAGCCGTTGAATGCCTCCCCCGCCAACAAGACCCCGCCTGCCGTACTCGAAGCGGCGATCGATCTCCAGCAGGTGTTCACTCAGCCGCAGGCAATCTACTTCGGGCTTCCCTCCGCCACCGGCGCCGGCACCGCTGCCGAGATCGCCCGTCTGGTGCTTTATTCGCTGCTCGCGGCCGCTCAGTCGCACACCGGTCGCCGGGTGCAGACCTTCGTCTTCATCGATGAATTTCAGCGGATCGTCGCCAACAATCTGGAACTGCTGCTGCAGACCGCCCGCAGCATGAACATCGGCCTGATCCTTTCCAACCAGTCTCGCGCCGATCTCGAAACGACCGATGCCAACATTCGTTCGGCCGTTGGAGCCAATACCCGTTGGAAACAGCATTTCTCGGTCTCCGACCAGCAGGAGATTGAAGAACTTCGCGACGCCTCGGGCGAAACTCTGGTCAATCCCGCCGCCATCAATCTCCTCCCTGGACTCTTCTGGGGTTACACGGAAGACACACGCAGCTTCTCGGAATCGGCCTCCCCGCGACTCCGATTCAACGACATTCTGCTGGCGGGTGACGCCCCTGGCCGGTCCATCGCGGCGCTCCGCCGGAGCGCCGGCTTTGCCCAGTTCGGCGGGTTTCCGTTCATCATGGATTCGGTCTATCACCTCCCCGTCGAAGTCTATCAGCACCGCTTTGAGACCCCCTGGCCCGCAGCGAATTCCGAAACGCTGTTTCCCACGCTGGACAGCCAAAAGGCCGCACCGGCCGGACGGTCACGCGTGCTGCATCCCCGCACCGTTCCCGATCCGACCGGGCCCGAGGAGAGTGGCGGTTTTCCCGATCCCTGGGACGATCCTGCCCCAACAGAATCCTCTCGCCCGGAAGCACCAAAGGCTCCGGTCGAGTCGTCCGCCCCTCCACCTGCCGACGGTGACGCGACCGCCTCGGAGCCGGTAGAACCCGCCGGAACCAACACTCCACAGGAACCGGAACCTGCGGCCGACGAATCCGATTCCATGAACTTTCTCGACCGAATACGTGCCGAACAACAGCGTCGCGACGACGAGCGGCGCAAACGGAATAAGAAAAAAGCCGACCGCGACCGACGGAAGTCCGCCGGCGGCAATCCCAATGCTTCTGAAGGGACCGCATGACTCAGCCCGCGCCTGTTCCACCCCCGCCCCCACCCTCGGGAACGCCACACGCTTCGGCGACGTCTGCCGGACCGACGCCTCCATCTGGTCACGCCACGGCCACTGGTTCTCCGACGTCACCGCCTCAGTCACCGACTGCCGGATCCCCCGTCGCGGCATCGGCTCCCGCGCATTCCAAACTCAACACTCAGAACTTCGCGTGGCCGCTCGCGGGTGTCGGGTTGTTCATTGCGGGTATAATTGCGACGCTCTGGGGAACCGGACAAAAATTTCCTCTCGAATCATTTTATGGCAATCCTGAAGCGAACGCTGCAAAACAGGCGGCGATCGAAGCGGCTGAGGCCAATCGACAGTTGGAACAGTCGGCCCGGGAAAACTCCGCCTTGGCAACCGCGAGCGAGAATCGGCTGTCACGTCAAAAATGGGAAGATCTCAAGCGACGGCTCGACCGAGCAAACAATTCGATCGCCGAACTCCAAACGATGACCGCGAAATGGAACAGCCGGCTGGCGGCACTCCGAACTTCCGAGCAGGGGAAAAAGCTGGCGGCGAATTCCACCTTGCTGGACCAATTTGCCCCCCTCGCCGCGAAACCCCGGGTCACGGTCGACGAACTCGAATCCTGGAGTCAACAACTCCGCGACATCGACGAGGTCGTAACGCAGGGACTCGACACCCGGTCGTTGAAGATCGAACCGAAGGCCGTCTTCGGAGAGCGGGTTCAGGAAATCCTCACGAACGCTGACTCGGCTGTACGCAGTCAGAAATCCGATGACGCCGGTCTGGGGCTGCTGCTCGATTCGCTTTCGGAATCAGACCGCCCGGGAGACCGCACGCTGGAAAAAGCCTTGGTAGAACTCGACCAGGGTCGAATTCGCAACTATCTCACCGTTCAGGCGGCCGAACTGAAAAAGGTCCGTGACGCGGCGGAAGCCGCCGATCGGCAGAACCTGCTGGAGACCGAACAGAAAAAACTGGGCTCCGAGAATGCCCGCAAGCGGTCGGAACGGGAGGTCGATGTGCAACGGGCCAAGAACGACGCGGATGTCGCTTCCGAGGAAGTGAAAGACTTCTTGAGGGCTGTTGACGCGGCTCGCAAGAAACGTGAGCTCATCCGCCGATTCGAAGCCGACTTCCCCAAAATGAGACGGTTGCTCGCTCCGCTGATCACGCCCGGGAAGACAGAGTTGACCAAAGACGGCTGGCGCCCCATTCACGATGCCCGGCCGGTCTCGTTGTCCGCGCTGACTGCGCGCGGCATCCTCAAACCGGCACCTCCGCACCATACGTTTACTAATATGTTGCAAGTGTTTGGCCCCCCACAAAACGATCGCGATTTTGGGTCGTTCCCGACAAGGTTGCTGTCATTGGAGGATGACTCTGGCGTTCGCGTCCAAAAATTCCTCACCGAGTACGGCGACGTTCTTGTCGAGCGGAAGCTGCTGCTGCCGTAGGCCGATTGCGGGGAAATCACCCCCAAAGAATGAAAAATTCCGCCTTATGTTTGGCTGCCCGGCGGAGTAGGACAGGCCCGTCCTATGTTTATTCACTCGACAGGCGGCAGTGGAGGACTGAATTCTATCCCGGTCCGAACCCGGTGTCGACATCCGGACGATTCCGTGATGAGTCAGGTCGAATTCTTTCCTGTGCCGTCAACACAACCGACATTGCCTGCGAACATCCGTCGGTGTTGATAGGATTTGTGGATGGCGACGGCCCACTGCGATACGCTTACGAAAACCGGCGATTGGCTTCTCTCATCCTGTACCTTCCGAGAAGACTGGTGATGACCACGATCCAATTCGACAATTCTCTGATGCCGTTCAGTATTGAACTGACTTCGGAGAAGACGGCTTCGGCAGGGGAAGGCGCCGCCGAACCGACGAATGTCGCCAAAAGCACTCCAAACAACTTCCGCAACGTTGTTTTCGCTGCCATCGTGATCACCGGTTGTGGCTGCGATCAATCCACATCGCCAAACGCCGACGCTCCGGGAGCCGGTTCGTTACCCGTCAACCGGCAGGTTGGCGGAAGCAGTATGCCAGTTGATGTCGAGCGGCTGACTGGAAGTAGTTTGACCTACATCGGCGGCAGTCCATCGATCGTCTGGGAATTCACTTCCGACAGTTTCACGCTGACGATCGAGGGAGAACCGCCGCCAAACGAACTGTTCGAGGCGCTGCTGGGGCCGGGAAGGACAGCTTCCCGCATGACAGGGGGATGGCATTTTGCCCCAGACACGAAAGGGCTGATGTTCACCCAGATCAATGCGGGAGACGAATCGGGGGTCGACGAAGTGCGACTCTCGATCGAGCCGGCCGGATTGGTCCGCGTGAATTTGGGAGCACTGCAATACAACATCCTGGACGCGCGGCAACGGGCACAGCTCAAAAATCAGGAGAAACCGGCCGAATAGTCCCCGAGTGACCACTCTGAAGTGTTTCATCTGCTACGGGAAGTTTCTTCGACCACATCCGCCGATCGAAACGGGTTACAATCGAGCGATGAACTTGTCCAACACCGGCGCATTCTACCTGCCACTGCGGTCGCCGAGATCGTCGGCTGCCATTTACCCTACCTCTGGTTGCGGAAGGGGAAGTCTTTTCGGCTGCTCGTGCCGGCGGCTGCGAGTTTGAGATTGCTCCGTGACCCGGCGATTAGTTACTTCCTTGCCTGTTAAACCGGTACATCTTGCTGAGGAATGGAGCTGGCAATTGTCACATTCAGAGCATGATGGACTCACTTGCCGGTCCCCATGCAACGCGGTAAAATTTCTTCCTCCGCCCTCGAAGATGAGATTTTGGCAAACGTGAATTGCCAGTCGGTGAGGTGGGCGCTTGCGTTCGACCTACTCAAGTTCAACACTCATTTCCCCTTGCGACTGCTAGAGATGGGTTTAGTCTCCATTAGGTGTCCGGTCTGTAAGGTGGACGTCGCGGTGCCAGATTCGTATGGCGGACGGACCACGAAGTGCCTAGCCTGCGGCACCCAATTCAAGATCAGTTTCACCCGCGTCGGCCCGACAAGGCCATCCCGAAGGACGGATGAATTCAAGTCTCTCGACGATTATCTTCAAAAACCTCTCGAAAAGATGATTGGGTCCCCGCTGTTTTGGGGTTCACTTGTCGCTTCTTTTGTTATTCTTCTGATCTATTGTGCGGCTTCAGATACAGGCGACATTCCGAATACAACGCCAGCTTCCGGTAAGCCTTACGACATGCCGCAAGCGCAATGGGAAGACATTACAAATCAAGTTCAGCGAGGAACCGGCAATAACAGAGCAGATTCGGAGGCAGCAACTAGAGCGATTTGGGATTTTCACAAGTCGAAGCACGCGGGAGGGAGTCGTTGAGTCGCGTGATCCTGCGCGCTGCATATTAAGAACCACGACTTCACACCAACCAATTCGGAGACGGGCCGCGACGTCTCAGCAATGACTGTCGCAACTTCGGTTAGGCGTTTGAAATTCCTCGTTCGAATCACCGCGATGAGCCCCTCCGAATCGTCTCCAACAACAGCAGGCGGGGACGGGCAGCGCGATCGTGCCGGGGCGACGGACTCGTTGTGAACGGCATGATGCCGAGCTTCGGGCGTCGAGCCGGAATTGCGACAGTCCTCACCTGTCTCCGCCGTCGAAGTGGTCATCATCGGGGACCCCCGGGACGAGCCCCAATGATGACCACTCCGACGACGGCAGACGCAATAGGTTGGCGAACCGCCTGCTTTTGAGGGCTATGGCGGGCGTCGGTATTTCCTGGCTGATTGCTTTAGCGATTCACCGCGGACGGCAGGCTGCGCTTTTCGCGTGACACTTCCCACCGGGCTGTGATATCGAGAAGACTGGCCCAGTCAGCGCTCTTTCTCCTTCTCAATCGGGTAGTCGAATTCCCCCTCTCTCCAACGGGCGGACGCGTGTGATCCGTGCGCCACCGGTTCGAGAGCAGGGTGGTGCCAACAAGGTTTTTTCAGGTTGAGTGTCTCACGCAATCAATTCATCGCCCCGTTCATCAAGCCGTTCTCGCAACAACGCGAGCGACCAACGGGAGCGGGGATGTCACTCATCGAGCGGTAGCTCGAACCAGGTCAAGGGCCTCGCCCTTGTCGAGCGGTGGCTCGGACCGGGTCAAGGGTCCCGCCCATGCAGCTTGGGCCGATTCGAGGGCGTTTCGTCTGCGTCTTCGGTTCGGCCCAGTGCTGTTTCCGGTGCCGAGTTCCCCGTTTCCTGAGTTACTTCTGAGGAGAGACAACTATGGTCAATCTGACCACTGCCAGTCGAGAACTGTTCCGGCGCGGGCCGGACGAGACTTTTCCCACGTTCGAGGCGCTGCATGAACATTGCAACCGCCTCCGAAATGAGTCGACCGATCTGTGGGAGCGCCCGCAGGCGCTCACCATCACGCACGATCTGACCTTCTGCGTCGGTGACAACGCCGATTTGCGGCTCAATGACTGGTCGTTTTCGCAGCTCTGCCGCATGGCGGGGGTGTCGAAGGACACGATCAATCGCCTGTCTCCCAAGACCGCCAGCAAGGCGTTTGAAGAGACGCTGCCGCATTCGGATAAGCCGTTGCAGATTCTGACCCGAGGCGACTCGGTCCGTTCGCTGCACGGCGTCGCCTACACCCGGCTGTGGAACGCCGACTTGTTGCAGGCGGTTCGCGAGTCGGCCTACGACTTCACGCCTCCCCAGGTGGCGATGAACGGCGGGACCGGCCTCTATTGCGGCGAGCAGGACATGTTCTGCTTTCTGATCGACCCGGTCGGCTGGACGGAGATCGCCGGCGAACAGTTCGCCCCGGGGTTCTTCGTCTGGAACTCGGAAGTCGGCCGGCGGAGTCTGGGAATCCAGACGTTCTGGTTCCAAAAAATCTGCCAGAACCACATCGTCTGGGATGCGGTCGAAGTCGCCGACTTCAGCAGGAAGCACACCGCCAACGTCCGCGACGGACTAACCGAGATCCGCCGGCACATCGACAC
>CAMATH010000056.1 GCA_945860955.1 Planctomicrobium piriforme
CGTGAACGGTGATCTCATACGCATCCTGATCCGGATTCTTGCCGCTCGCCAGAATCGAGCCATCTGCCAGCAGCGTTAGCGTCGCCCCCCCTGCGGACTTCATCTCGGTCGGCTTTAGCAGCGTCCACTGGTTGGCCCGCTCGGCTTCCGTCAGCGGCAGCTCGGCGAGTGCCAGCGCCTGGTTGGATAACAACGCCTCGTCGGTGGTCGCATTGGACACACACCGCGCGTAGTCGGCCACCGCCTCGCGCCAGTGCTGCAAGGCTACTTGCGCGTTCCCCCTGCGAGCGTACAGCCGCTGGAGGTCGGCGGCGCTGGTGTCCGTGGGTTGCTCCGCGAGGGCTTCGATGGCGGTCGTTAAATCGGTGACCTGGGCCACTGCATTGGAATTCAGCCCGGCGAGTTCGGCGCGAAGTTCAAGGAATCCGGGGTGACGCGGCTCTTGCGCGAGGCGTTCGTTGAGCAGGTCTGCGAGGGAGCGCAACGGCTCGTTGTAAGGATGAAGGGATTGCTCGTCTTTCATCCTTCCGCCTTCATCCTTCATCCTTCCGGCCGCTGCTTGCACCAGCCCGGCCGCTTCGACGGGCCGACTCTCGTGGACGAGAGCGGTCACCAGCCGCAAGAGATCCGAGGTGTTGAACCATTCCTGAGGCGCGTGCTCGCGAATGGAATTTAGTTCGTCGAACGATTTCGCCGTCTGCCTCCAGTCCTGGCGGGATGAAAACTGTTTGACACGGTCAGCGGCCCAGGCTCCCTGGACGCGCGAATCGTTGGGCCGCTGACGAACGAGGGTTTCCAGGGTGTCGTGCCAGCGACGTGTTTCCGAATGCGTGCGAACATAGGACGCGAAATCGACTTGAGAATCGAGCAATACGGTCAGTTGCCCCGCGGCCTGCTCGGGCGGAATATCGTCCAGGGGTTGAGTCGTCCAGAGAATAGCCGGGGAGCCTGTCGCGAGCAGTTGCCGACCGTCCGGAGAAAACGCCACCGAATGGCGCTCGACGCCGATTTCCGGATCGAGGCGCATCACTTCCCGCCAGGTGGCCACGTTCCACAGGCGAACGGAACTCTCATAACTTCCCGAGGCCAAAGTCCTGCCATCGGGCGAGAAAGCGACACTGGTGACGCCGTTGGTATGCCCGCGCAGTGTCTGCACGAGTTCCCCATTGACGGGATTCCAGACCTGGACGGTGCCGTCATGGCTGACGAGCGCCAGGAGATCGCCGGTCGGGGAAAAGGCCACGTCATGAAAAATCTTCTGAATGAGGTCGCCGCGAAATGGATTTTGGAGGACGTGCAACGTCTTCCAGGTGGCGGTGTCCCAGATTCTGGCCGTACCGTCACTGCTGCCGCTCGCCATCCGCGACCCATCACGCGAGAACGCGACCGCAGTGCAGTAGTTTTCGTGCCCCAGCAGATATCGGATGGCGCGCCGCGAACCGACGTCGTAGATTTTCAACGGGAATTGGCCCATTCTTCCTACCGTCAGTTCCTTGATCGCCCCAAAACCTGCTGCCAGAAATCTGCCGTCGGGCGAAAAACTCGACGTGCTGACGACGCCGTTGCCCGCCGTCGTTTCAAAACCGGGAAGATCGGTCGTCCCGGGCAGAACGGCTAGACGCTCGCCCCGTTCGATATCCCACAGCTCGATGTACGATACGTTTGGCTTCCCCCCGAAGCCCACGGCCAGCAACCGATTGTCTGGCGAAAAGGCGATCCCTTCGGGGTACACCCCGGCCTCGACTGTGACCGGCAGATCGCGAACGGGCTGGCCTGTCTCGGCATCGCGCAGGCGAATGCGTCCTTGCTGCAGATCGGCGGTGGCGATCATCAATCCATCGGGCGAGAATCTCGCGCGCCGGCCGGCGACGCCGTCCAATGTCCGGTGGACTGATGCGACCTTCAGACCGAGGTCCCACAGGCGCGTCGTTCGATCGCGGCTGGCACTGATCACCTGGTTGCCTGCGGCCGCAAAAGTGATGTGGGAGACCTCGTCGCGATGCCCGATCAGGGGCATTGGCTCCTGCGGAGCTGCTCCCGCTGTGGCCAGGGCTTTCCAATCGGGCCAGATCTTGATCGATCCGTCGACGCACGCTGTGGCCACAGAGGTCCCCCGTGGGTCGAAGGCGAAAGCGGACACCGAGGACGCTTGCTCAAACGTCGTCTTCTTGACGCCGCGGCCGCTCGAGATTGTGAACGCGCTGACGGTGCCGGTATGCATCTGGCTGACGAACAGGGATTGGCCATCCGGGCAGATCGCCGCCGTTCGCGGGCTCCCCATGTCGGCGCTCTGCTTATCCATGAGTACGGTGATCTGTGCCGCCGCATGGTCCAGCCGGAATACAGAGCACCAGCCTGGTCCTGGCACGGCGACGGTCAAGCCATCGGCCGAAACCGAGAGCGTACCGGCTTCCGACAGTTTGGAATCCTGGGTGGCGATCATCGTGCCGGTCGTGGTGTTCCACCAGGCAATCTTGGAATCCAAGGTGACCAGCAACTGACCATCCGGAGAAAAGATAACCCCAAACAGCGCTGCGGCCGGGATGGGCGGCCTGACATCCGTGCCAGTGACAACGTCGACCAGATGAACCAGTTTTGCTTTCGCGTCGGCCAAGGCGATGAGCCGACCGTCTCGCGACAGTGCCATCGCGCTCAAGTTTCTTCCCTGTTTGAGTTCCAGGGGCGGGCGGTTTTCGCGCTGAGTCGTCGTGTCCCAGCGATGGAGCAGGCCGTCTTCGTCGATGGTGACGAGTTCGCCCTCTGTGGTGAGAGTGGTGTCCGAGACCGGCTGTTCCCCCGTCGCGAAAATCGTCCCCCGGCTGTCGACCAGCCGCTTGAGATAATGCCACTCGAACCCGCGCAGATCGTCGTCGCTGGGACTTGCCAAGCCTGTCGCAGGCTCGTGGTCGGCCAGCCGATCAAGAACCTGACGGGCGTTGGCGTGTGAATCGCCAATCAGCCGGTCGGCAAGCTGGATGTCGGTTGCGTAACGAAACTCACGACTCCGTTTTTCCGCGCGTTGCGCCGCGGCTTCCGCGGCTTCCGCCGTCGCCCGTTCGTGTTCGGCCTGCTCGGCGTTTTGTCGTGCTTCTTCGGCTCGGGCAGCGGCGATCTCCGCCTGCCGGCCCGCTTCGTGGCGCGCGAAGAGCGCGAACACACAGGCAACGGCGGCGATACCGGCGACCACGGCGACGCCGGCGACCAGTTTGCGCAGGTTGCGCGCCGCCCGCTGCTGCTGCTCCAGGCGCAGTTCTTGCGCCTCAGCCAATTGCTGAGCCTGCTGCAGTTCGCGCTGCTGCGCCGCTTCGCGCGCCTGTTCCTCGGCGACGCTGGCCCGCTGGCTCGCTTCGAGAAACCCCATCGCCGTCGAAAATCCCGGGCGGTAGCGTTCTGCCCAGGGGGCGTTGGGGCGTTTGGTTTCGCGCCAGGCCAGAGCGATGCCCAGTTCGGGGTCGCGATACAAGCCCGCCTTTCCCTGTTCGTGCAGATCGGCGCTTTCCGACAGGCGATGGTAGATGCCGGCCGCCTGCGTTTCCTCTTCGACCCATTGCCGCAGCCGGGTCCAGACACGCATCAGGCTTTCATGCGAAATATCGATGATCGTCTGTTCGGTCAGTTCGACCTCGGGCGAGGGCATTAAGAACGTGACGCCGCTCTGCCGGTAGGCGTCGATGATCGGCGTCAGTTCCTCGGCCGGCACGTCGAGAATCTGGCACAAGCGTCCCAGTCGCTGGGGACGCCGAATCCCCCGGTTGTTTGACTCTTCAACCGTCAGCGCCTGAAAGATCCCCTGGCACAATTCGCGCTCTCGGTCGCTGGCGAGCGAGTCGTAGATTTCGTCGGCATGCAGCGACAGCGCCTGCGACATCTTGCCGACGCGCTGGTAGTCGTCGAGATCAAGCGCAGAAAAAGGGGTCAGGTCTAATTGATGCGCAGCACCCTCCGGGCCGTTCCGGTCAATTAGACCTGACCCCTTTTTCTCGGCGTCGCCACGGCCGGCCCAGACGTTCCAGGTGCGCATCAACGCGTGCTGCAGACAGGGGAGCTGGTCGGCCTGCTGGCCCAGGTCGTTCAGCAGCCTTTGCAGCAGCCGGGGGGCGATCTTTCCGCCAGCCACCTTGATCGGCCCCTCGATCACCCGCTTGTATTGCTCGCGCGTCAGCCGGGGAATGAGGAACTCCCCCCGGTTGACCATCTCGGCGAGTCCCTCGAACTGCCCGCATTCGCCGATGAAGTCGGAGCGCATCGTCAGCACGACGTAAATCGGCACTTCCTTCTGCGCGACCGCTTCCAGCAGCAGGCTCACGAACTCGTTGGCGGCTTCCTGCTGCCGCTGCCCGGCGTCCTGAAAGCGGAAGATCTCTTCGAACTGGTCGACGACCAGCAGAAAATTGGTGCCGTCCCCCAGGTCGGCCTGCTTGACCGCTTCGACCAGCCCGAAATGACTGCGGCTCAACGTCGCCAGCAGATTTTCGCGGACATGCTCGGCCTCGCGATCGTAGAGATCCGCCTCGAGCAGCGCATCGGTCAACAGCGCCAGCGGATTCCCCCCGGGATGCGTGACGGCAATCTCCCACGCCGCCCCGGCGTCAAGCATGCGGCCACCGAGCAGTTCGGAGAGCAGCCCGCAGCGAACCAGCGACGACTTGCCGCTCCCCGAGGTGCCGACGACGGCGACAAACCGGTTCGTGCCGAGACGCTGCAGCAGTTCGAGAGTCTGTTCTTCACGCCCGAAGAAGAGGTAGTCTTCTTCCTGGGTGAAGGGACGGAGACCGGGGAAGGGGTTCATAGGGGAAGGATGAAGGCGGAAGGATGAAAAGACGAAAGGACGGAAGTGCAAATATGGGGCGCATGTGGGGAATCATGTCTTCATCCTTCATCCTTCCGCCTTCGCGCCAACGGGGTGATTTGCCTTTGAATCTGCATTGAACCCGAGGCGAGAGTTCGAGGGACGGACGGTTTTGACAGGATTGACAAGATTTGCAGGATTAAAAACGGACGAAAGGGGTGCACGATTTCGCAGGTCGCGACCATCCCTCTTCACCGTCGTTTCTTTAATCCTGTCAATCCTTTGAATCCTGTCCAAAATTTTCTTGAAACCGTCACCCAACAAATCGATGACGATTTCGAATTTTTTTGTTCTCATCCGAGAGGTTTTCATACCGGCAGCTCCTTAAGCTGGCTCACAAACGCCTCAAGATCCGCAGCCGGCTCAAACTCGCCCGGTTGCCGGATCACTCCCGCCTGGTGCGACTGGAACCGATCTTTGCGTCGATCATCTGGTGGGGCGATGTAGACTGCCTGGATGGAAATGGGGGCCGGTCGGCCGTAGCCGGTGGCTTTCAACAGCTCTCGCAGCTTGATGTCGACCCAGGCTTTCGGGGCGGCGCCGTAGTAGACCAGCACTCCGTCGCAGGTCAGCAGATTGTCCTGATGCAGGGCCGCCGCGTCGGCGTCGTTGCCGTCGAACGCGGGAAGCATCACCTCGAGCCCCTGGTCGAACAGGTAATCTTCCAGCGGCTCGACCGCCGGTTCGTCTTTCAGGTCGCAGATCAGATAGAGCTTTCGCGCATCGCCGGTCGGCTTCACCGCAGCGGGAGCCTTCGGCTTTTCTTCGGGGGGGGCCAGCCGGCGGATCAGGTCTTTCTTTAAGAGGTTCAGATTTCCTTCGATCACCTCGGCGCGATGGTGCAATACCGGGTCTTCCTGTACGCGCTGCACGAAGGTCCGTTGCCGCTCGTCGGCAATCTCGCTTCCCCCCGGCATCCAGATCAGCCGTTGGAGCTCGGGCGAAAGTGTCTTGTCGGCGGTCAGCCGAACCTGCAGCGCCTGAATCGACTCCGACGAGTCTTCTGGCGTCACGCCGTATCGCTGCCCGAGCAGATGAATGACGATCGTACATTTGGCAAGGCACTCGCGGACGACCGTTTCCACATCGCGAGCCAGCATTGGCAGCGGTGCGTCAGGCAATACGACATGCCCCCGTTCGAGCAGCTCCCGCTTTATGCGGTCGCGCTCATCGGAGACATCGGACGTTGTGGTCGCCAGGTAGATCCACCGCCGATGCGGGTTCAGCTCGGTTTTCGCGTCGTCGCGAGCGCGCACCTGTTTCAGCCGGTTCAAAACCTGGCAGCCATCATAGGCCAGATCGTACACCCGTTCGAAGAAGCGTTGCTTCAGTACCGGGCCGAACGTTTCGTCGAACTCGCGCACCCGTCCCGTTTCGGCGTCCTGCTCGTAGAACTCAAAACCGGCCAGGGGCGAGAAGATATCCACCAGCGGCCGGGGCATCTGCTGGTCGGTGACTGTCGTTTTGAGCACCTTCAGCAGCCGCGATTTGTCTTCGACGTAGCGTCCGCCGGTCTGCTCGGCCCCCTGCCAGAACTGTTCGACTCCCTTGCGGCAGACCGCCGAGTTCACGAACGGAGGAGAGACCACCGAGATCATCGCCTTGGCCGCGGGAACATGCTGCAGCAGTTCGGCTTCGTTCGTGGACGAAATCGCGTCTTCCGGCAACCGGGCGATGCGCACCTTTTCCCCCGAGAGCTGTTCCATGCGCACTTCGAGATTGCGATGCAACTGCGACACCCAGCCCGGTTTCCCCTCCTGCAGGGGAAAGTCGTCGATCGCCGCGTAGTTGAGAACCACGTCGCTGGTCTTCAGTTGCTCCACCGAGAACGGCTCGTCGGCGAGCGGGCTGCGGTTGGCGACCAGTGACTGCGTCGATTCGGCGCGACGGAAGACCGCCGACCCAGCGGTGGCGGTCCCGTTGTCGAGTTGCCGGGCGAGGCTCCGCAGATCGACCACCAGCTCGCGCGCCGTCTGGTAACGGCGGTCGGGAGACTTCTGCAGACACTTGAGGGTGATCCGCTCGAGTTCGGAGGGAACGTCGCAATTCAGCCGGGCGATCGCCGTCGGGTGCGAGTGGACGATGTTGTTGAGAATCTCGGCGAAGTTCGCCCCGCCGAACGGCAGTTCGCCGGTCAGGAGTTCGTAGAGCACGACCCCCAGGCTGAACAGATCCGAGCGATGGTCGATGTCTTTGCCGAGTGCCTGTTCGGGGCTCATGTAACGGGGCGTGCCGACGACGACTCCTTCGGCGCTTTGCATCTCGGCGGTGGTCTCCAGCGAATCGCCGGTTGCCGCCGCGAGGCGCTTGGCGAGACCGAAGTCGAGCACCTTGACCTGCCCCCGGTCGTTGAGACTGATATTGGCCGGCTTGATGTCGCGATGGACGATGCGGCTGGCATGCGCGGCGTCGAGGGCGTCGGCGACCTGCGCGGCCAGATCGACGATCTGCGCGTTTTCGAGTCGGCGCTTCTTGAGGACCGCGTCGAGCGACCCCCCTTCGATGAACTCCATCGCGATGTACGGCAGCCCGTCGGTCGTTTCGCCCACATCGTAGACAATGCAGACGTGCGGATGATTGAGCGCCGAAGCGGCCCGCGCTTCCTTTAAGAACCGCTGCCGGCGTTCAAGGTCGGCCGCGAGTTCGGCCGGCAGGAACTTGATCGCCGCCGGGCGCCCCAGTCGGGTGTCTTCGGCAAGAAAGACCACCCCCATGCCGCCGGCGCCGAGCTGGGAGGTGATGCGGTAGTGGCCGATTGTTTGACCGATCATGCGTATCGTTTCCTGTGAGAATGCTTCTCAGCTTGATGCTGTTCGTCCATCGGTCATTCCGCAGCATGAACCAATTCGGCCTCGGCGAGCGCGACTTTCCGCAGATGAAACTCCGCCGCGAAAGGCTGATTCTTCTGATTCGCCAATCTGGCCTGATCAGCGTGATAGCGAATCCGCTGGACGGCATTGGGGAGCGGCCAGGCGTTTTCCGGTAGCGGACTCGTGTCGCTGACGACGACGGTATTGCCTTCTGGTACGGCGTGACGTAATCCATCGGGTGAGCGTGCCGCGCCAGACAATCGTGGTTCCGGCGGTGGATCAACCGGGTCAACCGATTCGCCATCGGCGACCGACCAGGCGCGGAGATTCTTCTGCGTATCCCAGGCGAAGATGCGTTGACCGTCGTCGCTGAAAGCCACGCCGGTCACCATCTCAGTATGCCCTGTGAGGACGAGCGATTCCCTGGCCGTCGCAGCGTCCCACATCTTCACGGTGGCGTTGGCACCAGCGATGCCGGTGACGATTCGATTGCCGTCGGGGCTCCACGCTACGGAGTACACTGCTTGGGCGTGGCCCTTGAGGGACAGAACTTCGTGGCCCGTCCTGGTATCCCACAGCCTCGCGGTCTTGTCGTCGCTGCCTGTGACGATGCGTGCGCCATCGGGACTAAACGCCACGCTGCGTACGGTGCCGCCCGTGTGCCCTTTGAGTGTGATGAGTTCCTGACCGGTCGCCGCATCCCAGACCTTCGCGGTGTTATCAGAACTGCCAGTGACGATTCGATGACCGTCGAAACTGACCGCCACGCTCATGACGTATCCAGCATGCCCCCGCAGAGTGATGAGTTCCTGGCCGGTCGCTGCATCCCACACCTTGGCGGTCTGGTCCCAACTGCCGGTCACGATTCGCTTGCCGTCGGGGTGGAACGCGACACTGCACACAGGGCCGGCGTGGCCGTTGAGGATCAAAAGTTCATTTCCGGTTTCTGCGCTCCACACCCTTGCCGTATTGTCAAAACAACCACTCACGAGCCGTCTGCCGTCAGGGCTGAACGATACTCCCGACACGTTACCTTCGTGCTTGAGGACGTGGAGTTCCTCGCCAGTCGCAGCGTCCCACACTCTCGCCATTTTGTCCTCGCTGGCTGTGGCGATGCGTTGACCATCGGGGCTGATCGCGACGCCCAGAAGGCGGGCCTTACCGATTGCCCCCGGGGCTTCTGAGTGCATCTTGAGACAGAGCACTTCCCGGCCTGTCACGGAATTCCACACCCTTGCCGTGCCATCCGGGCTGCCCGTGACGAGGTGCTGGGAGTCGGCGCTGAACGCCATGCTCGTTACGGCGTCAAAGCGGCCCTTCAGGATTG
Source organism: Planctomicrobium piriforme (assembly GCA_945860955.1). Classification (GTDB taxonomy): domain Bacteria; phylum Planctomycetota; class Planctomycetia; order Planctomycetales; family Planctomycetaceae; genus UBA10511. The sequence continues at coordinate 8,987 of CAMATH010000056.1, forward strand.
GGATTTCCTGGCCCTGGTCGGCCTCCCACACTTTCGCAGTTGTATCGTCGCTGCCGGTCACGAGACGTCTGCCATCCGGACTGAACGCGACGCTGAGGACGTTACTGGAATGCCCTTTGAGCGTAAAGACTTCTTCGCCCGTCTGGCTGGCCCACACCTTGATCGTCTGGTCCCAACTGCCGGTGACAATCCGTTGGCCGTCGGGACTGTATGCTATACCGGTCACGGCATTCGCATGTCCCTTGAGGTTGAGGAGTTCTTGCCCCATCTCGGCGTCCCACACCTTCGCCGTACGGTCGTTCGAAATGGTGACGATGCGTTTGCCGTCAGGGCTGAAGTACGCGCGGTACACGAAATCGCGCGGGTGTGCTTTAAGAGTCAGCAGAATGTCGCCTGTCTCGGCGTCCCACACCTTCGCCGTGCTGTCCTTGCCACCGGTGACGATCCATTTGCTATCGGGGCTGAACGCCACACTCTCCACAGCTTGCGTGTGGTCCGTAAGGCAAAAGAGCTCCTGCCCCGTCGCGGCGTCCCACGCCTTCGCGGTCTGGTCAAAACTACCGGTGATGAGGCGTTTTCCGTCAGGGCTGTATGCCACACTTGTGATTTGAGCTGAGTGCCCTTTGAAAGTTTGGAGTTCCTGTCCCGTTTCGCCGTCCCACACCCTTGCCGTTTTGTCCCAGCTTCCAGTCACGATGCGTCGGCCGTCGAGTCTGTATGCGACACTTGTGACGCCGCCTGAGTGTCCTTTTAGAGTGACAAACTCCTGGCCCGTCTCAGCATCCCACACCTTCGCCGTGGAGTCACCGCTCCCGGTGACGATCCGTTTGCCGTCCGGGCTGTACGCCACGCTGGTCACACGGTCCGTATGCCCTTTCAGCGTTTGTCGGGCGTTAACGCGTGTTGAAAGAAAACGGTGCTCCCATCCTCGTAAGTTTGGCTGAGATTCATCGAGGTAACGCTTCGCCAACCCACCGTTGCCTGATTCAAAGTCAGTCTGAGCCAGCATCAGCCTGCTGCCATAAAGCAGCCATTCCGATCGCGTCAATTGTGCTTTGGCTTGCGCCGTTGCCGCTTCGGCCCGTTCCGTCTCCTGCTGGGCCAGTGCACTGGCCACCGCTTCCGTTGTCGCCAGTTCTTTCGCTGTCTGCTCAGCCGCGCGTGCCAGAGTGGCTTCCGTGTCCGCCCTTGTCGCGTTGTCGCTGGCCAGCTTCGCCTTTTCAGTTGCCTGACCTGCAAAGAAATTGGCGTCGGCTGCATTCTTGCGGGCGATTTCCGCCAAGTCGGTCGCCCGTTTGTTGGCAATCAGCGCAGCGACGCAGGCGAACCCCGCGAACAGCGCCACGACCGCCAGGCCACCGAGCATCTGTCGCAGTCTGCTCGCGGAATGCTGTTGCTGTTCAACCCGCCGCGTCTCGGACTCGGCCCGTTGCCGTTCCGCGGCTGCTTGCGCCGTCTGTGCGTCGGCACGTGCCGCCGCGCTTGCCCGTTCAATTTCGGCTGCATGCAGCCGCGTTTCCACCGATTCCAGATATTTGGTCACTTGCTCGACCAGGACGCCCGCATGACGGGGGCGGTCGGCGGGCTTCAGCTCCAGACACTGCCGTGTCAGCGACACGAGATCCTCGTCGGCACCGCATGCCTCCAGACGCAGGAAGCAATCCTCCAACTTGCCGCGCGATGCCATTCGAAACACTTGTGCCCCATCGTCGGCGACATAGGGGGGCCGGCCGGTCAGGACTTCACACAGAATCGCCCCCAGGCCGAATACGTCGGCCCGTTCGTCCAGCAGATCGATTTCGCCAAGCGCCTGTTCGGGAGGCATATATGCGGGGGTTCCCATCACGCTCCCCATCTGGGTTTGTGACCCGACCGAGCCGACGGAGCCGACCGTCACCGGTGTGTCGCCTCCGGGCGTATTTCGCAACGTGTGAACAATCCTCTGCCTCTGTTGCTCGTCTTGGGCTTTCTTCTCATCCGCGACCCCTCCCGCCGGCAGTACCTTGGCCAGGCCCCAGTCCATCACCTGCACTTCACCGAACGCCCCCACCATGATGTTGGCCGGCTTGAGGTCGCGATGGATGACACCGCGGCTATGGGCATAGGCCATCGTCTGGCACACCTGCTCGAAAATCCCCAAGAACTTTCCCCGCTCGGCGGCGGGCGCAGCCCGCGCGGCGAGAAGTTTCGAGAGGGTTTCCCCTTTGACCAGCTTCATGGCGAAGAACGGTCGCCGGTCGGCAAATTGCCCCAGCTCATAGATCGGGACAATCCCTGGATGCTGCAACTGACCGCCGATCTGCGCTTCTTCGATGAATCGCTGGACGACGCCGGGGTTGTCTTTATGTTGGTCCAGGAGCACTTTGATCGCCAAGTCACGTCCCAGATCGTTATCGCGCCCTTTGAGAATCGCCCCCATCCCGCCGCGGGCGATTTCCCCCTGCAATTGGTAGCGGGTCCCCGAATCGCGGTTTGGCATCTCGGCCGAGTTCGGGCGGACGATTGGCTCGGCAACAACCGTGGGGTCCTCGCGCAACATCACGCGCGGGACATCCATCGTCTGGCACAGTGTGTCCAATACGCTGTGACTGGCGTTCCCGGCGACGACCGCTTGGTTTTCGCCAAACTCCGGGGAGAGCGCCGCGGCCAATTCTCGCCCGGCTGCGTCAGTGGCGAGCGCCGCCTTGAATTCCGGCGGCCGCTGATCCAGAAAGCTCGCCGCTTGGGCGTCGGACTCGAGCAGCAGTTCAACCTGTTTTCGCAGTTCGAAGTCTCCGCGGCACGATTGATCGAGAAACGCGGTCCGGTCGGCGGCCGACGTCAGACGTACGGCAGCTTCAAACAACGAGTCGAGGCTCCACATCTGGTCAGACATGGACTGGTCCAGTCCCTTCAATTCCGGTTCGCGCCATGAATTCCCTCCAAATGACAGTGCGAAATCCACGCAAAAATCCCATCAAGATTTTTCAAATTTTCCTGGGACCGCCCCGAAACGACTCGTCAATCGCCGCTTTTTAGCCGTGAATGCAGCCAGGCCCGGGCGAATCTCCAGTACCGTTCAGCCGTTGCGGTCGAAATGCCGGTGGCATGGGCAGCCTCGGGAATCGACAGCCCGGCGAAGTACCGCAGCTTCACCAATTTCGCCTGGTCGGGCCAGTTCTGCTCAAATTCGGTCAACGCATCGTCGAGCGCCAGGAGATCAACAGGACGACTGGCGGACGGATCGGGAATCAATTCGAGGTCGATGTCCTCGATAACCCCGGCGCGCTTCTGACTGTTCTTTCGTCGGAAATGCTCAATCAAGATCCTGCGCATCGCTTCCGCCGCAGCGGCGAAAAAGTGTCCACGACTATTCCATTCCCGCGGCTGGTCCGTATCGACCAGACGGACGTACACCTCGTGAACCAGAACGGTCGGCTGGAGTGTCTGCCCCGGTTTCTCGCGGGACAGTTTGGCCGCCGCCAGTTTGCGCAGTTCATCATAGACCAGCGGCAACAGCTTCTCGGCAGCGGACGGATCGCCGGATTCGATCTGCGTCAGGATATGGGTGACGTCGTTCATGGACCGATGATTGTAAGTCCTGTCCAAAGCGACTTAAACCACCGGACGAGGCGGAAATTCGGATTGGTTTGAGAATCGAACAGTCCCTTCCAGATGGTCGTTCGCAATCTCCCGGATCGTGTCGCCGGGCTAGGAATACAACCCCAACGAAGTCACCCATTGATCCATTGTCCGCCGACAGGCGTCCCGTTCAATAGGTAGCTCCAGCGCTCGGCCGCGGGCGTCGAGAATCAACCCGACCGTCCCGCCCCGTACGGTTCGTTCGACCCGTTTTCGCGGGCCATTTCCCAAATCAAATCCGCCTCGTGGTGTGACAGTGACTTGGGCGGTCTGATTGGCAGACAGCGGTAGCCGCTTCAGCTCGCCCACACGCATCACCCCCGACTCCGTCAGCTCGGCGCCGGAGATCTGATAGCCGAAACAGTCGCGTCCTGGTTTCCCCGTGCCTGCCGCCGCCACGCAGGTTCCCAGATAAATCAGACAGTCTCGCTCGAAGACGGCCAGTGCCGCCTCCGGGTGAACCTCGGCCAATACCCCCAGGTGCGGCATCATGAAGATGCTGTCTTTGGCCAGGGTCGTGAAGCCGCGCGGCTCGAACGCGTCAACCAGCATCGCCGCCGTCTGTTCCATGCGCGGCGCGTGCGACAGCACCCCGCCCGACGCGACCAACAGATCGAGCCGCATATCATCGACAATCGTGCGCGGTCCCGCCTGTTGACGAAACATGTCGCCGATGCCGCGCTGTTGTTGGATCCCTTGCAGAGTCGTCGCGAATTCTTTGTGCTGCAGGTACGCCAGTCGCAACGCCTCGCGGGCGACCGCCTGTTCAAAGACCAGCGCCTCCAGCGTCTGCGGAATCGTGGTCGGGCGAATCATCTTGTTTTTCACCCGGTTCCGCAGTTCGCGTTCGTCCATTTCAAAATGGACCCACCGCAAGATCCGCGGGAGGGTCGCTTCCGCGCAGACATTGGAGATCGAATAACTCATGCCGAGGTTGGCGCTCACCGTGCGGTTGAATACGCCATCAAACACACTGAAGACGTCGGTAGTCGCTCCGCCGATATCGACCCCGACCACGTTGATTTTCTCTTTTTTCGCGATCGATTCGAGGATGTTCCCGACCGCTCCCGGTGTCGGCATGATCGGAGCGTCGGCCCATTCCATGAGTTTGCCGTACCCGGGGGCATGCGCCATCACATGCTCGAGAAACAAATCGTGGATCGCATCTCGCGCCGGCGCGAGATTCTCGCGTTCAAGCACGGGCCGCACGTTGTCGACGACCGAAAGTTCGACCTCCGTGCCAAACGTCTGGCGGATGATCGCCGCCACATCGCGATTTCCCGCGAAAATCACCGGCATGCGGTATTCGCCTCCAAATCGAGGCTGTGGCCGTGCCGGGGCGATGCGTTCCGCGATCTGCACCACCTGCTTCACGTTGCCCCCATCGGTTCCGCCGGCGATCAGAATCATGTCGGGGCGGAGTTCGCGGATCTGCTGGATCTGCTCGTGAGGCTGCCGGCGATCGTTCGCCGCCAGCGTTTCCAGCACGATCGCCCCCGCCCCCAACGCGGCCCGTTTGGCGCTGGCGGCAGTCATTTCCTTGACCACCCCCGCGACCACCATCTGCAGTCCTCCGCCGGCACTCGATGTGGAGATGTAAATGTCGCAGCCCGCGCCGTCGCGCGCCGGGCGAATGATCTGCCCCTGCCCGTCGATCAGCGCTCTTCCCGCCAGCTCCTGCAATTCGGTCAAGGCATTCACGACGCCAATCGTGACGTCGGCCAGCGGTTCCTCCACGGTGGTTGGAGCTTCGCCCCGATGCGTCTGGCGATATTCCCCGTTGACCAGTTCGATAAGAATCGCCTTGGTGGTCGTGCTTCCACAATCGGTCGCGACAATCACCCGGATCTGATCCAGGGGGGGGACAGGCATGGCGGTTACTCCAGCACCCGCAACCAGGCGGTGTGCAGATACTCGGACTCGGGAACATCTCCCAGAACCGGATGGTCGGCCGACGCTCCCGTTCGCTCGAGAATCTGAATCGATTTCCCCGCGCCGGCGTACTTCGCCGCCGATTGCAGCAGCCGGAGAAATTCCGCTTCGGGAAGCAATCCGGAACACGAACAGGTGACCAGAATTCCCCCCGGAGCGACGACCTGCATCGCGAGCTTATTGAGGTCGAGATGCTTCTTCGTGCCGGCGTCGATCTCGGCGCGATTGCGGATCAGCTTGGGTGGATCGAGGACTACCACATCGAATTTGGTGCCGTTCGAAATCATGTCGCGCAGGTATTGAAACGCGTCGACGTGAACGAACTTGATATTCGCCCGATTGAGTTTGGCGTTTTGCCGCGCGGTCTCCAGCGCCTGCTCATCCAGGTCGACTGCGGTCACCTCGGCGGCCTGCCCCAACCGGGCCGCCTGCAGAGCGAAACCGCCGGTGTAACAGCAGACATCCAGAACAGTTCGGCCGGGGGTCAGGTCGGCGAGTCGTTTGCGGTTGTCCCGCTGATCGCAGAAAAACCCAGTCTTGTGCCCCTCGGTGAAGTCGACCCGGAATTGCGTTTCGAACTCCGTGATGATTGTCGATTGGGGGCAATTCTCGGACTTGAGCGGCGGAGCGGTGAACCCCTCTTGTCCATGCGTCTTGGCGGGGGCCTGGATGACTGTATGTTTGGTTCCCAGTCGCGCTGCGATGAGTGCCAAAATCGCCTCCGCCCGCTGGTACATCGCCAGACTGAACGCTTCCGCCGAGAGAATGTCGCCGTACCGGTCGACCACCAGTCCCGGAAATCCGTCCGCCTCAGCGTGGATCACACGGTAGGCGGTCGCTTTGTCGTCCAGACGCAGAATGTCCCGCCGGAGAGCGATCGCGCGGTCGAGTCGGGCGACAACCAGCGATTCCTCGGGAGGCGTTGGTCCAAACGAGACCATGCGGACCGCGATCTCGGCCATCGGATTGTAGAAGCCGAAACCGATGATCTCGTCCTGGGGCGACAGCACCTGTACAAAGTCGCCCGGCCCCGCGGATCGGTCGGCGGACGCGACCATCTTGCGGAACAGGTTGGGATGCCTGCGAACCGAGCGAAGTCGAACGATGGGGAGTTTCGCGGTTCCATCGGGAAAAATCGGTCGCTGCCTCAGCATCGACTGGGCGTACTGCGGCGCGGGCTTGACGGGATGAGACGGACCGGGGGGCACATTGGGACGAGACATGCGGGGATCGTACGCCCCCGCTGTGAGGAATGCAATTTTGAGCGTGTCGACGTACACTGTGAACCACACACCAGACCGCAGCGCCCCGGGCGATCCCCGGGGTCTTTCATTTTCCAGACCAGTCAGCCGTCATGCCCACCCCTGCCCGTTTCGTTTTCATGACCTGTCAGGTCGGGGCGGAGAACGCCCTGAAAGTTGAACTGGCACGCGACTGGCCCGGCTTGCGGTTCGCGTACTCCCGTCCCGGCTTCCTGACATTCAAACACTCCACGGGGGCCGAGTTTCCCGACGAATTTCATACGCACGCCGTCTTCGCCCGAACGTGCGGCGTGTCGCTTGGAAAAATCACCGAGGGGACACCCGAGGAGCGGGCGGCGAAGGTCTGGGAACTGATCGGCGACCGGCCGGTCGCCGACCTGCATGTCTATCCGCGTGATCAATCGGAACCGGGCTTTCGTGACTATGAACCGGGGTTGAATGCCGACTCGGAAGCAGCGGCCGCCGCGATTCGGTCGGCGGCCGCCTGTCCCCCCGCGATCGCGCAACAGGTCGCCCCGCCCCCTCCGGACCCCAAGACCGGCCCGTTCGTCGCCGACGTGGTGCTGGTGGAGCCGGGTGAGTGGTGGGTTGGCTGCCACAAAGCGCGGCGGCCAGTCTCGGCGTGGCCGGGTGGCTTTTTGCCGATGAAGCTGCCCGAATCGGCTGTCTCGCGCGTTTACCTCAAGATGCAGGAATCACTGTTGTGGTCGGGCTTTAAGCTGCTTCCCGGGCAAACGGTGGCCGAGCTGGGGTGTTCGCCGGGGGGGGCATCGCAGGTGCTGTTGGAAGCGGGACTGAACGTGATTGGCGTCGACCCGGCGGATATGGATCCGATGGTGACGGTGAATTCGCGTTTCAAACACATTCGGAAGCGGGCGAAGGAAGTCTCGCGACGGGAGTTTTTGCGGGTCGACTGGCTGACGTGCGATATCAATCTGCCGCCGACCTACACGCTGGATACCGTCGAAGCGATCGTCAAACACCCGGGAGTGCGGCTCAAAGGACTGATCCTGACGCTCAAACTGATCGAATGGAATCTCGCCGATTCGTTGCCCGAATACCTCGAGCGAGTCCGCCGACTGGGTTACAAGCAAGTGCGTGCCCGGCAACTGCACCACAACCGGCAAGAAGTGTGCGTCGTCGCGAAATGATCGCGCGGCAGGTGTCTTGTTGAGCGCTGTGCAGGGCGTCGATTATCCCGGCGAGCCGGTCGGCGTCAGCCGCCGAGTGTTCGAGCTGATCACTACGACGGCGGATTTCGCTTGGCCTCAATCCGCTTCGCCATTCGGGCGGCGATCACGGCACGGCGCTTGTGAAACCCCCGCGCGATCAGTTCGTGTTCGTCACGGGCTTCGACCTGGAATGACAACAGCGAGCCATCGATTCGTACCAGTCGTGCTGTGCAAGTGACACGCTGTCCCAATGGCGTCGCAGCCAGATGTTCGACATCGACGTGAACCCCCACGGTGATTTCGCCCGGTTCCAGCGCGGGAAGGGCAGCATCGAGAGCTGCATGCTCCAAAAACCAGATCAACGAGGGAGTTGAAAGCACGGGAGGCAGGCCCGCGCTCGAGAAGTCGATCGCATGGTGCGGTTCCACGAGGAAGACTCGCTGGGCGACGGTTCCGGTTCTGGGGGATTCGAGCATCTTGGACAAATTTCAAACAAGATTGTGTTTGAGTCGCGAAGGATCGCCGCGGTCCCTTGAAAAAACAAACCCCGCCGACATTCAGAAAACGTCGACGGGGTGAAGTCAGGATCCTGGAAACGCGGCAGTCGGGTGACACGCGTTCCAAACGACAGGACTATTCCTTGTCGCGGAACTTCTTGTGGCAGTCGTTGCACGCCTTATTGGCGGCGTCGAACGCCTTCTTCGCACCGGCGGCGTCCTTCGCCTTGAAGGCGGCGGCGGCGGCGGTCATTTCTTTCTGGAAGTCCTTCGACTGCGACTGCCACAGCGGCTTGTCGGCGTCGGCCTTCACTTCGTGGGTGTCTTCATGGGTCACCAGCGCCAAAATTGCCAGGACGCTCGCGTCACGGGCGGTCGCCGCCAGTTCTTCGTCTTTTTCGGGGAGCTTCCGCACGTTGCGGCGCAGCTTGCCGTTGCGGGCGTTGACTTCCTTCATCAGCGCGCCCAACTTGGTCAGCTTGTTCCACTCGGCTTCGGGCTTGGCACCAGCGGCCGTTCCGCCAGCCGCCGACTTGACGGCGTCGAGGCCCTTCTTGGCGTCTTCGAAGCTCTTCGAATTCCAAATCGCGATCGCGCCGTCACGAACGTCGGCGGCTGACGCCTTCCATTCGGGCTTGTCTTCCGACTCGATCACCGCCTGAGCCAGAACGGCGAGAACACCCGCGTCACGCCCCAGGCTCGAAGCCTTCGCTTCCTGGTACTTTGACGCGTCGGCCAACGCTTCTTCCAACGCCTTGATCTTGGCGTTCGCTTCGATCACCAGGTCGGCACCGGCCGCCACTTCCTTAATCTTCACCGGGGCGCCGGCGAAGCTGGGAACGACGCACGCCACGGCGACCGCGACGGCACACAGACTCGACAAACGGGTCCGCAACATCTGGAAACTCTCCTTCACAATGGGGTTGCACGGAAATTCAGAAACCACCCCCAACCGCCCCGGGAAAACGGTTCGACTGCCAACGCTTGTACGCGCCGTCGGAATGGACTCATCTGGCGGGAAGCGACAGAGTTCAGGAGCGGCCTTTGGTTCCCTCATGTCGAGACAAACCACTCACCGACTGATTTCCGCCGCCCGGGTGGGGTGGGGACGTTACAAATCGACGCGGATGTCCACTATTTTGAGTCGCACGCGGGAATCTTGTCAACCGTCAACGAAAACTGGCGCATCGAGCTTCTCGTCGAAAGGTCTGTGAGGCTGGATTCGGGCGTCGCGGACGAAACAATTGAGACCGGATGAAGAGGATGATAAGGGGTGGACAGGATGTCCTCGATTGCGTGTCGTCAGCAGAACTCCCTGTGATCGCGCGGAGAAAAGGGAACAAAAGTGCATACTGGCATTGATGGCAGTAGTATTCTGGTGTATGATAAGATTCCGAGTGACATGTGTTCGATTCCGATCAAGGATTTTCTCGCGTGGTGCAACATGGCCAGTTCAAAAATTCCCAGAAAACGCCCGCTGAATGAGCTGGCTCGGTCGGAGTCGGAAGGCCCAGGAGCCGTTGCTTTGACTCTGCCCGCAGAAACCGCCCCCCGGATGGTGACGTGGAAGATGGACAAACATTCCGTATTCGATCCGCCCTGGATTTGGAGCGACCGGATTCCCCGGGGAGGGTTGACTCTGCTCGTCCCCACTCCTGGTGGCGACGCCACGGATGTGATTTCCGACTTGGCCGCCCGCGTGACGGCGGGGGTGGCACTGCCCGGAGACGAGGAGTTCTGGGGGGGGCCGGGAGCGCAGCCGCCGCAGGGGGTGGTTGTGGTTTCGGCCGGGAGTGATCCCCGGTCTGGAATTGCCCGGCGGATCGCGCTGGCGGGGGGACGACTCGATCGGTTGCTGGTGATCACCGGAGTCGCTGAGCCATCGGAGAATGAAAACTCGCTCCCTGAGCGCAGTCTGTTATTGCCAACGGATCTCCCGTCACTGCGTCGGGAGATACTGGAGTGGAATCGATCTCGCCAGGGAACTGCCAGTGGGGAGCGGCTTGGAATGCTGGTGATCGATTCTCTGCCGTTTCAGGTTGCGAGATGGCGTGAACACGAGTTGCGGACGCTGTTCGACCAGCTCAATCGGCTGGCCCATGAACTCGATCTGTCGGTTGTGCTGGTGACGCCCCTCGTGGCGGATCTGATTCGATTCGCCGCTGGGAAGATCACGCTGCCCAAGGCGCTGGGGAGTCTGGCCATGGTCGAGATGGCCCGCGCGATCTGGCAGATCTGCCCGGCGACCGATGGGATTGACCGTTTCCAGTTGCTGCCGCTGAAAGCGAGCAGTCGCGCAGCGCCGGCGGCTTATCAGATGCGCGACGAAACGGTGGTTTGGGACGATTCCTCACCGAGCGAACTCGCGAGACAGGTGCGATTGGGGGACGCTCGCGTGGATTTCAATCCACGTTGTAATCCCTCACCGCCAGTTCGACAGCACAATGCGTCACCCGACACGACAACTTCTTCCAAACTGCCGCCGCCGAACGTAAGTCACGACGTTTCGAGAGACCCGATCCCGGCAGTCGGGACGAGTCGCCGGAATGGAAGCGTGCGTCGCGCCTCGAACGAAAGCGCCTGCTTCGCGAGGCTGCGACCTGGTCAGGAAACAACCAACCGGCCGCGGATTCTTGATGTAGCCGTCTTTCTCCGAAAGACTGGCCCCGTTGTGTTTTCGCCGTCCCAAAAACGCACTGGGGACTGCCCAAGACTCACGACGAAGCACGCCGAGTTTTTCATGCTGTGAATTCATTCTCTTCATCCTGCCAAAATCACACGACTTGGGGCGTCGCGGAATGGCGAGAGGCGCGGCGAAGAGGCGAAGCCCCGACGAAGTCCAACTCATCTGGCGACGGAGGGATCTCCTGGGGGATTGCGCCAGCCCGCAGTGCGTCGAGGGACGAAAAACCCACAGTGGGCCGCGCATTTGGAAAATGCGGGCTACATTCTTCGAACGGCTTGCCTCCGTGCCACCTGTCGCGTGTCGCGACTGAACCCGGCAAAACGACGGATTGGATCTTGGTCAGGGACCTAAAGTTTCGGAAGTTTCGGAGGTGGAGGAGGGGGCGTTGGGCGTGCCGGTGGCGGGCGTTTCATAGGATCGTTCGCCAATTGCACCTGCTTTTTTCCCGGTGTCGCGGGAGCCGCCGGGGGAGCCGGTCGCTGCTCGGCAGGCTTGGGTGGCGGGTCGAAACGATGCAGCACTTCCACCCCCAGGGGCTGACTCAACTCCCGCTGCGCCCAGACTGCCCAGGGGGTTCCCGGTGCCGTCTCGACAACCCGCTTCAACAGCCGTTCCGACTCGCGGGCCATTCGCCGAGACGCCGCCCCGCCAGCGAACTGCTCCGCCGATGGTCGGAAGATCCAGTGATTCGTTTTCTGTTCCACCTCACCGGAGCCGAGCTGTTTGAGCTGGGCACAGGTGATGTTGAATTCACTCACCCGCACTTTCATCGCCAGGAGACGCCCCAGAGACAGATCGTAGTTCACCTGCCAGCGCGGCTGCGTTTCCTTGGCGTATTCCCGTTCCACCGCCGGGGTGAAGCCCGCGAGCATTTCGTCAATCGCGTATGCCGACTCGGCGAGTGGTTTCTGCATTTCCGTCAGTCGGGCCAGGTAATTTCCTGGAGCGACCCGCATTTCCAGGGGCGGTGTCCCTTGCACCTTTCCCTTGCGACTCAATTCGGCCGCCCGCATCACTGCCGCCCGTAACGGATGGCGGCTGACATCGCGGATGTACTCTTGCGGCGTGCTGAAATGGTAATCGGGAGCGAACGGCTTCACATCGGCGGGATTGAAAATCCCCGTGGGGGAAAACGCGGCGCTGGTGGTGAGAGTGGTCTGAAAATAGACGCCTCCCGTCTCCCGCACGAGTCGCGACAGTCCGTACGGACCCATCGACGATGAGAGGAACTCATGCTGCGGGCCGGCGAACCAGAACGGCATTTGGACCACTTCGAGCGCGTACGATTCTGGACCCAGATCCACCGGCAACTGATAGGTCTTGCCATCCTCCGGTGCGACATACGGAACGAAGCCCTGGCGTCGGCCGAATATCGCCGACGGACCGACCACATACGCCTTCGCCCCCGTATGTCGACACAACAGGATCGAACGTTCGAGTTCCGCGAAATCGTCTCCCGTTTCGTCGGTCACCACCACCAGCATCACGCTGCGCGATTCGGTCGTCCGGAGCTTGCCCCAGCGTTTTAAGACCTGCTCGACCGCGGTAAAGACGTTCTCCACTCCGGTCGGGTCCGAGGGGACCGAGCGAACTGCCTGCCGGACGCGTTCGAACTCGCTGGTCGGTTCGTTCGTGAGAAACGTGGTCTGGTTGCCATAAGCCACGACGGCGGAGGTTAAACCCTGGTCGTGGCGGGGCAGGACCCGGCCATTTTCCTCCAGCGCCCCCAGCTCGCGGTAGACACGGTCGAGTCGGTCGGCGATGCGTGTCCGCTGGCTCTTCAAGCTGTCGGAAGCGTCGAGAAGCCAGACCACCAGCACTTTCGATTCTTGCAGTTGGGTGGCGATTTCGTGTGTGATCCGGTCGAGCGCCGCCTCGACTTCCAGCAGCGAATCTCCGGTCGTTCCCTGGACTACGATCCGCTGGTCGATTTCCAGGCCCGCAGGGATATCAAACATGGGCCGAGGGGCGACCGTTTCGATGTCGATGGCGTCCAGGAAAGTGAGTGGTGCCATTTTCTGCTCCGCGATCGCGGACTTCTCGGCACCAACGCTTTGGGCGTTGATCGCCAGTCCCGACGAGGTTTCCCGATCAGCGGGGTCGGCCAGCTCGACGTCGGCGATCTCCAGCTCGGGAAGTTCGAGCGGCACTTCGGTTTCGAGCCGGGCTTCAACCCAATTTCGCAGTGGCTCGGACCACAAGTCATACGAAGCGGTCGCCAGCAGGGTGGCTGCCGCGAAGTGCAGGGCGATGGAAAAGATCGCCCCCATTCCCAGCAATTCGGCACGGCGACGCCGTCGCGGCGCATCGTCGGCCACCAGGTTTGCGACCGGAACGAAATCGACGGCGGGTTCCGCGTTGTCAGTGACAGAACTCGCCGGCGGGGAATTCGCGCTCCATCCCGGGAGTGCGGCGCGACTGGCACGCGTAGGTTCTAATAGGACCGAATCCGCGTTGGGGGTGGTTTCCGCAGTGGGACCCGGGGCGTCGTCTCCCTCGGGAAACGACTGGAATTCGAATGCAAAGTTGGTCGGCTCGTCGGGCGGACCGGGAATTGGGCTTTGAGACCACCCGGGAAGCGGGTTCCGTTGCCCGGTTGTGTTTCCAACGGGTGCCTGTGGTGCGTCAGGGGAACCGCGGAGCGTCTCCGCGACTTGAGACGAATCGCGCCCCCAGCCGGGCAACGGCCGGCGTGATGATGTGGTCTCGCGGTTCGTTGAAGAGGACATGGACCGAGGGGGCCAACGGAGAAACGGTCGATTGGATGCGTCGAATGAATTCTATACCGCGTGCGGGGTAAAATCGAACATTCCTTGAGCGACCTCTTGCCGGCTCGAACAACAGGTGCGGGCGATTTGTGGTTTGCCGAAGGGGGACACATTGCGGACAATTCACCACCGAACCGGAGCCCCGCCCGTCAGGAAGCGGTCGTCGGTAGGGACTGCCGGCCCTTGGCGCTGGCGGTTTTGTAGCGAAAACGTTCCGCAGCGTCGCTCCGGTTTTGGCAAACACGCGACCGGATCGCAAAAACCGACAGCCCCCTGTGCGGCTGTCGCGATGCTCGTTTAATGACGCTTTCGCAACAGGTATTTCACAAAATCCCACAACCCCGCGAACTTGAATTCCGGATCGACGTAGTGTTCAATCACGTAAAACGTAAAGTAGTAGAATCGGCAGAAACACCAGACGCTGATGGCGAGCAACATTGCCACCTTGAGGGTCGGACGTTCGCACCAGACCAAACCAGCGGCCACGATCCCCGCCAGCAGAAACAGCCACCCCTTCAAGTAAATCAATCGCGGATTCTTGAGGTCGCCCATTGTTTCCACCGGTTTTCTGAAACGGGATCACGCCGCCCCAAACACCTCTGCCGCCATCCCGAGATCGCGCACCGACGTTGCGATTTCCTCAAGCTCGGTATCGGTCAGCGCCCCGACAAAATCCTCGGCTGGCCGACGCGCCACTGTGTAAACCTGGACCAAGCGGATCTGTCCACCTGCGGCGCGGATGTCCCGCAATCGCTCACACCACGCGGTGAGTTCCTCCACGGAGGGGGGATCACCGTGCAGCCGCATGAACAAGGCCTGAATCACGATGGGCCGTACGCGGGCGGCCGATGTGATGTTGTCGAGAATCTGCCGAAACGGGATCGGCGTCCGATCGACCCGCTGAAAATACTCAGGTGTTCCCGCTTCCAGTTTGGCCCAGACTTCGCCCTGGTTGGCGTCCAGAATCTCAAGGGCCCGCGCGACCGCGGGCCTGTGCAGCATGCTGGCGTTGGTGATCAGCACCAGTTTCACATCGTTGAGGCCATGCTTCTGTTTCAAAGCCGCCGCCGCCGCGACGATTTCGTCGAAGTTGCGATACGTCGTCGGCTCACCGTCCCCGGCGAACGCGATGTCGTTGATGCGCTTGCGGTCAGCGGGAGTCGACGCGAACTTTCCTTCGCGAAAAATCTCGCCGCTGGCAGCGTAGTCCAGCATCGAATCGAGTTCCGCCAGCAATCGTTCGGTCTCAACGAACTTTGACTCGGCCTGGCTGCGGCGATCGACCTGACAGTAAACACAGTCGAAATTGCAGACCTTGTCAGGGTTCAAGTTGACCCCGATCGAAATCCCGCGACTCCGGCGGGACAGAACCGGGTAGATGAACTTGAAGTTCTCGAAGTTGCGGGAATGGCCGCGATGCAGCGTCTGGAGGTCGGACATCAGAATCCCATCACGTCCGCCATCGAATACAGCCCTGCCTTCTTCGTGGCCAGAAACTTGGCCGCCGACAGGGCACCGTAGGCATAGCTGTCGCGGGTGTGCCCTTTCACAGTCACTTCCAGCGTCTCTCCCATCAAGCCGAATACGATGGTGTGTTCGCCGACATTATCCCCCACCCGCAAGGCGTGGTAGCCAATCTCATTGCGAGGGCGCACGCCGGGTCGCCCTTGCCGGCCATGCACATGGTCGGTCTGGTGCATTTCCTCGGCGACAATCTGGCCAAACTTGAGCGCGGTTCCACTGGGGGCGTCTTCTTTGAAACGGTGGTGCCGTTCAATCACCTCGACATCGACTCCCTCGGGAACCGATTTCAGAACCTTGGACGCCTCCCGGACGAGTTTCATCGCCAGATTGACGGCCAAGCTCATGCTGGGCGAAATCAGGACTGCGGTTTCCTGGGATGCCGCCAACACCCGTTCACGGATTTCCCCCTCCAGGCCGGTCGTGGCGATGACCAGAGGAATCTTCCGTTCCGCACAGTACTCGGCGATGCGAGCGGCGGCCGCCGGTACGGAGAAGTCGATAATCACGTCTACCCGGTCGGCAAGTTCAGAGGTGACCGGAACACCCAATCGTCCGACGCCAGCGAGTTCTCCCGCGTCTTTCCCGAGTTGCGTGGATCCCGGAGCCTCAAGCGCCGCCCGCAGACGAAATTGCGAGTCACGCGACGCCAGCGCCACAATCCGCTGTCCCATCCGGCCCGCGGCACCATGAACTCCCAGGGTGAACGTGTCTGTCATGCTCTTTCTCAAGTCGATCAGTTCAGAATCCGCCGAGCGGTGTCGGCACGAAGCGGTTACGCGACAGGATTATATACTGCGCGCGGTGCGAAACGCGACTTTCGCTCGGTTCCTTCTCAGAGTGCCGGGTGCCAAACGCCGACCGTTTGACAGCCACAGTCAGAGTCGAGCGGGTTGCCCCGGACGAACGTGTCGCTTGTGACGCATTGCGAAATACGAACGAACATCGGGTCAGGAAGTCGCGATTGTCGCCGACCGTTGAATTTCAATGACTTCAGTCGTTGTGATCATTGCGTTCGTGGAATAGAATCATCGCGAGAAACTGCACAGAAGAGCATTGAGGAATTGGTTGCCGGTGAGCGTGTTCTGGCCTGGAACGAATAACGAATCGGCGTTCAAGCCGATTGAGGAGAACTGGACCTGCTTCAATGAGCGACACAAGTCACGAAATCTCAGAGTATTCTCAATCGGAGCAATGATGGTGTCACAGCGATTGACTCTTAACAGGGCATGGTTCCTTCGTTGCGTCGGGATCATACTCTGCGCCATTGCGTGTGCCTGGCCCCTTCAGTGCGGCTATTCCATGTGGTCGAGCAATATGTGTTTACATCGACTTAGGACCATGCACAATATTCTATTCGATCAACGCACCGATGCGGTGCCATCGATTGAGTCTCCGTTACTGAAGGGCGATAACGGCGTTGTGCATTCATGGCGAGTGCGGATGACGGAGAAGCTCTTGGAATTACGTTCAATGAACGGAGAACAAGAAAGGCCCTTGGCGGTACGATATGATCTTCCATGGAGCGCATCCGAGAATCAAGGTCTGCACGATATGCCGTTTTTCGCCTACCCCCCCTGGTCGTCGCAAAGAAGAAAGTGTACCGTTTTCGCGTTGACAACCCAGGATGGGCGGTGGTATTTCGAACACGCGATCCATGAAGACGGCGGCAAATTGGATTTTACCAAAATGGACCCCGTTGTACTGGTCGACACACAAGGGACTGTTTCATGCTCGCCCGCGGAACCCATTGAGATTGAGACTGACGGTTGCATGCTTTGGATCCAGCGCCCAACCGGGCGAAATTTTCTCGAGCCCGGCGGACTTCTAGTGCTGCGGTTAAGCGGTCGAGTTCAACACTTGGTCCATTGCGACACGGATGATGCGCGGTGCAAGCAAATCAACGGCACCCTCGAACCGGTGATCGAAAGCGTCGGCCGGGAGTCGTTTCCGTCCGCGAATCGCTGATGCCGGATGAAGGAAAGGCGGGGACAAGCCCCGCACTCAGTGTGAAACAGAGTTTCACGTTGGCATGGACGTCAACGCCATCGACTCGACCCCGGTCATTGCCCCCGCAACCCGTTCCTCCGTAGCTTCGCTTTGCGGAATCTCGGCGACCACTCGGCCCCGGCGCAGCACGACCAGCCGATGGGACAGTGCCAGCAACTCAGGCAGGTCGGACGATATCAAGAGAATCGCCGTTCCGTCCCGGGCCAGGGCGATGATCAGTTCATGAATTTCGCGTTTCGCCCCCACGTCGACGCCGCGGGTCGGTTCATCGACCACTAACACCCGGCACCCTGTCGCCAAACCGCGTGCGAACACGACTTTCTGCTGGTTGCCGCCAGAGAGAGTGGAGACCACCGTTTCGACATCCGGCGTGCGGATCGCCAGGCGCTGGCGGGCCGACTCGGCGATCTGAAATTCCTGACTCCGGTTCAGTTTTCCCAACCAGCCCCGCAGTCGGTCGAGGATCGACAGGGTGGAGTTCTCGCGAACCGACATCCCTAAGACCAGTCCCTGCCGTTTGCGGTCTTCGGGTATGAGTCCGATTCCCAACTTGAGTGCCTGGCGCGGCGAGCGGATGCGGATGGCGTTTCCGTCAACCTCCAATTCGCCAGTGTAGTCCGGGTGCAGCCCGGTCAGCGTTTCGCCCAACTCGGTCCGCCCCGCACCGACCAACCCCGCCAGCCCCACGATTTCCCCCGAACGAAGTTCCAGGTTGACGTTGGTGAAGCGACCGGGAAGTGACAGCCGGCGAACTCGAATTCTGGGTGGCCCCATGGATTGCACGGGCGTTCCCACATCGACGGCGTCGACGTTTCGCCCGACCATCAGCCGGACGATTCCCTGCGGATCGAGTTCGCCAATTGGTCGCGTCGCGACATGTCGCCCGTCGCGGAGGATCGTCGCGGTTTGGCAAAGGGCAAAAATCTCTTCCAGCCGGTGCGAGACGTAGAGAATCGTCGTCCCTTCCGCCTGAAGCGCGCGGATCAGTTGAAAGAGATTGTCCGTCTCGGCTCTCCCGAGTGAACTGGTCGGTTCGTCAAAGACCAGAACCCGCGCCCCGAGTCCGACGGCTGCCGCGATTTGAACCAGTTGCTCCTGGGCGAGGGACAATGTCCCCAGGCGCGCGTCGACATCGACGTCGAGCCTGACACGGGCCAGCAGCGTTCGGGCGCGATCACGCAGCTTGGCACGATCAAGCCACCAGCCGCGGCTGGGCAAATCGTGCAGGCAAAGATTCTCGGCGATTGACAAGTCGGGGCAGAACACCAATTCCTGATGCACAATCCCAACGCCAGCCCGCATCGCTTCGCGTGGCGAATGAAACTGGACTGGTCGCCCGTCGAGCGCGATCTGCCCCGATTCCGGCCGATAGAGTCCGGCCAGAATTTTCCCCAGCGTGCTTTTCCCCGCGCCGTTCTCGCCGAGCAACGCGTGACACGCGCCGCTGGCGACCTCGAACGAAACGTCAGACAGTGCCTGAACGCCGGGAAACGACCGGGAAATGTTTTGGAAATGAACCTGCATGCGGGGGAGTTCCAGAGTGATTTGGGTTGTGGATCATAGCGATCCACTTCCCAATCTGGATCCGTCCGCGCTCAGGCCCCGCGGCGCATATTCCAGTATGTGGACAGGACTTCGTAGAGGTCGGACGAGATTTGGACGTCGTCGTGACGGAAGTCGCGGAGCCAGGCACGGCGGCTCTGAGACGCGTCGGTCAGAATGGAGACGAGTTCCCCCAATGGGATCGTGACCCGATTTTCGTTCACCAGCGACTCTTGAGCTTCTTCACCTGTGTAGAGCTTCAATCGCGACTGCATGGGGCCAACATCCCTGTGGAATGGAGAAAGGCCAGGTCATCATGACCTGAACACAACAGAACCAGAAGAGCCCCGGTCCAATCGACCCGATTGAATCGCGAAGCATCACGCCCCAAACAGATCGGCGTTGGGGTGGGTTCGACTTGAACGATCTTTCCGGTTGGTCCGATTACCGGGAAGAATTTTGGCCTGCCAGCTTTCCAGTTTGCCCGGATTGCCAGAAATTAGCCGGTTGATTCCATCCGATTTGCCTGATATCCTTGAAAAGCCTCCCGGTGCCGATGCCGGTGCGCCCGATCCCATTGAGATTTGGAGCCTCCCCATGCAGCGACGTAGCGCTCAGGACGTCTGCGATAGCGATATTGATTTGTCCACTCCCCGGCGTGGATTCACGCTGGTCGAGTTGCTGGTCGTGATGGCGATCATTGGAATTCTGGTGGCGTTGCTGATGCCGGCGGTGATGCAGGCACGCGAGGCGGCCCGCAAGAAGGAATGCCTGAACAATATCCGGCAGATCAACTTGGCGGCACACAACTACCTCGATTCCCACCAGTGTTTTCCCTCGGGATGGCTCTGCAATCCCAATCTGCCGAACAGCACGTGCGACGTTCGGGGGCCCCGGTGGGCGTATCAGATCGACACGTTCGATAACCAGATTTTCCGCCAGCCGGATAACACCACCATCGAACTGGTTGCGCCGACGTCGCTGGTGATTTCCGACCTGTGGGGTTGGCAGGCGATGCTGCTTCCCCAGTTGGATCAGGGGACAGCGGTGATCGACTACCGCAAGCCGAAAGATTTCGGCACCGACTTTTCCAAAGGTGTCTACGGCCAGAACTGGCAGACGATTCAAATGCGAATCAAGCCGTTCGAATGCCCCAGCGCGGCTCTCGCCCAGAACCGCCCCGGTGGCCTCGGTTACAGCACCTATCGTGGTTGCATGGGAACTCAGCCGACAAACGGCGTGATCTTCATCAACAGTTCGGTTTCGGATCGATTCATTCGCGATGGTTCGTCGCACACCTTGGTGTTTGGCGAATCGCAATACGGTTTCTGGGGCGACGCGCTCAGTTGCTGTGCGCGTGTTCCCGATCCGAAAGACCCGCGCGACAACGACCGCCCGATTTTTGACTGGGTGAACCCCAACGAAGTGAAAACCAAGGTCTACCAGATAATCGCCGGCTTCGGCAGCGGGCATGGTGACGTCTGCCATTTCGCGATGGCCGACGGATCGTGCAGGCCGATTTCGAAGTCGATTGACCGTTCGATTCTGGCGGCCCTGGCCACGAAAGACGGGAATGAGCGGGTCAACGATTTTGATTAGTCGATAACGCCCCACAGAACGGTTTTTGAAATGCGGTAACGCAGCGGCGGGAGCTTGGCGTCCCGCGGTCATTTCACCACTCCGTATTGCGCCGCGACGATGTGCGCTTCCCGAAGGATCGCCTCACGCCCGGCGAATTGCGAGTGGTTTCGTCCTCAACCCGACGGACGGTTTTTCTTGCCTTCGCTGGGGGGCGGTTTTGACGGCGCGAGAATCGACATCACCACTCCTTGCACCTCCGCGACGCTGAATGGCTTTCGAAGTGTCCACTCCGCCCCAAACGCGGCGGCGTCGGGCAGGTAGTCCATGCCGTAGACCGAGATCCCTCCACTGATCGCGAGGATCGGCAGTGAAGGGACGCTTCGCCGGAGGTGAATGATGGTTTCCAGCCCGTTTTTCTCGGGCATGTTGATATCGCAAATCACCAGGTCGGCCGGCCCGGCGACAAACCGACGCAACCCGTCTTCGCCGTTTGCCGCTTCGTCGACTACCAGTCCGATCAGCTCCAGCGACCGACGGATCAGTCGTCGGATTTTCGCGTCATCATCGATCACCAGAACTCGAGACATCATGCGCTGTCCGTTCCAGTTGGAATCCAGTGGCTTGGACGAGCATGCAAACCGACCACGACACCGGGCCCACCCGTCGGAATAGGAAACGTATCTTCCTCTCCACGACGCGTTTTGCCAATAGCGCTGTGATCAGAATTCCGCTGCACCGGTTGATTCGCGTCGTGCGTAACCAACCGGTGCGGTTGCGGGAAGGGGGGGTTAAATGCGGCTTCCTACGGTTGAGTGCTCGGAGTGTAGCCGGTCACGCCAGGCCCAGGAAGTTGCGTTCCGCCCGTACTTGTTCCGCCACTGCCGCTTGTGCTGGTGCCACTTGTTCCGCTCGTTGACGTTCCATTCGGATTAGTACTCGGCGTGAACGTCGTCGCCATGGTCGGGTCGGTTCCACCGAAAATCCCCTTCACCTCGTCCGGTGTCAGTGACTCGAGCATCGGCAGGTCGTCAATCTTGATCTTCGCCATGGTCGCAATCCTTCAGGATTTCGGACAACCGATCGGGAGAACGAGTCGCTCCGACGTGGAGCTACCGAAGTCGTCACACACTCGATTCAGGTCGTCAACATCAGAAATCCTACTCGACCGGCCGTTTTTGTACTGTGATAAAAGTCACAAATCGGTGGTTTCCGAACATTCGAACCGCATCTGCCTGACTGCGGTTTCATTTCAGGCCGCAAGAAGGAACAGCTCGTCGATTTCCGGAACAAATCCATGAACCGTTGATCGTTCGACTCACGCGTTCGGCCGAGATGAAACCCATTCAGAGTAAGAACCGGTTCGTCGCGTGACCCAGGGAAGGACTCGCTGCGCTCGACCAACCCTGGGCATTGCAATAACACCCCTACGAGGTAGACGCGCAGTACTGCCATTCGGGTCTTGAATTTGTCTGGTGCGTTCAGACGCGACTAAAGAACCTTCTGAATCGTCTCCCGCAACACCTCGCCCGACTTTTGCAAGGCGATCTTCTCCTTGGGCCACAGCTCCACTTCCACGTGGTTCAATACCCCCTTGCGGCCCACCACCGTCGGAACCGAGATCGCGACGTCCCGCAATCCGTAGGCTCCCGACTGCAACGACGAGACCGGTAGAATTCGGCGTTGATCCAAAGCGACTGCGTGAACCACGTCGGCGATCGAGACCCCCACCGCAAAGCCGGCTCCTCCCTTTTTCTTGATCACCTCGGCACCGCTTCCCCGAGTTTTCTTTTCCACCTCGGCGATCAACGCGCTGTTGACCCCCGGGAACTTCTCGAGCGGCAGACCCGCGATCTGCGCCTGCGACCAGATCGGCACCATGCTGTCGCCATGTTCGCCGAAGATCGTGACTTGAACCTGCGTCGGCGGCACATCGATGCGGGCCGCCAACATGCTTCGCAGTCGGGTCGTGTCCAGCACCGTTCCCAGCCCAATCACCTGAGCCGGCGGCAATCCCAATTCGCGGATCGCCAGATACGTCAACACGTCCACCGGATTAGAAACCACAAAGACGATCGCGTCTTTCTTGAGTCCCGACTTCTTGAGATCCCCCAGAATCCCCCGAAACAGCGACACATTGCGGTTGATGAGATCGAGCCGGCTTTCGTCGGGCTTCCGTCGCAGGCCGGCGGTGATCACCACCATGTCGCTGTCGGCGCACGCCTGAGTCGGGGCGGCGTAGATCTTCTGATCCGCGATCAGGCTCGCCCCGTGTAACAGGTCCAGGGCCTGTCCTTCGACAAGTTCCTGATTCACGTCGACCAGGACGATCTCACGCACGATCCGCCCGGCCTGCAACGCGAACCCCGCGCACGAACCGACCAGACCGCCACCGCCAATAATGCTGACTTTCATGCTTGACTCTCAGGAATCGCTGTTCGTTGGAAGGTGGGGGAAATTCGTCCGTCAACCGCCGTTAGCGCTGCCCCATCGCCGCCATCACTTGTTCGGTGATCATCCGAACCATCGCCTCTAGATCCGTACCCGCGGGAATGGTTCCCGCAGGCTGGATGCTCGCGCTCGTGGCTGGCTGCAGGTAGCCCGGGTATTGCGGGGGCGGTTCAAACGCCTTCGGTTGCGGCAGGTTCTCGTGGTACCCGTCTCGGAATGCGGTGTTGCCGCACAAGTCACAGTTGTCCACATGGAACCGCGGATCGTCAAACCCCAGTTTCTTCTTGAGATCCAGCAACTCCCGGGATTTTTGTTCGTTCAAATAGCTGATGCCGCCGAGTTGCCGGGACAGAATCAGAATCCGGCAGTAGGCGTCAACAATTTCCGTCTTCCAGTACGCCTCTTCCAGCTCTTTGCCAAAGCTGACGGTGCCGTGATTCGTGAGGATGATGCAGCTCGTCCCCGGTTTCAGGAACGGCAACACAGTCTCGGCGAAAGGCGATCCGCCCGGGGTCTCGTAGGGGGCGAACGGAATTTCGCCGAGAAACACTTCAATTTCGGGGAGTACGCACTGCGGAATCGGTTCGCGGGCGACACCGAACGCGGTAGCGTGGGGCGGGTGGCAGTGCACGACCGCGCGAATATCGGGTCGCGCCTTCATGATCGCCAGGTGCAACAGAATCTCGCTGGTGCGCTTCCGCTTCCCAGCGATCTGACCGCCGTTGAGGTCGACGGCACAAATGTCGTCGGGAGTCATAAACCCCTTGCAGATCATCGTGGGGGAGCAAAGCACTTCGTTGTCGCCGACGCGATACGAGATATTCCCGTCATTGGCGGCGGCGAATCCCTTGTTGTACACCCGTCGGCCGATCTCGCAGATCTGCTCTTTGATCTTGCGGTCGTTGATGCCGGAATTCCACTGGTTGCTCATGGGGACTCTGAGGCTTTTCTGTAGGTGGGAGTGTGATTCGTATGAGAAGGGCGGAAACTCGCGGGCGTCCGCGAGTTCATTCCGCCATCAATTCGACGGTATCCAACAGCGCGGCGTTGTACGCATCGACCGGTTTCAGCTCGGGGAGAAACGGGGCGGCCGCCTCTCCTCCTTCGCTGATCGCGATCTTTGCTCCTTCACCCGCGCCCAAATGATCGAAAACGACGAACGGTTCGCCGCGCCCGCTCTCGGTACCACGCAGGCCGTCGAGCGTGAACGGCACCGTCATCAGCCACGTCGCTCCACGGAGCGTCGGATGGCAACGGCTCAGGGTGACTTTTCCAATGACTTCGCCAATGCGCATGACTCGCTCCTAACGGTCGAGGGCTTTGAACAGCCCCGTCAGTTCAAACGAACCGCGTTTCGAACCGTCGAACGCGACAACGTTGGGCCGGAACGACTCGTTCAGACGGAGGATCGCCCCCACGTCGGCGATGGCGGCGGCACGCACCTTTTCATTTCGACTCGCCAGGCACGCCACCCATTCGGGGGCCGCCGACAGAATGAACACGTTGTCCGCTTCGCCTCGGCAAATCGCGCTGATCGCCTGCGTCGCCGCGTCCGCCGGGTCTCCCGCGAGTCGCTGATCGACGAGGGCACCGCTCGCCTGCCAGGTTGCGATCGCACCAGTCAATTCCGGTGTGGGTTGCGCCGCCACCAGGATCCAGCGACCACGTGGGACGCTCTTCGTCTTCGGGTCGGCGGACTCGCGGACCACTTCAAGACGACGGCTGCGGACCACATCATGCGCCGACGGCGTCAACAACGCCTTCGCGCTCACCCGCACAATGCGAGCGCCGTGCAATTGCTTTTCAAGAACTTCCGCCGTGATGATCCGCTCGGTGATCGTCACCTCAGCGGTGACGACTGTCGCTTGGGGGCCGAATGCGGATGGTGGCAGATTCACGGGAGCGGGAACCGCCGCGACTGATCCCGACACACCAGTGCGGGCGGGGGAGGGGAGGGGATTGGCCGGGCTGGCGGTCGTCGAAACTGCGACGTCGATCAGCGCCGGTGCGGCGGCCGGGGCTTCGAACCGGCTGGGGGGCGTCAACAGACGACCGCCATTGGCCTCAGTCGAACTTATCGTTTCGACGAAGACTGGCTCGGGGTTGGTGACTGGCTCGGGGCGCGGCGTCTGCGCCACACCCGGCAGTTGCTGCAGGATGCGCCGCACGATCTCGTCGACTAACGCCGCGTCGTTGTTCATGTGTCGGGCAATCCGATGATCGCCCATCTCAAGGGGGTTGTGTTCGCGCCCACCAGGTCACGCACCGCCGCTCCGTCCGAAGTGATCAGCACGGTGTCTCCCTGTCGGCTTCCCAACGGATCAATCGCCAGTTGCGGTTCTCCGTCGGGCTTGCGCGACGCGTCGAGCGGCTGCACAATCAACAGCTTCCAGCCATTCAGGCTGGCATGCTTGATGGTGGAGGTAACGCGACCGACGACTTGGGCAAGTTGCATTTCGGCAGTGATTAAAGGATGTGCAGATCGTCCACCAGCACACACCGCCGCTGGCGAGTGAAAGTCAGCGGCGTCGTGACCCCTTCACCGGTCGGAGTCGCGATGCTGTAGCTCAGGTAGCCTTCGCCCCCGAGTCCCAGTCCCGCCATGCACGGGCCATTCTTGATGAACAGCGTCGTGTCCATTTCGCGAGCCATGATCGTCATGTTCCGCACGTTGCGACTGTGAATGATCGCGGTGTGGCGGTAGCCATGCTCGTGTTTCTTGGCCAAATCCACCGCCTGGCGGAAATCGCGAACGCGCACGATCGGGAGGACCGGCATCATCTGTTCCTGCGAGACGAATGGATTCGACTCGTCGGTCTCGGCGTAGAGGATCTGTGTTCCAGCCGGCACATTGACGCCAATCAGGCCGGCGATGACCGCCGGATCGCGACCGATCAAGTCGCGGTTCAGCATCGGATGGTCTTTACCCGGCGTGAAGGCGATCGCCGTCAGTTGTTCCATCTGCGAGCGGGAAAGTTGGAAACCGCCATGGCGACCGAGCGCATCCATCAGTTTGGGGAAGATCGCATCGACCGCGAAGACCTCTTTCTCACCGATGCAGAGCAGGTTGTTGTCGTACGCACAGCCTTTCACGATGTTCTTGGCGGCGTTCTCTGGGCACGCGGTTTCATCGACAACGACCGGCGGATTCCCCGGACCGGCGACCACCGCTCGCTTTCGGCTCTCCATCGCGGCGCGAGCGACGGCTGGTCCGCCGGTGACCACAAGCATTCGCACCCCTTTGTGTTCGAAAATGCCGGCGGCGGATTCGAGCGTGGGCTTCTCGATGATGGTGATCAGGTTTTCCAGTCCGGTCGCGGCGTAGATCGCCTTGTTAAACCGACGCACTCCGTCGACCGCGATCCGCGCTCCCGAGGGGTGGGCATTGAAGACGACCGTGTTCCCCGAGGCGATCATGCTGACCGAGTTGCCCGCCAATGTCGGGAGCGAGTGGGTCACCGGGGTGATCGCGCCGATGACGCCGAAGGGAGCATGCTCCAGCAGGGTAATCCCCTGGTCGCCGCTGAAGCAATCGGTCTTCAGGAACTCGACACCGGGAACCAGCCGCAGGATCTGCAGCTTCTCGATTTTGTGATCGAGCCGGCCGATCTTGGTCTCGTCGAATTCGAGCTTGCCGAGTTCTTCGGCCTGTTCCGACGTGATCTTCCGGATGCAGTCGATCGCCTTGGCGCGATCCGAGATTGGCCGGGTCGATAGTTTTTTGAATGCCGCAGTGGCGGCGTCGACCGCTTGGTCGACGGTGGGAAAGACGCCCCAATCACCCGACTGACCGCGCGAAGAAGCCGCTGTGAACGGAGCCCGCCCGAGCTGCGAGAGGACTTCCTGAACCACCTGGCGGATCGCCGCTTCCGTTGTCTGCATGTTCTTCAACTCACCCGGTTTTCGACTAAAAGACGACCTGGAACCACGTCGGCACTTGGTGGCCGACAGACCGTCAAAATGTGCGTTCGATCAAGTCCCGTTGCTCAACCAGCCAGGTTTCCAGCCTCTCGGCGGAAGGCCACTTCCTGAGCATCAATCCCGCGAAGAAGGCGACCAGCAGCAGCAACCACCACTCACCCGTAACAATGAAGCAAATGAGCGAAAAGAACATCGCTCCTTCGAGCAACGCGGCGGAAAAGATGACGGACCCGTTGTGAATCTTTATCAGGTCGGCATCCGAAACCCCCGCTGGTGACTCGGCGAGACTTCGACGTTGACGGTTGATGTGCATGGGGGGCACGACAAACGATAAAACCGCTTGTGTTCCGCCAACCACGCAGGCCACCACCACCAGAATGACATTCGGCGCCGCAAAAGCCCCTCCGCTTCGAGCGGCGATCGCGACCATCGCGAACAAGGTCGCCCCCGCGAGGAGCGCTCCCAGGAACACGCGTTCCATGCGCACCGCACCGGCTATCAATTCCTCACGACCGGAAGTATCCATGGAGCGTCCCGCCAAACTCAATTCTTGCTGTCGAAGATCGTCTTCCCGAACACCTGCACTTGATCCACGATGCCGATGATGGCCGCGTCGATTGGGAGCGACTTTGTTTCGGGCGTGTAACGGGCGCTGGACCCCTGAACACACAACACACACTCTCCTTCGCCAGCACCCACCGTATCGACCACCACGAACGAACGGCCGGTTGGCTTCAGACTTCCCTGGTCCTTTTCATCGACCCGTAACGGCTCGACGAGCAGCAGCTTCTGCCCGACCATCGACGACACTTTCTGCGTCGAAATCAGGCTTCCGGTAATCCGTGCCACGAACATCGTTCACCAATCCTGGCTGGGGCTTCGAGCGAAAACTTGGGAGACGATAACCGGCGGGCTTACGCCGCGCCGCTCGCCTCGCGGTTGGCGAGCGCCTCGACCGATTGGCGCGCCACCACAATCTCTTCGTTCGTGGGAACGACCCACACCTGAACCTTGCTTCCCGGCTTCGAGAGACGCGCCTCGCCCTTCGCCGAGTCGTTCAGGGCTTCATCCAACTCAATGCCGGCCCACTCCATGTCGCGACAGACGTCTCGACGGACCAGCCGGCTGTTTTCTCCAATTCCACCGCTGAACACAATCGCGTCGGCTCCCCCCAGCAGGGCAAGATAGCCCCCCAGGTACAGCCGAATCGACGAGACGAACGCATCGAGCGCCAATTTGGCGCGGACGTGTCCATTCGCGGCGGCCTGTTCCAGGTCGCGCACGTCGGGACTCAATCCGCTGAGGCCCAACAGGCCTCCCTTGCTCGATAGCTCTTCCAGCAACTGTTCCAGCGTTTTACCGGTCTTTCGCAGCAAAATCGGGAGCGAAAACGCGTCGAAGTCTCCCACACGGTTGTTGTGCGGCAGACCGGTCTGCGGACTCATTCCCAGCGTGTTTGCCTGCGATTGGCCGTTCTTCACGGCACACAGCGAATTGCTGCCGCCGAGATGGCACGTCACCAGTTTCAGATCGCTGCGTCCCAGCAGTTGAGCCATGCGTGTCGAAAGAAATCGATGGCTTGCGCCATGAAATCCCCAACGGCAGATTTCGTGCTGCTCTTTCCATTCGTAAGGAATGGCGTAAACCCGGTTCGGTTCGGGAATCGTCTCGTGAAACGCCGTTTCGAGCGCCGCCACCAGCGGAATCTGCGGAAACGCTTTCCGCAACTGCCGCATGGCCCGGGCGTACATCGGGTTATGTGCCGGCGCGATGTCGGCGAGTTCTTCCATCTTCGCCAGCAGCGCTTCGTCGACAATCCGCACGCCCGAGAGATTCCCGGCGAAGACGGCCTTGAAACCGATCGCCGACACTTCGTCAGCAGATTTCAGGCAGCCCCATTCGGGATTCATCAGCGAGTCGAGACAGATCTTGACCGCCGCCGCATGGTCGGGAACCGACAACGTCGATTCTTCCCGGTGTCCCCCGATTTCCACAAAACAGGCGCTGTTGCCCTGACCGATGCGGTCGATACCGCCGCGGGCGATCTGCGTCTCCTGGGGAAGGTCGAACAGCCGGTATTTGAAGCTGGTCGAACCGAGGTTGGCGACAAGGATTTTCATCGGGCGTAGCGTGGGTTTGCCCCACGCGTCAAGAATTCGCGTGGATTAAAAATCCACGCCACGGCGGACTACTTCTTGTTGACGAAGTGGTCGAGAACGCTCTTTTCAGGGCGGGCGATCACATGGGCGGCGACCAGTTCGCCAACCTTTTTCGCGACCGCGGCACCCGCGTCAACCGCCGCCCGAACCGAGCCGACGTCTCCACGCACGATGGTCGTGATAAACGCTCCGCCGATTTGCACCATGCCAACCAACTGCACGTTGGCCGACTTGAGCATGGCGTCGGCCGCTTCGATCTGGGCGACGAGTCCCTTGGTTTCAATCAAGCCAATGGCTTCATTCATTGCTAACACACCTGGAGTGACAACTTGTTCCAGAAGAACGTCGGCGGATGGGCTGGAACTCGCCCGCTTGCCGGCCGCGGCTCGACGAATGGCCACAGCAAGCTAGCTCGCCGCTCCGGTCGCCGCCTTGCCCGGCTTGGGCAGAATCGCCGCCAGTTCTTCGTGCGGCCGGGGAATGACCTGCACGCTGATCACTTCACCGACTTTGCTGGCGGCCGATGCGCCGGCGTCGACGGCGGCCTTCACGGCGGCGACATCACCGACCACGAACACCGTCACCATCCCGCTGCCGACCTTCTCCCAGCCGACAATCTGCACATTCGCCGACTTCAGCATCGCGTCCGACGCCTCGATCAACGCGATCAAACCCTTGGTTTCGATCATTCCAAGGGCTTCCAACGTTTTCGCCATGTTCAAAACTCCAGAAAGGTCTTGTGAGGATTCGGAAAGTCCGACTCAGTTCAATCGCAGTGACTACTTGTGCTGACACGCGCACGGTTCCGCCTTCAACAACTCCACTTTAGTGGCTTTTTCGAGGTTCACCGCGTTTCCTTCGTCGGTGTCGACGTGAACCTCGAGGCGGATCTCCTTCCCCGCGCGAACTGTCAGGTCTTCCAGCACGGTCGCACAACCGGGCGATTCGATCCGCAGGTTCATCTTCTCTCCGTCCTTGACTCCGTAATACGCCAGGTCGGCCGGCCCCATATGCACGTGCCGCATCGCCCGGATCACGCCTGACTGCAACTCGACAACCCCTTTCGGCCCCACCAGCAAGCAGCCCGGTGTATCCTTCAGGTCACCACTGATTCGGACCGGCAGGTCGATACCCAGCGAGATCCCGTCGGTGAATGCCAGTTCGACTTGCGACGCCCCCCGGCATGGTCCCAACACCCGCACTTCAGGCAGCATGCGACGCCGAGGCCCTACGACGGCGACCGTCTGCTTCGCGGCGAAGTACCCCACCTGGTATAGATCTTTTTGAATTTCGAGTTGCGCCCCTTTGCCGAACAGCACTTCCAGGTCTTCCTGCGACAGATGCACGTGCCGGGCGGAGATATTGACCACCAGCGGGTTGGGCTTGGTCGCGGGGGCGGCCGGCGCGCCGAGGTGACGCAACAGCACATCGCGAACCACTTGCTCGACGGCGGCTCGGGTCAATTCGGGGGACGACAACGCCATGTTCACAGTCCTTGGGCGATCAGCAGTTCAATTCCGGCAGCTTCCACAATCCGCTTCCATTCGTCGGTGATCCCGGAATCGACCACCAGACGGTGTACCCGTCCCAGCTCGCACAAATGGGCCAGGGCCGAGTGCCCCAGCTTGGAGCTGTCGGTCACCACAATCACTTCGTCGGCGACCTCCAGCATCGCCCGCTCGGTATCCGCCAGCAGCGTGTTGCTGTTGAACAGACCGCGCGGAGTAATCCCTCCCACACTCATAAACAGCCGACGGACGCGAATGTGAGACAGAGCCGCGATCGCGAGCGGACCGAGGGCTACCCCCGTTTTCGGATAGAGGTATCCCCCCACCATCAACAATTCGATCTGCGGTTGATTCGCCAGCAGATTGACAACAGGCAGGGAATTCGTCGCAACCTGCAGTGACTTCCCAATCAGATGCCGGGCGACTTCGAGGGTTGTGGTTCCACCGTCGAGCAGAACCGCTTCGCCATTGGCCACCAGATCGGCCGCCACTCGACCGACCGCCTGTTTTTCCGGCCGCGCCTGAAAAGACCGCTCGTCCAGTGTGACGATCGATTCTCCCACGTACGCCGCCCCACCCCGTGTTCTACGGACTTGACCAATCTTCTCCAGCGCCTCCAGATCCCGACGAACCGTCGACTCACTGACCCCCGCCTGTTCGGCCAACTGTGGCAAAGAGGCGAAGCCCAGAGTTTCGATCAGACTCAGGATCTGTTGACGACGCTGGTCCAGAAGCATGGGTGTTTGAGGGTGACTTGGCAATCTGGGCCGCGTGTGATGCCCATTGTGCGCTCATGGTGACGCAGTTTCAAGCATTGGATGTCAGAAAATCTCAAAATATTTCAAAATGTGCCAGTTCTTCATGGAAGAATGCGAGAGCAAGTTCCATTGGAAACCCATCGGCGGAATCGGGCTGGTGGTTGAATCCAACCGAACGCAGCCGAAATGACGGCACCTCTAATGGCGGCGAATCAGGCGTACCAGGAGAGTTCACCAAACGCTTGCCGCAGTGCATGTCGCGTCAAAACCCCTTTCTTTTTCTGGGTTTTTCGTGTGTTTCGTGCCTTTCGTGGTTCCCAATCTCTGCTCACACCGTAAGCGAGCGATTTAGGGCTGTGCCGGACGATTTCGCATCTGCGATGACCCAGCCCGATATTTGTTCGTGGTTTGACGGACTATCGGAACCACGAAAGGCACGAAACACACGAAAGGCATACACTAAAAACAACCGCCCGCTTGAATACGAAAATCGGCGCCGTTTCCGGTGGCAGCGTCAGTTGACACTCGCACGGCCGACTCCCGTTGGTCGCAATTGTCCGCCGACCTAAGTCGCAACCCCACACTACCTGGCGCGTCCGTCGTCCCCATCCAGCTCAAAAGCCCCCAGATCAATCTGCCGTTGAGCCTCCCGCTCCAACTGTTCGCGAAGCCGGATCGAAACGCTGGCTCCGTTGGACTCGACCGGCGAGTGGCGTAACAACCGCAACGCATAACGCGGCCGATTCAGGTGTTCGATCAGAATCTGTGCGAGCTGCAATCGCACCGGGTCGGCGTGTCGCTCAAACCGTCGCAGATATTCTTCAAACAAATCGGCCGCATTCGCGTGCTGTCCCAGTCGCGCGAGCTGCTCGGCCATCAACAACAGCGTTTCTTCCGGCAATTCCCAGGTGGGAACCACGCGGCGCGTCAACTGAAGGATTCTCCAGGCACGATCAACCCGGTTGCGAAACAGTGCGCGGTCAATTTCATGTAGTTTTCGGTCCAGCGATGTGGTGGTGGGGGCAAACGCTGGTTCCAGCGGGACTGTCGGAATTCCCGCAGCACGTCGCGCCGCGTTTTCCACCAGGAACTCTCGTCGCCTCCACAGCGTAAACAGATCCCAACCTTCGCAATCGACCTTTTTCCGCACGAGCAGGTGTGTCGCCAGGGTCAGTCCGAGGACGCCTCCCAGAAAATGCAACAGCGACGTCGAAACATGAAACCCGCTCCAGACGGCCAGAGCGGCATCCAGTCCCAGGTACAGACCCGCGACTCCCCAGATCGGTATCTCCCACGGTTCGAGCAACCAATGTGTCCCAAACAGATTCCACGGGGCGATACACCTCAGATGATTGGCCGGTGCCCAGATCAGTGCCATCGCCATCAACCCCGAAACCACCGCCGAAATCCCGACCGATGTCCCCCCCACGAACCAGAAGGAGCAGCTCTGCTCCCATGCCGCCTGCCCGATGCCCAGTGTGGCACACAGACCCAGCATGCGGAAGCCTCCGACTTTTCCCTCGACAACAAGGCCGAATGACCACAAAAAGGCCATGTTGCCAAAGAGGTGGACGAAGTCTGCGTGCAGAAAATTCCGGGTGATCCACTGGAGCGGATGCAGTCCGACGCCATAGGCCAATGCCCAGCGCTCGACAGCGGCTGGGTCGAAAATCGTGACCCAGAGGTGAACCAGGCAGCAGACGCAAACCAAGCCCGCGGTCACCCAGGGACGATGGTACAGCGGGGCGTCGGTATCAAACGGCAGCATGCCGACCCGCGAAAACTGGGTGACGCCGGTGTTAGTCTTCTTCGTTGCGGAAGTGGCGGTTCTGCACGGGAACAACGCATTGCAGCACCTTGAGCAACACGTCGGAAGGGGAGCCGATGGCGTCGACCTCGGTAATCAGTCGCGGAGTGTAGAACTCGAGGACGGGACGGGTCTCGGCCTCGTAGATGCCAAATCGTTTGCGAATGATGTCTTCGTGCGCGTCGTCGACGCGATTGTCTCGAATCGCGCGACGGCGGATGCGGTGAATCATCGCCTCGGTATCGACGGACTTGAGGTGGATGACTTTCAGAACTTCGACGTACTGCTCGAGGATCTCCGCCTGCGCCCGGTTGCGGGGGATTCCGTCGAGAATCAGCAGATCTTCGTACGGCTTGAAGTACGACAGCATCCGCAGACCGTCGAGGTGTCGCTTCCAGATCTGAATCGTGATTTCGTCAGGAACAAGCATCCCCTTCGACGTGTAGCGACAGACTTCGCGGCCTTCGGGAGAATTGATGTCGAGCGAGCGGAAGACTTCGCCACAAGACAGGTGATAGAACCCGGGGATCTGCCCGAGAATGCGTCCTTGAGTTCCCTTGCCGACGCCGGGGGCGCCAAACAGCAGCACAGTTTGAAAGCGTTCAGTCGACATGGAATTCTACTGGAGTCTCGTGAGAGTCTCTCTCGCGATGCAGGGGGTTTCTGATGGGCGCGGAGCGCATGGTAGCCGTACGTCGCGCGACGGACAACTCCCCCGCTTGCCCACTTGGGACGGTCGCTTTATGATCGGCCGTAGAGTCTGCGGGGGTCGCCTGTCTTCCGATGGACGGACCGGGCGTTGTCGCCTGATCACTACGGGCAAATCGAGCGAGATCCATGGGACTGTTTGACCGTCTGAAAAAAGGGCTGCAGCGCACGAAAGAGCTGTTGCAGACCGACATCCGCGACCTGTTCAAATCGGGCGAACTGCTCACCGAAGAAAAGCTGGAACAGTTTTATTCCAAGCTGATCCTGACCGATATGGGTGTGCCCGCGGCTCGCGAAATCGTCGATGAAGTGCGGGAAAAGCACTTCGGTCGAACCGTCGTGATCGACGAAATCTGGGCGACCGTGAAAGCCCGGCTCAAGATCCTGCTCAAGGGGTCGGAAAACACCCTGTGGGACGTCGAGAACTTCCTGTCCCCACTCGCGATGGCCCCCACCGGGCCGACCGTGATTCTGGTCGCCGGCGTGAATGGGGTCGGCAAAACGACCTCCATCGCCAAACTCGCGAATCTGCTGCACAAAGCGGGACGCAAAGTCGTCTTGGCTGCGGGAGACACATTTCGCGCCGCCGCCGTCGAACAACTGACGATGTGGAGCAAGCGGATTGGCTGCGACATTGTCACCAAGCCGAGCGGGTCGGACCCGGCGGCCGTCGCCTACGCCGGGTGCGCTCGCGCCCTGGAAACGGGGGCCGACGTTGTGGTGATCGATACCGCCGGCCGGTTGCAGACCCAGCAAAATCTGATGAAGCAGCTCGAAAAGATCCGCCGGGTCATTGGTGATAAGATCCCGGGAGCCCCGCACGAAGTGTTGCTGGTGCTCGACGCGACGACCGGACAGAACGGCGTCAGTCAGGCGCAGAAATTCTCGGAGTCGGTCGCCTGCACCGGTCTGGTTCTGGCGAAACTCGATGGGACCGCCAAGGGAGGAGTGGTCGTCGCGATCCGCCAGCAGATGAATCTCCCCGTCAAGTATGTGGGTCTGGGGGAACAAATTGACGACATGGAGGTTTTCAACCCCGACAACTTCGTCGAAGCGCTGTTCGCGGGGTGAACGGGATCGGTGCCACTTCGTGCGATCTGTTTCCGCGGCGAGAATGGCCGCGGCTGGAGCGAGACATGCCACTGCGAATGCGAGTTCTCCAGGAATCCCGACGAACGCGAGCCGGCTGGGTGGGACTCGCCATTCTGGTACTCATCCCTCTGTTCGCGACGATCCAGAGTGCGATGGGAGCCGACACCCCCCGCTCCGGGCAGTTCAATCGCACAATCCGCCCCTTGCTGGCGGAACACTGTTTCCGTTGCCACGGCCCAGACGCGGGGCAACGCAAAGCCGATTTGCGACTCGACGAACGCGAGTCAGCGGTTCGCGAAAGGGACGGTGTCTTCACGATCCGTCCCGGGGTTTCCGACGAGAGCGAATTGCTGGCACGTGTGACATCGACCGATCCGGCACTGCGGATGCCGCCCCCCGGGTCGGGTGAGCCGCTGACCGTAGAGCAGATCGGGCAACTTCGCGACTGGATTGCCGACGGGGCGGTGTACGACCGATTCTGGTCACTGATTCCTCCACGCCGGCACGCGGCCCCCGCCCTACGCGACGTCGTCTGGGCGTGTCAACCGGTGGATCGGTGGGTTCTTGGCCGACTGGAAGCCGAGGGGCTCGCGCCGTCTCCCCCGGCGACGCGCGAAACTCTGATCCGCCGAGTCACACTCGATCTCACCGGTCTCCCGCCGACCGAACGGGAACTCGATGACTTCTTCGCCGACGACGCGCCCGACGCGTATGACCGTCTGGTCGATCGGTTGTTGGCTTCTCCACGGTTCGGCGAACGGCAGACCCAGTTCTGGCTCGACGCCGCCCGTTACGCCGACACCAACGGGTACTTCACAGACAACGAACGCACGATGTGGCGCTGGCGGGATGGAGTGATCGACTCGTTCAACCAGAATCAACCGTTCGATCAGTTCACGATTGAGCAGCTCGCCGGGGATTTGCTTCCGGACGCGACCGAGGCGCAACGCATCGCGTCGGGCTTCAATCGCAACCACATGTCGAACAACGAAACCGGACTGATTGATGAGGAATTTCGGATCTCGTATGTGATGGATCGTTTGGAGACCACGGGCACCGTCTGGCTCGGGTTGACCCTGAATTGTGCGCGGTGCCATCCTCATAAATTCGATCCTTTGACGCAGCGCGAATACTACCAGTTGCTGGCGTATTTCAATCAAGTCGATGAAGTGGGGACGGTCCAGGGTGAGGGAAACTCGCCCCCGTTGATCTCCGCACCGACCGCCGACCAGGTCGAGCGGCTGAACCGGCTGAAGCGGACTCGCGATGACGCTCAGGCGGGATGGCGGGCGCTCGAACCGCAGGTTCAATTGGACTTGGCGGAATGGTCAAAAGACGCCACCACAACGCTGCCGGTTCCCACGACGTCAGGACTGCTCGCCCGGTTTTCGTTTGAATCCGACCTGCCCCCTCGATCGACAGTCGCGGCCGCACCAGAACACGACGCGCAGCCAACGCTGGCAGCGGCCGGCCCCGACGAGAAGATTGGTTATGCATCAGGCGTTCAGGGCCGGGCGGCGCAGTTCGATGCTTACGCCCACTGTGTTACGACACGGGTCGAGTCGTTTGATTTTGAAAGGACCGACTCGTTCACGTTGGGAGCCTGGATCCATCCCACGACCGGCAACGCGGGCTGCGTCCTCTCGAAAATCGATGACGACCAGTTCTTGCGGGGGTTTGATCTGTTTTACGAGAAGGGGAAGCTGGTCGCGCACCTGAATCATAGGGCGGAAAGTGACGCGATTCGGGTCAAATCGACCCGCCCGATCGTCAGTGACTGGCAACATGTGGTCGTGACCTACGATGGCTCGAGTCGCGCCGCCGGCGTGCGGATCTACATCAATGGGGAACTCGATCCGGGGGTGATTGAATTCGATAACCTGCGCGGATCGATCCGCACTACTCAACCGTTCCGGATCGGTCGACGAAGCGACAGTCTCGGCTTCAATGGACTGGTCGACGAAGTCTGTCTGTTCAACCGGGTGCTGAGTGCCGACGAAATCTCCGCCTGGGCGACCGGCGAGTCGGTTCGCTCGCTCCTGAATCTGGAACCGGAGAAACGGACACCCACCCAGAAAGAACGGCTACTGCGTCATTACCTTCAAAGTTCCGACAAGGACCGGTTTGGCGTGTATCAACGCGATCGGTCCACCGTCGCCGCAGTCGTCGAGGAGGAGAAACGTTTGCCGACGACGATGGTCATGCGCGAACGGGCGGAGAAACGGAAGACGTTCATTTTGACCCGTGGCCAGTACGATCAGCCGACCGAGGCGGTCGAACCGGCGGTTCCGGCAGCCTTGGCGGGGCAGGGGGGTGACCCTGCGCCAACTCCCCAAGACCGGCTGGAATTCGCGCGCTGGCTGGTGAATCCGCGTCAGGCACTTTCGTCGCGAGTCATGGTGAACCGAATCTGGGGCACGATTTTCGGCACCGGGCTGGTCAAGACCACGGGGGATTTGGGAGTCCAGGGTGAATATCCAAGTCACCCCGAACTGCTGGACGAACTGGCCCTCGATTTCGTGGAGTCGGGCTGGGACATGAAATCACTGGTTCGCGAAATTGTCACCAGCGCCACCTACCGGCAACAATCGACCGTGACTCCCGCGAATTCCCGAAGGGATCCCGACAACCGAATGCTGGCGCGCGGCCCGCGTTTCCGACTCGACGCCGAATCGATTCGTGATCAGGCATTGTCGGTCAGCGGACTCCTGACAAACATCCTGGGTGGCCCCAGTGTGCGGCCGTACCAGCCCCCCGGACTGTGGGAGGCGGTCTCATACGACGGCGGCCAGAGTTACGTTCCAAGCGAGGGGGGCGATTTGTATCGGCGGGGGCTGTACACATTCTGGAAGCGGCAAAGTCCGCCACCGGGTTTTCTGGTGTGGGATGGACCGACCCGAGAGACGTGCGTCGTCAACCGTTCCCGCACCAACACGCCGCTCCAGGCGCTCGTTCTGACCAACGACGTCACCTTTGTCGAGGCGGCCCGTGTCTGGGGGGGACGACTCTTGCGGGAGGCTGCGAGCGGTTCGCCCGTTCCCGCGATGAAACACGTCGTGGCCCGCGCGTTTCGACAACTCACAAGTCGGTTGCCGGATTCTGAGGAATCCCGGTTGTTCGAGAGGCTCTACCACGAGCAGTTGACAGAATTTCAATCCCATCCCGAGGCCGCGACCCGGCTGCTGCGCGTGGGGGATGCCCCTCCAGTCCGGCATGTGGATGGCTCCGAAATCGATTCGGCGGAGTGGGCC
Source organism: Planctomicrobium piriforme (assembly GCA_945860955.1). GTDB lineage: Bacteria > Planctomycetota > Planctomycetia > Planctomycetales > Planctomycetaceae > UBA10511. The sequence continues at coordinate 47,231 of CAMATH010000056.1, forward strand.
GCGCTGACCACCGTTCTTCAGGTGATGTTGAATCTCGACGAGGCGGTCACCAAGGAGTGAATCCGATCATGCCCGATTTTGTTGAACATTCGGAATCGACGGCCCGTTCGTCGATGGCCCGCCGGCAATGGTTGGGTCAGACGTTTGGTGGTCTGGGCGTGGCGGCCCTCGCCACACTTTCTCCACGCGGAGTGCGGGCGGATGAATCCACCGCGGACAGTGTCGCCAACGGGCCGAAACCGTCCCGATCTCCGTCCGCGCTGCCCCACTTTCCTCCGAAAGCGAAACGTGTCATCTCGCTGTTCATGCACGGGGGGCCGTCGCAGGTCGAGTTGTTGGACGAAAAGCCGGGGCTGAGTGAACGACACGGAACCGAACTTCCGGATTCGATTCGCGCGGGCCAGCGTTTGAATGGGATGACGGCCAGCCAGGGAAAGTTCCCTGTGGTCGCATCGCCATTTCGATTTCAACGGCACGGCCAGTCGGGAGTCGCGCTCAGCGAGCTGCTCCCACACCTCGCGACCCGGGCGGATGACCTGTGCGTCATTCGGTCGATGACCACTGAGGCGATCAACCACGACCCGGCGATCACCTATCTGCAAACGGGAGCCCAGTTGCCTGGCAGGCCGTCGACAGGATCGTGGCTAAGTTACGGACTGGGATCCGAGAGTGACGACCTGCCGACATATGTCGTGCTGCTCTCGCGCGGGAGCGCGGCACGTCCCGACGATCCGCTGTATGCCCGGCTTTGGGGCTCGGGCTTTCTCCCCTCGAATCATCAGGGGGTCTGCTTTCGGCCCCAGGGTGACCCCGTACTGTACCTGTCGCACGCGGGACAACTCAGCGACAGTTCGCGGCGGCGAATGCTCGAGAGCGTCACCGCGCTCAACCGTCGACACCACGATTTGACCGCCGATCCCGAGATCCTCACCCGCATCGCCCAGTACGAGATGGCATTTCGAATGCAGTCATCGGTACCGGAATTGACTGAGATGAAAGGGGAGTCGGCACAGACGCTGGACCGGTATGGTGAAGACGTCTCCCGTCCGGGGACGTTCGCGGCGAATTGCCTGCTGGCCCGCCGGATGGTCGAGCGTGGAGTCCGTTTCGTCCAGCTCTTTCACCGCGGCTGGGACCAGCATTACAACCTTCCCAGTGATATCCGGCTGCAGGCGCGCGACGTCGATCAGCCCTGTGCGGCACTCTTATCGGACCTGAAGGAGCGGGGACTGCTGGACGACACCCTGGTCGTCTGGGGAGGCGAATTTGGGCGAACGGTTTACAGTCAGGGAAAGGTGGAAGCAGGCAACTACGGTCGCGATCATCACGGCCGTTGTTTCTCAATCTGGATGGCGGGTGGAGGCGTCGCGCCGGGAACGACCTATGGCCAGACCGACGACTATTCATTCAGCGTGGCCGAAAACCCGGTCCATGTTCACGACTTCAACGCGACTTTGCTGCACCTGCTGGGACTCGACCACACCCGGCTCACCTATCGATTTCAGGGACGGGACTTCCGCCTGACCGACGTGCATGGGGAAGTGGTTCGCGGGATCCTGGCGACCGCGTGACCAGTTGCCGAACGGCCCGCTCAGTCGCTTTCAAGGGGCCTGCTTCGTCCGCGAGCGGATCCGCTCGCTCGCAATCTCGAGCGTTTTCTTTTCGGTCGCCGTCAGCGATTGCATCCCGGACTGATGGACTTTTTCCAGCAGGGAGTCGAGCTGTTCTTCGGCCGCGTGTTGTTCCTGTTCGACCCGTTCTCGTTTCGCGTCGCGGCGTCGTTCCAGCCAGCGGGCGATCGGGCCGGCGGTTTTGACCTGTGGCTTCGCGGCGACTGGTTCGTCATTGTCGAGACTGGTGTAGCCCTGCGAAAAGTCGTAACCCAAATACGAATCATCCTGACGCTCACCCAACTGCATCTGCATCCATTCGAAAATCGCTCCCAGCAGAATGAACGTCCCCAGTCCCATGAGCATCGTGCTTTTCAAAAACAGCATGGCAACGAGTGACACGATCACCCCCGCCCCCACCGCGACTCGAAACGCCCACTCCTGGGCGGCGGACGGGGAATAACGGCCGGCGAGGACCGCCCGCAGCATCCGCCCGCCGTCAAGCGGCAGGGCCGGCAGCAGGTTCGCCAGCAGCAATACCCAGTTGATCGCGAAAATCACCTCACAAACTTCGGCGGCGCGGAACCCCCGATCCGCCAGATCCAGCGGAATTCCCGCAGTCGGATTCAAAATTCCCGGCCAACTTGGACCGTACAGCGCGATGACCGGCAACGTGATGGTGCAAATCACGAGGTTGACCAGTGGCCCCGCCGCCGCCACCAGAAAATCCACCTTGGGAATCGACGTCGATTCCACCGCCGCCAGCCCACCCAGCGGCCACAAAAGGATCTCGTCGGACCTCAAGCCCAGCGAACGGGCCGCCCAGACGTGACCAATCTCATGCAGTAGCACCGAAATGCACAGACACGCCCCA